>NZ_CP120233.1:4905000-5205000 GCF_030012985.1 Microbulbifer sp. VAAF005 | reverse complement strand
CGCCAACCTGCCTTTGCAGTGCCATCTTGTGGCACGTAAAAGAGGGTATAACCTTTACCCTGCAATTTTTCTAATTCTACAGTATCACCTCGAGTAATATGGGATGGTAAGATTTCAGCAGCATGATTTAAATCCTTACAATATCCATTGATACCAATTTTTAATGGAGAGTCCTTCTTGCCTGTTACATTGCCGCTTGTATTTAAAAACATAGCTGGATCCTCTTTTCTTGACCAGCTACCACCACTATCTTTAGATTCCCACTCAATCTCCCAAAGGGCAGCCCGCCGCTCCTTTTCCGCTTCACGCCTTGCTAATCGAATATCAAGAATAACAACATCAGTCTGCGGTCCACCATAGTAATTGATTAATTCATACTCAATCTCAAAACCATCCCCAACAATACACCTTCGAGTTGCACTTCCATTCTTTAAGTAGGAATTAACCGGTGCGGCAGCTCCTCTTAAGCCATTTACTGCATTAGTCAATGCAAGGGCATGGTAGCCATCGCTACTAGGTACACGGCTAAGCTCCTGAAACCCCTCCAGCATTTGATGAAGTTGGTCATTAGCTACTATTGAACGACCAGAACCAGATTGACCAAAGGTTTTAAGTCCCATGCCGGCAGCTGATGAAGGTAAAGAGTTCATTGTTCATCCCTATTCAATAAACGCAGTTTCTCCTGTGAATTAAGTCACATAAAGATATTCTGCAGGAAGATTTGTGACTCAATTTATCAGTGGGGCCATTCTAAGTACATTTTTTGAAATTGTCGCACAAAATCGAATTAATTCGATTTGCTTTAGAGGCTTAAAAGTCAAAATTCAATAAGTATGCAGGGTAAAAAATTGGTGCCAGAGTGGAATTTACTCTACCCATGACATTGAGTGAAAAATAATCACCTAAAATTAGAAGCAATGTAATTGTATGTAATTGGTCTCCCACCACTTTTGAGACATATATCTCATGCAAGAAATTCACAATTTTTTCACAATTACAACCTTCGTACTAGTTATCAGCTAGCATCTCCGCCATTATTGCACCATGGTACAGTTTAGAGTCAATCAATTACGCTGCAAAAATAACCCAATAGCACCAAAAAAGTACTAACTAAATCTGTACAGATGTTACCCCACCTTATTATTGTTGCTTCAAATCGCAGGTACTAAGCATCTATACTCCGACTAAAACCAGCCATTTAGAATTTAAACCTCTCACACAAAACCAGCACGAAGCCGGCCTTGAATGAGTCAATGTTAGCAATAAAGAAAATCTTGATGTTTCGTGAATATTGCTAACGCTCACCAGCACTCTCAAGTGCTTGGTAGACCCGCCCGGGAAAATCGCCAATAATCCCGTCTACACCGAGCGATATACTGCGCTCGATATCCTCCATGTCGTTAACAGTCCAAAGATCCACCGCCACACCTTTACTCTGAAAAAAACGAACATAAGGCTTCGTCGTGATACTGTATGGTAATTGGGCAACATCAAAATCCGGTTTAAAAGCCCATCCAAACCCCGAACTCCAGGCAAGGCTCGCTTCTATAAGTTCCCCAATAGTTGCGCTAGTCCTAATATATCCTCCGCTGATATCACGAAAATGCCCCATAGCCTTGTTATGCTGACTAGCCACCGTGACTTGCTGTTCCATTCTATAATCAACAATTACTTGCCATAGTATTTCCGACAGCACTTTATCATTTGGCTTGATTTCAATATTAAATATAGCGCTGGGGTAGCGTTCAAACAGCTCATTCAAAGTTAAGAGTGTATGCCCTTGATTACGGAACGGGTAAGTGCTGCCATTATCCGGGGAGAATTCGTGTCCAGCATCTAAGGCCTTAATTTCGCCCAAAGTCAAATCTTCAATTTTATCCGCAACACCTGTATTCTCTTTAAGGTCTGCATCATGATTGATAATAATGTATTGATCTTTCGACAGATGTATATCTAACTCGAGGATATCTGCTCCCTGCTCTAATGCCATATCAAAAGCCAGGGCTGTACCCTGGGGGTACTCACCAGATGCCCCCCTGTGAGCAAGAATATCAATAGCCCAAACCTGACTATAAATGATCATTGAGAAAGCCAGACAAGTAACGACCTTGAGTATGTTGTTCATTTAGAATTCCCCTTTATATTAAAAGACAAATAACTACTCAGATACAACTAAAAGCCAAATAAAAAAATAGAACCTACATATTCCTGCCATTGTGTACATTTTAATATCGCATACAAAACACTTGTTAAACATCATATTACTTAGAGAATATCAAAATAAGCCTTACAATTCCCACTGTTGTGGTCAACTCCAACCGGACACTTTCCTAAGCACATTTTTCAAATTCGATAGGGGTTACGTCCCCCAGTGTTGTATGTATCCTGCGTGAATTGTAATACGCAATATAGGCCCTCACGTCTGTTATCGCACCCTCCCTTGTCGGATAGAGGTTTCCTGTTAACCATTCCCGCTTCAGGCTACTAAAAAAACGCTCAGTAGGTGCATTGTCCCAACAATTTCCCTTGCGGCTCATTGAGCACACCATTCCATGCTGCTTTAGTAGCGCTTGGTAGCTATGGCTGGCATACTGGCTACCTCGATCAGAGTGATGCAGCAGACCTTTTGTTGGGGTGCGCAAATTGATAGCCATAACCAGTGCACGACTTGCCAGGGCCGTCTCCATCTGGCGGTCTAAGTGCCAGCCAACAATCCGGCGTGAATAAAGATCAATTACCACTGCTAGGTATAACCAACCCTGCAAAGTCCAGATATAGGTAATATCCGTAGTCCAAACTTGATTTTTAGCACTCGGTGAGAAATCCCTATTTAGAAGATTCTCAGCAACTGGCAGTTGGTGCTTGCTATTTGTGGTTAGTGTAAATCGCTTCTTCTGTTTTACTACCAAGCCGAGCTTTTTCATGAGTTTGCGGACTCGATAACGCCCAATTTCAAAGCCTTCTTTGCGCAACAGCTTCATTAACCGACGGCTTCCGAGACTCTCACGAGATTCTGCAAATAAGGCCTTCAATCGATGGCATAGTTGCCAAATCTGGCCATCTATTGGGCTATCACTACGACGACACCATTCGTAATAGCTGCTCTTATTTACTTGCATTACTCGGCAGAGCACTCTAACTGGAAAGCTACCTTGCTGCTTTTTAATAAATTCGTACTTTATTTCATTTCTTTCGCAAAGAAGGCGCTGGCCTTTTTTAGGATTTCCTTCTCCATCCGCAATTGCTTTACTTCACGTCGCAGTTGATCCAGTTCAGCTCGTTCGCCCGAATCCAACCTTACTCCGCTCTCTTCCTGCTCCAGCTCCTTTATCCAGCGTCGCAGATTGTTAGCAGTGGTTCCTACAGCCTCTGCGGCCTTGGAAATCGAATACCCTTGTTCTGAGACAAGAGCTACGGCGTCTTTCTTGAACTCCGGCTTGAATTTCCGGCGTGTACCTTTTGTTGTCATACTTCACCTCGCTAGGTAGTTTTACCATCTTAACGAAGTGTCCGGAAGGATTAGACCACTACACCACCACTCTTATCATGATATAAATGTTAGATTAAATATTTTTAACACACCTGAAAATAAAATTGAATTTTACTAGCAAAATTCTTGGTAAAAAACAACATTTCCTCATGTATACTCACATAGTCATTCACTCTTGCATTTAGCCCTTTAAATTAATTTGCACCCCACCGTAATTGTACTCACTTCATTGAGCAACTATGTGCTTTAAAATATTCAGCACAAACGCACAACAATGGAAAATTTCGCCGCCTCATTCATTATTTAGGTAACGCCCCCATCACCCACGAAGGAAATATGTATTAACCTCCTTAACTCAGGGGCTCTATCTTTTAAGCAGGAAATGGAAAGTTAGAATGAATATTCAATCAGAAATAAATCGACTAATGCAATGAGTAACAGGCGTATATAACCCCCTACAACTATGAGGCAGGCTATGCCCCATAGCAAAAAAATATCCCGGTTAAGCTCCCATACATAAAATTTAGGGTTAACTTAAGGTGCATGGCCAACAGTAACTATCCAAGGTTGCCGGCTCGACCCCCAGATCTATAAATGTGGAGAATCTCATGGAAAGATACGCACTGCTCACCGGTACTTACAACCTACTTATGGGTGGAATAAAGGATTTTAAGCGATCGTTTCATAATGAGGAGGACGCCTACAAGGAGATAGAACAGATCGCTAATACTGACCCCTTTACTCGATGGGCACAAATATTCGATAAGAGAACTGACAAGGCGAGAACTTTTAACATTGTCGACAAGAAAGTAATTGAGTGTAAAACCAATAGCTGCCCGAAGCAATCAGCAGAATCTATGATTAAGGCAGTGAAGAAGCTCCGTTAAACCTTAACAAACATAATTTCAGCCCGCTTAACGCGGGCTTTTTAGAATCGGAGACACGGTCAAAACTGTATTTTAGGTTTAATCAATTTCTACCTAAGTGACAAAACCAAAAACATTCAAAAGACCACACCGGCAACAGTTAATTTATAGCTAAGCTATCAACCCTCAGCTGCCAGTAAATTCTCATACTCCTTTATCTTTCTATTAATCAGAAGACCTTTGGGACGCAACTCTTTAGCTCCCGTCATAGCTTCTAATGCAGCTTCAATATCACCCTGCCTCTCATAAGCAATGGCCAACCCTCTCAGGCTATCTGCTCGAAATTCTTTATTTTCCTTTGTGAAAGAATCAAGCTCAACCTCAAACTCTAAGATTGAACTATCATTCCTTATCTCTCCCAAAGGGAAAAGCAAACCTAACTGCTCCTTTCTTTCCACATCACATTCAAGAAATTCATTCTGAAAAATCTCATGGACAATTCTATTGAAATTCTCTTTTTCCTTAAAAGCGCGAAAAAGATCAACAATTTTTTGACGCGAAGGAGTATGCGTTGCCTCGGTTTCAGCGTGACGTAGAAATTTACTTTTAAAAGAATCAAAGTCATACCCTTCCCTGTGAATTATATGCATTCCACACCGCAATAGAGGAACACCTTCAATTACATGGATACGAGCCTCCAGCTCTTTATTTGGCCTAAAGAGAAGCTTCCCTCTCGGGTGCCCCCTGAGCCAATCTTTATTGCTCTTCTCCTCTATAAAACCAAGGAGAGCAGCAAGGGATAACTCGTCCTTGCTAAGAGCCTTCTTATATAAATCAGGACGCCCAACTACAGGCTCAATAACATCCAACCTAATTGCTTGAGCCGATACACCTTGCAAGTCCGATTTCTTTAAGTGTAAAAATTCATCGGTGTCAATATTCGTAATCCAGCATTTAAGTCCAGCCCAATCTAAATACTTATTTACGAAATTTATGTTTCTAATCTGTCGCGCATTTAAATTTCTAACATTCTTAGAATATGCTAAAGAGTCTACAAATGTTACATACGAATCATACTCACAAAAAGCATCTCTATTTAACTCTCCCTCATAAAAAATAAAGAAATGATCAACGCCATATTCACGATTCTTTTCAATAAAGAATTTTAACGTATCCTCTGATTCTTTTGCAGTTGTAACCGCAACTATAAAGTTATCGCTCATACCCCTCCCTAAGCGAAAATATCCACATTATCAAAATTACAAATCTAAGAATCCAAAATAGAAAACCCGCCAAATGCGGGTCTTATATATTCTTATCAATCAAGAAGGATATAAATTAGCTATAAGGAGTTAGCCCTAGAACCTACAAGATTCGACTCTTTCCACTACTTTTAACTGATTATTCCAACTTCGAGCGTAATATCTGAGTATGAAACTAATATCTCACTCGTAATTTCCGGCATTAAACATTGATAGCGACCTTAAATCAAGCTGAATTTGCACTTAACAGATAACTTTATGGGTACAAAAATACCAAATTGCCTAATGACTGTCCGTTCAAGCTAAAGCCTCTTTCATCAGAAGAATTGGCCAAGTAATAATTATCATTTGCTGACTAGGGTTATTCCCAGATTCTCTCCCGTAGCTTTAAACCTACATCATCCATCAAAAACAGAGACCATTGAGTCACTAGTCATAACGACTTTCTTCGAAAAATAATATCGTATCAAATTTCTTTAACACTTAATATTAAGTTACGGTTGAAATATTACCATCAACTGACAAATTTGCCGTAGTAACTCCCCCTTTAAAAAGTTTACTTCCTACTCTGCATATGAAGAAAGATAACTAATAAGATTCAAATAAGTTGGCATCCAGAAGCACCTAGGTAGTTGCAAGTATATTCTCGATGTAAAAAAGGTATGATTCATAACCAAGTTAATACCCAAATATTGAATAGATTTTGGTATGCAGCAGCGTACCCGCCTCCTCAGTATCAACAACATATCCGACTTGATTAAATTAGCGCTCAAAATCAACATTAACAGATTTATATATAAATCACTTATATACAGACACCATATAGGACACCCATAATTGAATTACCTAAAAACACTTTTTCGCAGGCCACTTAGAAGGCGCCCAGCCTTAAACATAAAAAATTTTATTCGCTGTACTCAGCATTTATTACTAATATTCCAGGGAATTGACACCTAGTATAGATGTACTATTGTAAGTAATTCAGAAAGAACGTAAATAAAAATCTAATACCTACAGCCAAAGATGATGGTGAAATAATATCAGTAGACAGATTTAAGTAATCCATTTTATCTAAAGTCATACCACTCGCACTTCTATCTGAGTGCTATACCCCGAAAGGACAGCCGGAGCACAAAAATTCCCCGGCCTACCAGAAAAATTTATAACGTTCGTAGTAAAGCTACTTCCCCCCATAGGCGTGTTTTAGTGAGATGGCAGGTTTACGATGACCAGTTACAGCTAAGAACCAAGGACCTGCAAAATTTTACAAGAATATCCTTAGATTTGAAGTTCAGAAAGAAAATTTAGTCGGTACTTTTTGTGAAATACAAACTATCTTTCACCCGAGCTCCTGTGCTCGGATCAGTTACATACCAAGTCAGCTCGTAATCCCCAGCCTCAAACCACTCTGGTATATTTAGATAATTTTGAGTATAGTCCTTTTCCTCAGAATAATTCAACACAACATCCCGTGATTTATGAATGGGGTAATTATCACCGTTAGGGAATTTAAGGACACTCCATTGTTCGAATGTCACTAACGATTGCGTAGAGTCTAAATTACGAATACTTGCATCATAATTGACTCTCCCTCCATAGGAAGGAACTTTGAACTCAGCAGATTCGTCAATATCAATCGCCAGCTGAATGTCGGAAACAACACCCTCAACAACCAGTTCAATATTCCAGAACTCTACAAAACCACCAGACACAAAGAGTCTAAACTGACCCTCCCCATCAAGGAAGTTATTTGCAAAAAAACTATTCCCATTTTCACAAAAATTGACATCTCCAATTTGGGGTACGGGATCAGGGTTTTCTGGTGTTGAAAGGTCGACTGAATAAGTTAGCATCGACATTTCCATAACTTCGTTTAAGAAACCGTCAGGCCCGACTGTTTCACTTCTAAACCCATAGCCTGCCCATGAGGCATCACCATCTTTAGGCTCAGTATTGATACAAATTTTCTCGATAGAATCGAACTTATAGCCGATATCTAACTCCACCTCGTGATCAATTCCACTCTCCATCTTAAAGGGGTATGGTTCACCTAGATCTATTTTAGCACTTATCGTATCTGCTTGAACCAATGCCGATGCAGATACTAAGGTGACACCAGCGATAGATTTTTTCAACACAGCCTTGTGCAGAGTGCAGCTTGCATTCATTTTTTTCAAAATCACATTCCATTAGATACATTATGAGGCACAACAATACTTTGGACAGTTTTTAAAATTCAGTCCTAGTAATGCAAGACCTGTGACTTGATACGGGGAAAACTGGGACACATAAGCACCCCAGCCTGCCGGGAGATTAAAACTTAGTCGGCACTTTTAGTGAAATACAGGCTATCTTTCACCCGAACCCCGGTACTTGGATCAGTGATATACCAAATTAGCTCATAATCTCCAGCTTCGAACCAAGCAGGTATGTTTAGATAATTTCGAGTATAATCTTTCGCCTCAGAATAATTTAATACCACATCCCGTGACTTATGGATGGGATAATTATCCCCGTTGGGAAGAGTGAGTACGCTCCATTGCTCAAATGTAACCAATGATTTCGAAGAGTCTAAATTACGAATACTCGCATCATAATTGACTCTTCCTCCGTAGGAAGGAACTGAAAAATCTGCAGATTCATCAAGCACGATCGCCAGCTGAGCATCAGAGGGATCACCTTCAATAATCAGCTCAAAGTCCCAAAAATCCACATAACCACCGGACACATAGAACGTAAATTTACCTTCTCCATCAAGAAAGTTATTCGCCGAAATACTGTTTTCACCTTCACAGAAGCTGATATTTTGCATCCGTGGAGCCGGATCGGGATTTTCTGGAGTTGGAGCATCGACAAAATAAACCATGGGAGTTCCAAACGTTAACTGTACACTTTCAGAGCCTGGAACAGGTTCACTTCCCACACGATAGAATGCCGCAGAGGCAAATCCTTCTTTAACTTCAGTTTTAATACAAACTTCTTCAATGCTATCGAATCGATAGCCAACATCTAAATCTATCTCGTACTCAATTCCATCTTCCACCCTGAAAGGGAACGGCTCACCCAGATCTATTTTTGTGCTGATTGTATCTGCCTGAGCCAGTGCCGATGCGCAGATTAAAGTGATACCACCGATAGAATTTTTCAATGCAGCCCCGCAATGGGGGTATTTATTAGTTAACTTCTTCAAAATCACATTCCATTAGATACATTATGAGGCACAACAATACTTTGGACAGTTTCTAAAATTCAGTCCTAATAATGCAAAGCCCGCAGCTTGATACAGGGAAAACTGGGACACATAAACGCCCCAACCTGCCGACATCTTAAACCTTATTCAGCACTTTTAGTGAAATACAGACTATCTTTCACTCGACTACCGGTGTTTGGATCAGTGACATACCAAATTAGCTCATAATCTCCAGCTTCAAACCAA
The DNA here is from genome assembly GCF_030012985.1 of Microbulbifer sp. VAAF005. Taxonomy (NCBI): domain Bacteria; kingdom Pseudomonadati; phylum Pseudomonadota; class Gammaproteobacteria; order Cellvibrionales; family Microbulbiferaceae; genus Microbulbifer; species Microbulbifer sp. VAAF005. The sequence goes on along the minus strand of NZ_CP120233.1, from coordinate 5,195,946 downwards.
GCAGGTATGTTTAGATAATTTCGAGTGTAATCCTTCGCCTCAGAATAATTTAACACTACATCCCGTGACTTATGAATGGGATAATTATCTCCGTTGGGAAATTTAAGTACACTCCATTGTTCGAGTGTCACCAAAGATTGTGTGGAGTCTAAATTACGAATACTTGCGTCATAATTGACTCTCCCTCCGTAAAAAGGAACTGAAAACTCGACAGACTCATCAATTGCAACTCTTAACTGAGTATCAGAGACATCACCTTCAACAAGTAATTTAAAGCTCCATAACTCTACATAGCCACCAGATACGCTGAAATTAATCTCGCCTTTTCCGTCAAGAAGATTCTTTGGCAACACATTACTTCCATCCATACAATGATTGAAGTTTTGCACCTGTTTACTCGGGGTGGGATTTTCTGGAGTTGGGAGAACAATGGAAGGGTACAAAGGTACCGAAATCCATTGTCCAACTAAAGGCGGGTAGCCTGGGGATTCATTTTCCACTTTAAAAACTGCATAGTCCGCATCTCCACCTTTAACTTCAGCATTGATACAAAGCCTTTCAATACTATTGAATTGAAAGCCAACATCTAACTGCACCTCATGAGTAATTCCATCCTCCATCATAAAAGGATACGGTTCACCCAGATCTACTTCGGTACTGATCATATCTGCCTGTACAGATGCCGATGCGCAGATTAAAGTGATACCACCGATAGAGTTTTTGAATACAGTCCGGCAATGAGGGTATTTATTAGTTAACTTCTTCAAAATCATATTCCATTAGATACATAATGAGGCACAACAACACTTTGGACAGTTTTTAAATTCAGTCCTATTAATGCAAAGCCCGTGGCTTGATACAGGGAAAACTGGGACACATAAGCGCCCCAGCCTGCTGAGAGTTTAAAACTTAGTCGGCACTTTTAGTGAAATACAGGCTATCTTTCACTCGACTGCCGGTGCTTGGATCAGTGACATACCAAATTAGCTCATAATCTCCAGCTTCAAACCAAGCAGGTATGTTTAGATAATTTCGAGTGTAACCCTTCGATTCAGAATAATTTAATATCACATCCCGTGACTTATGGATGGGAAAGTTATCTCCATTGGGAAATTTAAGTACACTCCACTGTTCGAGTGTCACCAGAGATTGTGTAGAATCTAAATTACGAATACTTGCATCATAATTAACTCTTCCTCCGTAGGAAGGAACTAAAAATTCAGCAGATTCGTCAAGTACAATCGCCAACTGAGTATCAGAGACATCGCCCTCTACAACCAGTTCAAAGTCCCAGAAATCTACATAACCACCGGACACATTGAATGTAAATTTACCCTCACCATCGAGAAAATTCTTTGCCAAGACACTATTTCCATTCCCACAGAAATTTATGCTTTTTTGTAGCTGTGGTTCGGGGTTTGGATTTTCCGGCGTTGGGCTAGGCATGCTAATTGCGAGTGTTTGCGCAACAGACTCAAAACGTGGGAAAGTGAAAGGCCCTGCAGGTTCACTTTCTGCTGAATAGAATGCTGAGCTAGCATTTCCATTTTTAACTTCAGTGTTAATACAAATTTCTTCAATGGTATCGAATTGATAACCAATATCTAAATTTATCTCCTGCTTAATTCCATCTTCCATCCTAAAGGGGAACGGATCACCTAAGTCTATTTTTGTACTAATTGTATCTGCTTGGACCAATGCCGATGCGCAGATTAAAGTGATACCAGCGATAGAATTTTTCAACACAGTCTTGTGCAGAGGGGAGTTTATAGTCAGCTTTTTCAAAATCAAAATCCATTACATATTTTAAAACTTACAACAATAATTCAAACAGCTTTTTAGGCCCAAACCCTATTAAAGTAAGACTTACACATTAACAATCAGTATTTATCGAACCCCTTGGGCATCTTCGAGTTACGAAAATATTCTAATAAAAATGCAGCCCTCAAGAATGACCAAACAAAAACTATCCGAGGCATTGTATTTCACTGCCCCCCATCCCTCCAAAATTTTTTCCCTTCCGACCGTACCAAGTAAATCGATGGCTAGCTCAACTACTATCAACCAATCAACATAATCGGTTAACATTTTTAATAACGATGTAAAATTACTCTCTATATTTTTCTAAATTGTGCTTTACATCACTGCAATGTACTAACCCTATAGCAAACACATCGTAGCAACATTCAGGGAAATAGCTCCCAATTAAATTACCTCACGTTACTACAGATATTCATGGATGTTTGTGGATCAGAGCATAACGGTAGAAAACCGAGAAAGAACTATTCTAGTTATTATGGTGAAGCGGGATGAAGCCAGAGATTCCATAAGAATCGGGGCCCCAACAACAGTAGCTATACTACCGGGAAATAGCTCGTGCTCGTTATTCAGATGAGTGGAGAGCTGAAGCCTTTTGACAATGACTTAATAAGCACAGATCACATCATACGCCAGTACATCAGGTAGATTAGATCTTTGCCTGCAGCTAGACAGCAGGACTGTGCTCCCCCTGCTCAAGCAGTTGTAAAAGAAGAGGGCAGCAAATTATTCAGTAGGTGACTGAAAAGTGTAGATAAAATTCGTTGATGTGCAGAAATTTACCATAGACAAAGTCTACCCCATGACAGTAAAACAGCTGGTTAAGTGAATTAGCACAGAGAAAATATTACATATCTGCTTTAGATATAACTGATATTCACACCTCTTCAAACTTAGCAATACCCAGGCAGTATTTAGACTATTCTCTAACCACTTTTTATAGCATACGTACAAGATGAGAGGCCAGGCTGACTGGTAGATAGACAATTTCTCATTGTAACTACTCACATTGTTAGATACTAATATTTATTTGATTTTCTTGAGGGTATATGGTGTGGCTCGATATTTAAGCTCAAAACTCTAGGCTCGCGCTTACGGAATTCATAGAATCGGGAGAAGATGAACAATGCACAACGGAGAGTTGTGGTACCTCAAATCTCAAAACCAACTTCAGCTACTCTATCTTCACTCTCATAGGCATATTCAACTCCTTGTAACGGCTAATCTCGGTGAGCTTTATCGAATCTAGCACTTACTCTCCTATGTGGTATTTAGGTCGGCTCACCCCTGCTACAGGAAGTCAAGGCTCCGAAGTGTTATCCTAGGTGAAGGCCCTTTCAGATTTTTCCTGAAATGCGTGATAAAATTCAGTACGGGATCAATTCTCAGCTAGAGCCCTTCGGGTTCTAGGCTGCTTACCATTGCCCAGGATACACATTTCATTGATGACCAAGGTGTTCTGCTGGAAATCGAAGGGAGTCAGCCACTTAGCCTTCAAAAGTGGATCAAGCGCGGGTACCCGGTAGAGAAAAGTCACTATCGGATGCCGTTAGTGACGTAGTGCCATCGCTCCATCCCAATACCCACTTAACGTTGTCTACCGTGTCATCCTACGAAAGCTCATGCAGACACTTATGTACCGCATTTTACGAACCTATTTGAGACCTACCGATGACAGCCCCGGTGTACGCGGCCCCAATTGAACCTTTTATCGAGCCCCACCAGAGCAGTATCATCGATCTGAACCACTAGATTTCCTATAGGATTAAAAGAATTTATCCCGGTTAATTTTTTGTATAGAGTCACCTGGCAGATCAATAAAACAGATATTGGTATCTCTGAGCCTATTGCAATTCACTAGTCAATTTAGTAGAAATTAAATGCTAGTGCAGGAGTGTGTCATTCAGTGGACTGTTGGGTCTTGGAGATCAGGCGCACTTCACCCAAAAGCCAACCTTGACCTAGGGAGAAATCGGCTTGGAATAGTGCGAAAGCCTCACAGGCACCGCCGGGATCTCGATCTTATAGAACGATCTCAACATCCTGATCCGACAGTGCATAGATGTCTCCCGGCAGTACACCGCAATAGCAAGGTCTAATCGGTAGATAGTACCTGAAAGCTCGAGTTCTGTTTGTTCACCCGTCAAACAAATAAGGGTTGCCGACAGCTTTTCCCACTAGGTGTATTAATTCTACCCGCTGGAGGGAAGTTATAGCCGGATAAGGTTTCAGGCTGTTTAAAGCGGCATCACGGATTCATTTACTTTGGATCATTAGGATATGCTTGGGGGTTTTGGGCATAAAAAAACCCGCTAGTGCGGGTTAGAAAAAATTGTCATAAAATAATTGTTTGTCAGTTTATTTGAAAATTACTAAAGTCCCAGGATAAAGAATTGGCATCACAAGATAACGTGTATGTCAATGAAACCTCACTCATTGACATTTTTGCTGCTAGTACAGCAGACAACACTGCGTTATGTGAAGGGTTATCGCTAGTAATGGCAACCCTCTGATGCCCACCACTAAGATTACACGCATTAGGCAGGTTATCCATATATATAAAGACACCTCCTTCGGTTCCGACGTTGAAAAATTTAACTTTGTCTATCTCCCCTGTTACAGTTGCCGTTTCCGCGAAAGAAATTGCTGGGAAAATCACTGCAAAAAAGATCAATACAATTTTTTTCATTTTACTCTCTTTTAATTTACGGTAAAAAATAAACTCATCATTTCGCAATTTTATACTAGCTAGGGAAGCCTTTGAAGGAGCAGCTGCTACTGAACACTCGAAGGGAGGGGAGCGAAAGTGGGCGAGCGCCAATTCATTTCAGCATTGTATTCTAACTCAAGGCTACCGTGACCCGAAACAACTTTGACGAGGGAGCCCCGCGTAACTCATTCCAATACCACTTTACGCCATTTTAGCTTCCACACGGGAAGCTTTTCCGGAGTGGTCGCCGGTACCGCAGTAACAGACAAACTCTTCACTCTTCGGCTTTAGCTCCCAGCGCTTTTTGTGCAGCTTATACTCCATATGCTTCTGCAGCTCCATACGCTATAGGATAGCTCTGAGTTCCTCAGCCCTCATTTGGTACATTTTACCAAAATAGCTCAGTCCAGCAGCTCATAGATATCCCACCCACTATGAATCACTACTGCTACAACAAGATCCGGTCAGAGGGTAGTGTCCGAGAGTCCCTGCTCGATTTGCCCCATGGCAAAGTTCACAAGGATTGCCGGCAAATTTCTCGTTTAATGTATTCAGTACTACTCGCTGAGGGGGAGGTTGTAACAAAATAGCTTTTCAAATTATTCAGATCGGCACGATGGATTATTATGCGCTGGGTCACTGGCGGTCGTTCCAGGAATTTCGGACATAAGAAAACCCGCTTGTGCGGGTTTTGGTATCCATCGTTATAATATATCTTTTGTACTAACCGTTTATTACAGTAGCTCCCCAAAAACTCAAAGAGCCATATATATAAAATTTTAGATTCTTTGATCTAATGCTACGCTTGATAGCATTGTTAGCCGCCTTGACTCTCCTGATGCTGTGCATGATTTAGAGTACAGCTTCAAAAGACTTGGATTCAATGGATTTTCACCTGGTCAACCCACTAATTTGAGGTCGCCTTCAAATTTACATTTGTTACATTAAGTGTGGAGTCATCAAAACCAATCCATACTGTTTTTCCGCTAACAAGAGCCGATGTTACTAGTGAATGAATCCGATTTACTCCGTTGTGCCCAAAGATAGAATGTTTAACACGCAACCATTCTGTCACCCCCGCATCTTTTGACCCACTTCCAGTCCATGTAGCCTTCACTCTTATATCGAAGTCCGGAGAGTAACTATCATATACTGCAACTTCTTCAATTTTTGCCTCTGCGGCACCAGCCAAACAATTTGCAGAAGAAACAAATATACTAACCAATGCTAGGCATACTAATTTTTTCACTTATGAATTCTCCTATTTAATGTTATAAAGCAAGAGTATCCTATTATTATAATCCTTGCGTAAAAAAAGGATACTAAAAAATCTTCTTCGAGCTTCTAGAGCCCACACCTGAAACGAATGTGCAGAATTGGATTTAAAGTAGCCTATTTATATCTCAGTGTTTTCACTACTCTAAATTATTTTATAAAAACTTGGAAAAGGCAATATCCACTTAACACCCCAAAGGGAGTGAAAATGGGGAAGCACATTTCCTTGCGGTATTTTATTCACGCCCATGGCCGCCCTATAACTTAAACTACCTTAAGGAAGTAGCCCCACGAGTTATTCCACGCGCCAGGCAATCTATTCTAATACCGCTTGACGCCATTTGAGCCTCTGCGCTGAAGCGCAGTTGGAGCTATTCATACCGGTACGCAATAACAACCAAACTCTTCACTCTGCTGCACTAGCTCCCAACACTACTCACATGATTTCTAGCCCTAATACTTCTGAAATCTCATATGCTATAGAATGGCATAAACTCTTGAGCACTCAATTCGTACGCTTTACCCAGATAGTCTGATCTAGTAGTTCATAGATACCCTATTCTAGGACTATATACTACCTGCGCGACAGAAAGATCCAGCCAGTGGATAGTGCTAGAGAATGCTTTTTTTGCTTGTTTCATAGCAACGTCCACAAGGATTACCGGCAGTTTTCCCGCCCCATGAATTCAGTGTTGCCGGCTAAGAGAAATCATAGCCGGATAGGGTTTCAACTTGTTTAGAGCAGAATCGACAAATGTTATGCACTGGTTCATTGGGCGGTACTTCCAGAATCTCGGATATAAAAAAGCCCGCTTGTGTGGGGTCAAGTATTAATAGTGCAGCAGAGCCTTATTACAAAGGAACCATTTAAATCAAAATAGAAGTTTTGGATTTAAACGCCTCCCTGTTAATCAGAAACCACTAACCGCGTCATGCTCTCAAACACATAGATCTGTCCGACTTCAACAGTGAGTTACACGAGGGCACTATTGGTTTAGATCTATTGAAACTGCCGATACACAATCAGTGTCATCTGTATAGCTATAAACATCGACTTTTTTACCCGAAACTAAAGCAGTCGTTGCTAGCGTGAAAGTTCGCTGAAACACCCCCCTCAGTTCCGGCATTATCTAGTTGGAATTTTACTTTGCCCGAACAATTATCTGTATTTGACGAATACCATACCCAAAAGGCGTCTTTATTTTGTGAAGTTGCCGATACCTTTGTTACTGTAGCCCCCAAGGCAAGATATCCTTCACCAGCAAATGTATTCATAGAAAAAAAGAACAAAACTGCCACCAAGTACTTTTTCATTTGTTTCCCCATCTACAAGTTGAAGTACATTCAAACTATGCTTAATTACTATTCTACATTATCGCCTGTACTCATCTCCTTGGGAACTATTTTCTAGTTTATCTAGAACTTACTGGTTTTTATGCATAAATAGAGAAAGCGGTGACTGACTTCTGGATTTATAAGACTTCTGTACCTTTTTTCGCCCCATTAAACTTTCTCAAATAGCTAAAAACCGACGTACTGTCACGTATTGACTATCCATCCGCTTACGCCCGCCAAACAACCCCTTCATCCGGCGAATGCTTGCGTACCGCATGCCGCTCACCACCAAGCATAATCACTCCCCCATAACTGTAAACTCACCTGCAGGCATTCCTCATCATCAAAACTTTCAATCTCCTACCCAAAGATCACCCGGCAATCTATTGGCTCTCCGCCGCTACCATCATCATAGGTAGCAGCTCTGCCCATTTGCAAAATGCACACCCTACGGCTATCTGGTCCAGATCTATAGTTCACTTCGCATTTAATGGAGCCGGGTATGCCAGTAAATGACTGCAAAGCTATTTACACTGGAACCTGTATTCTCAGCAACAAAGGTCACAGCGCCGGCAATATTACTAATAGCTGAAAGTGCCTGCATTTTTGCCAAATGAACTGGAACAAGCCACCCAAGTAAAGGTCCCCCCGTATCTAGTCCTGTGGCAGATACCTTAGACACTGTGAATACGCTATCAATACCAATCACACTGAACTCACCCACGGCAATATCAATCAGCACCCACCATGCCGGCACTTGACCAGAAGTGATTCACACGAGTGTTATTGATGTAATCCAGCACTCGCCCTTCTTGCACAGAATTAATAACCATTCTATGACCCCCGCTGAAATTAATATAGAAATAAAAAAGGCCGCTTTATGCGACCTTCTGCAACAAATTACACTACTAATTAGTAAATAAGCTGCGTATAAATTAACTCACAGTTAGAGGAGTTTTCTTCAACTCTAAATTTTAAGGACTTTTGAGCGATAGCGGCTGATAAGATCATTGAATAGATCTCTGAGTGTAGACCATTATCTTTTGTCAAAGTAATAAATCTACCTTCATTTAGAGTGCAATTCAGCGATGACATATCAGCATCAAGCTCAATATTAATATTCTCTGTACTACCATGCGGATAAAGAGTCGTGACATTTGCCGAGCAAGAGTTTGCACCACAGGACCCAGCGAACACCAAATTAGAGGCTAAGAAAAATAGAAGGAAAATTGATAACTTTCTCATAGTCCACTCTGAGTAATATTAACTTCAAGAAACATGACGAGAGCATAGTTTATTGTTCTTTTGGCGTTTTTACCATTCCTTTAGTATCCCAGGCTTTCGCGACAGTATCCAGGCGCAAATTGAACTCCAGCCCTTCAACGCTTCAGCCATTTTTCCCTCCAAGATCTGAACTTACTAACTGTCCAAATAGAGTACCTTGATAACATCATGCATTATTAGACCAGCACTAAGGTACCAACCGTTATGACTTCTGAGGTGTACATCATGCTTCAGCGATATTGCGCGCTATTCCGGGTAGTATTGTTTTTAATTTCGACTTCAGGTTCCAAGGCAACCTTTACACTGCTCTCATCGGCTATATCAAAAATCAGGAAATTGGACCAAATGTTGAGTACTGCGTCGCCACCCCTTGCTTATCCATTAATACCCGGTCGACATCAATACTGTTGGCATTGATGTCCGCTATGCTGGCGAGACTGCTGTGACTAGCGTGGAACACGGGACGTACTATCTACCATATTCGAATTTTTAACCGGGATGCTGTATACAGAAATCCCATCACACATACGACAGTCCGGTCCATCTCTTGTGGGATACTGGAGAATATGATGAGATTGTCGATAGCGATGGGTTCGCGGGTTATGGAGTAGAGTTCACCGCTAGTTGCTAGTACGGGAGTATCGGCGCGCTCCTCAAGACTCTCACTACTTTACGCAATGAGGGACGCTGCCCAGGTCCGTGCGCGTTATCAATTTAATGTCACTGAGGTCGCGGCCCTCTGCCTCCTCATAACCCTTGTGCATGGGATTCTTGGCAATATTGCCAAGGACTGTCATTTAGCCACCAAAATCACGGGTGAACGCTGTGGCGGCCACCCTCATTCGAACAAGCCCTGGCCATAAGCCCGCATCAAGATGCAGGCGACCTCCATTATGGCGTAACCGTTCCTCGTGCTCTTTTCACCGAGGACGCACAATACTTACTGGTACCTACAACCTATCGATGGGCGGTATTAAAAATTTCAAGCGCTCCTACGCCACTGAAGAGGAGGCCTTCGAAGAAATACAGCGCATCGCTCAGAATGACCTGTTTACCCACTGGGCGCAGATATTCGATAAAAAAACCGACAAGGCAAAAATTTATCGCACAGTCGATAAGAAAATTATTGAAGAGAAACCCAAAGACTGCCCTCACCCAGAATCAAAACCCAAGGCAGAACCGCAATACGCTTGATCTCAATTAAAAACAGTTTTCTCAGCCCGCCAAGTGCGGGCTTTTTAGGTAGAAGACAACTACGCGAGGGATGTGCGATGGGTAACTTGCTAACCAAGCATGAGATAGCCCGACTAACAGGCGCTGGCGCCGAAAATGCCGAGGAGCAAAAGCGCATTCTCGATGCCAATCGAATCCCCTATGTGCTGAAAAAGGACCGATCCCCTGCACTCACCTGGGAAATGGTTAATCAAGCCATTCTGGCCCGAGGAACCTCAAAACCTGACTTAGCCGGTGTTAACCTACCCCCAGGCTTTAACCTTGGAGCAGCAAGCTAATGGGCAGAAGGCGCAACCCCGAAAATGCATGGATGCCACCACATGTGGCCAGGTATAAAAACGGTTACCGGTTTCGCAAGCATGGTGAGCCAACCAAGCATATTGCCGGCCACGACGCCTCCCAGGCTGAAGTCTGGGTTGCCTATGAGAAATACCTAGCCGGTCTAGTGCAAAAGACCTTTACCTTCGCGGATTTAGTAGAGCTCTACTTCGCCTCCCCCCAGTACACCAAACATATAAAACCGCAGACTCAAAAAGACTACCATCGCTACAGCCAGCGTGTTCTCGCGGTATTTGGGGAGATGGAACCAGACAATATCACCTCCCCGCTAGTGCAAATGTTTATGGATGCGCGCGGCGCTGAGTACCCCACCTCAGCCAATAGAGAGCGAACCTTTCTAGGCATTGTGATGAAATGGGGCAAAGCCAGGGGCTTCGTTAAGATTGAAGACCCCACAGCAGTAGTAAAAACAATTAAAGTAAAGCCCGGCGGGCGCTACGTAGAAGACTGGGAATACCAAACCTTTTGGCAATGGCTGGGTGATCGCGGCCATGTGATGCACCAGTGTGCTATGGAAATCAGCTATTTGTGTGCTGCCAGACAACAGGATGTACTCGCCCTCACCCGTGCAGACATCCAAGAAGATGGCCTACTTATTGTGCAAGCCAAAACAGGCAAAGCCCAACTAAAGCTATGGAGCTCAGCCCTCAAAGAAGCCGTTGATCGCGCAGTAGCCACTAACACCGAAGCACAAATCCAAACCACCCATATCATCCGCAGCCGCGTAGGCCGCGCCTACACCCGCACCGGGTTCAATGCTATTTGGCAAAGGGAACAACGAGCAGCGCTAGCTGCTGGGGCAATCAAACAACGCTTTCGCTTTCACGATTTGAAGATCAAAGCGGCTAGTGACTTTGATGGGGATGTTCAAAAATTTACTGGGCACAAAACAAGATCTATGGCGGAGAGGTATAATCGTACGGCAGATCGAGTTACCAGCTTAGACTCGGCAAGAGATAACTAACCCCCAAAAAACAACAATTCCACCTCTTGCTCAACTTATTAAAAATAGATGCCTATAAAACGGATAAATTGTATTATAACGACAAATTAGAAAAATTTACGCTAAACCGCCAAGGAGCAAGGGATAAATTCTAATCAACCCAACTCATCAAATACTCGAAAACAACTGTTAGACATCCACCAAACTAACCGTTAAATACTGCAAATATGAACATTTAATTCAATACACTTTCTCTCGAACATCTACATCGATTAACTTTCTAAATAAAATTTATTTATTAACCAAGGATAGTAGGGCTTGAATAGATGAGATTAAATTACTTAAAATTTAAAAATAACAAGATACTTGGCAATTTAGAGCTAGACTTCAGGTCGAATGGAACTTCAGCATCAACCATATTCATAGCTGGGGAAAATGGAACGGGAAAAACTACAATCCTCAACGCAATATATAACCTTTCAAAACTACGCAGGGAATCATTTGACAAAACTGAAGGCACTTCTTATGGAGTATCGCTCACAACTCAGCAATTAGCTTTTATCGAAGAGAATGTGACGGACCCTCTTCTCGAAGAAGGGCAACTTTCCCCCGATATTGAAATCGCTATAGCTCCTCAAGATAATAAAGACTGGCCATCTAATGTAACAGTTACGGGATCAGTAAATGGAAAAGAAATAAAAATTCCAAAAGCTTATATCTTAGGATCTGAGTTTAGGACTTTAACTCGCTTACTCTACTCAAATGTTGAGATCAACTTCAACCCCAAAAATATCACGAACGTAACCTCCAAAAATATAGACGAAACTTTAACAAGCCAAACTACTAGCGCTGAGACCGCAACAGAAATCACACAACTATTAATCGATATAGAAACCCTGGACAACTCCGACCTTGCCAAATGGGCAAAAGAGAACGCAGGAAAGCCTGTTCCAGAAAATATCGTTGGCAAAAGGATAGGCCGATTTCAATCAGCATTTTCTCGAATGTTCCCAACCAAACGATATGATGGCATTGAAAATATAAACAATAGAAAGAAGGTAGTATTCATAGACAATGGAAAAAAATGCTTCATTGAAAATTTAAGCTCAGGTGAAAAACAGATAGTTTTTCGTGGGGGTTTTTCTTAAAGGATATCGATCCCAACAATGGAACTCTATCCATAATAGACGAGCCTGAAATAAGTCTTCACCCAAGCTGGCAGATAAAAATACTTGATTTCTACAAATCGATCCTTGACTTAAAAAATAAAAAAGATAATTCCCAATTGATTGTGGCAACGCACTCCCCATTCATAATCCACAATCACAATAGAGCGGATGATAAAATAATAGTTCTAGACCACAACGCCGACGGAGAAATTGAAGTTCTACCCGAGCCATCATTTTATGGGTGGTCTGCTAAAGAAGCTATTCAAGGCGCCTTTGAGTTACCTGAGGAACTTACCGGCGGATCCCCACTTATACTCGTTGAAGGCATAACTGATGAGAAATATATTAGAGCCGCAGCAAGCGCTTTAGACTTTAACCTACAAGGAAGCGAGATCCAATGGGTTGGAAGAGTTAACAAAAATGGAAGCCCAGAATTTACTGGCGATTCAGCTCTCAACCAAACATTCCTTTTTGCGCAGTCAAATCCAGAAGCAATAAACCGACCACTTGTACTGCTTTATGATAATGACACAAATAAAAATGAGCTTAACGGAAATAGAATTTACGTTAGGACAATGCCTCTCATAGATACTAACAATACCATGACGAAAGGAATCGAGAACCTTCTTACCTTGCCTCCAAATATTCAAATGGACGAATTTTACACCGAGAACTCATCACCAGATGGCTATGGAGGATTCACCACTAAGAAAAAATTAAATAAAAATAAACTCTGCGACTACCTGATAGAAGGAACCAAAAAGGGCGACTTTACTGGTGTATTCACCAATTTCAGCGGGGTTTTCGAAAAAATCGAGGAAATACTTAACCTAACAAACCACAACTAAATTAGTTTATGATTTATACATAAATTAATTGCAAGCCCGGTAGATTTAAAGCAACCTAAAGGGCAAGCAAGCTTGCCCTTACAACAAAAAACCTGCTCTACCACTGATAAGCAAACTTCAACTTAATACCATATAGCTCATCATCAAAGTTCAAGTCATCATCTTCGCTAACACCGCCATAAATATCGCCACCTATCACCCAGGAGGAATCAGAAAACCCTGAAAAATAGTAGTTATAGAGTAAGGAAATCCCGTGATAACGAGTCGAGACTCTACCTCCACTATCGTAACCAACAGTCCCCAGAAATGTTCCCACAGAGTGGCGATCGGAAGACACTAAGCGCTCCCAACCAATACCATAACCTTCGGTCCAACCGGCATGTTCTGAGTAACCCAATAAACCCAAAGTGGCAAAGTATTTATCTTCATCTCGGTTAATTGCGTACTTTGCCCCGAGCCCACCATGATCCCCACCCAAACCTAATGAAAAGTTTGAGTCCCCAGCCGCAGAGGCGAAGGCAGAACAGGTTAAGAAAAATACGCACAGCAGATACTTCATTACAGCTCCAAGCTACTTCTTAGTGATTTCAATAGGGGGGAATTTTTACCGCCAAATGGGCATGACTCATGACCGGCCAAATTCAAACCTCAACATAGATTGAGGCAGAAATTAGTACACTGAATTCGTACACCGAGGCCCAAAACTAAAAAACCCCGCACTCGGCGGGGTTTTAAGTCCTTGATAAACAAGGAAGAATCTGGGGTGGCCGACGGGGATCGAACCCGCGACCTCAGGAGCCACAAGGTTTGGCTCACCCCTTCAAAATCAACCGCTTACACCATTTTCAGGGGTAACTACTGTATATAAATCCAGCGTATTACCCCGCACTGCGGGTATTAGACATCGATAGTTACCCCTTATGCAAGCTGGACATGCAATCAGTGCTTTTTGCCACCTTGTACGACGGCACCAAATAGGTACCTTAACCACCCGCCTCCAGGCCGTACAGGGGTGTCACTATTCATGGTCTGCTACTTCAGCAACTCTTTCAGCCGGGCCTGTTTCTCGTTGAGGGTGTTCAGTTCATCTACAAGGGCATTGGTTGCCGCATCCAGGTTGTTCACCTGGACCTTTAACATATCCCTAAGCTTCGGGTCGGCAGTGTCTGCGGTCATATCAATAGTGTTCAAGCAAGCGCGTATCTCGGCTTCAACCTCTATGAATGTCATGGTTCAACTCCTTCTTTCCGTCGACACAGGGGCAATCTATCAAAATACTGTATGCATATACAGTATCGATATCAAAAAGAAGGTGGCGCCCACATTGGCGTGCTCAGGGAGCCAGGATATACAGTAGATGTCCGGTGCCTAGTGGCATCCTGAGGGCTTGCAAGAGCTAGTGCTGTGGTTATCGCTCACGACTAATCAAATATAATCCAGTTTTCATACTGTGAACTTCATCTGTATATTTGCAGCCGGAAGCAAAAGTTGTTAAGGGATTTAATCGTGCAGGTAGAATATTTATTTGATTACCACCCGTATCGAGGTGGCAAAAACCCACAACATACTGGCACAAGCGTGCAGCTTATCAAGTTTAAGCAGGGAGACCCGGAGGCTATCCGATTCTTTTCGGAGCATGTTAAAGCCAGGCTCGCATCAATATTTCCTGCAGGCGCAGTGTTTAGTGTTGCCACCGTCCCCTCCTCCACCCAGGGAAAAGCCCATAAAGGCTTTACTCACATGTTTCGAGTGCTCCAGGGTGCGTTCTATATCAAGAACAGCGGAAACCTACTGCAGAGAGTCAGGTCCATCGACCCCTTACATAAAGGCGGCTCGCGGTCCCCAAACATGCACAGAGAAACCCTGACGGCAGTTAACCGCATTACCCCAGGTGATAAAGTGGTATTATTGGACGATGTAACTACCAGTGGGAATTCTCTGAAAGTGGCTGCGGAGCTGCTCAGAGAGGCCGGTGCTGATGTAGTTTTGGTTCTAGCTTTATGTAAAACGGTCAATAATGGATATAGTTGAGATTCGGCGCGGTGACCAAAGATACCCACTGGGATTAGAGGATGCCCCTAGCCCTCCTGCGGTCTTGTATGCGCGCGGGAATGTTGACCTTCTCTCCAAGCCTGGCATAGCTATCGTGGGCTCTCGTGATGCCTCTACGAATGGACTGGAGATTGCCCGGAGAATTGCCGGTTACGCGGTATCAAAAGGGAATGTCGTTGTCAGCGGTTTGGCACTAGGGATCGATGCCGCAGCCCATGAAGGCGCCCTGGCTGTTGGTGGTGGCACTATCGCCGTGCTTGCCCACGGTCTACACACTGCAAACCCCCGAGCTAACTACAAGCTGGCAATGCGAATACTTGATGCCGGCGGCCTTTGGGTGTCAGAACACCCTGAAGGTGTATCACCCCAGAGACACTTCTTCGTAGCCAGAAACCGAATCCAGGTTGGACTCTCTCAATCTTCAGTTATCGTGGAATCTGCCACATCAAGCGGAACCATGAAGCACGCTGACTTTTGCCTGCAAGCACGGCACCGCCTCTTTGCAGTTGCTCCTCACAATCCTGAAAATTCATTAGGTCTTAATTGCCAAGGTCCAATTAAGCTCATCAATGATGGCAAAGCTACAGCTCTAAGAACCAAGGCTGACTACGACCTCTTAGAGCTGTAAGGCCTTACTCTTCCTGTGAGATACAAAACCTCGCGCTTTGGCCCGAGGTTTTTTTATTTCTCCTACAAGAAAAGCGCACCATAAGCGCGCCACCCTCAGCAGCAAATGGTCAGGCTTGTTGAGCGACAGGCTTCTGTGTATCTGTCTGTATTTTCGATCCGTATTTGTTGTCGTCGTCGCTGGGTTGGACCATGAAATATACATAGAAGGCCCAACCTACCAAGGGAATTAGGCTAATTAGCTGCCACCATCCAGACCTACCACTATCGTGTAACCTGCGATTATTGAGGCATATATAAGTCCCAACAAATGAGAGTAAATACAAGGAGGATATGTATGGCTTGAGATTGGAAAACACTTCTTCAAGGACCAAAAAAGCAAAGTAAAGCAAGCAGTACCATATAGTGAAAAGCCAAAATTCACGCCTAGTAGAACGCCCCTCATAGTCGCCTGTTTTATCTACCACATCGAAGAAGATTTTCATAGCTTCACTTAATTGTAAAAATAGAACCTGTAGCTTAATGCCGCACAATGAGGTTAGCCGAAACGTAGCTCAGGTGGCTCTATAGAGGCTTCATTATGCAGTTGATACCATACCACTAACCTCGGGAGAGTGAACGAAACATTCAAATTGCGGTGAAACACTAGAGTTTACAGTTGCGACATAAGAATACAACGGCGCCAGGAGGCCTAAATGGTAAGAAATACTATCAGCCAAATTAGATAAATCTGACTCTGGTCTAAGTAACAAGTTCAGCCTTGATAATTGATCATCATAATCAGGCATCTTGGCCCAAATTAAAGACTTGTGCTTTTCAAGAATACGGATATTTTCTGGAGATTCAGACTTAATAAAGGCCAACCTAACAATTGGCCCTCGTGGACCATCGGTAGGATAGGTAAAAAGCCAATTTGTTGAATTCTTCCAATACAATTGGTCAGACGGGAGGTTGTGAGAACAATCCTTCGCTATACCAACAATCTCATCAGTGTGTTTAATTTCAGAGTTACCTAGCCTTTCCTTAAAATCATGCAGCAATGGTACATAACCACTCCCGGTGGCCACCCCACCATGCCACCGGACCAACTTCTGAATCTCATCACTTATAATGGAAACTACCTCACCATTCACTTGGTATGTTTCTCGCTTATCCGCAGCAACTAACACATATGAACCAAGGTGAAATGCGACAATCATTGTCATTGGAGTATGTTATCCTTTTGAAGAGCTGTTCGACAACATACGCCTTTAGTTAGAATTCCTCAAGCGTTGGCGTATACCTTTCACAGTAGAGCTAACTGTTAACTCCTCTGGATCTAGAGCAAGCGCACAGTTGGCAATTATCGATAGTGCACAATCACTTAATTTGAAACCTTTTGGCAATTGGCGATCAAAACCTGTGCTATTTTCATCAATTGCCGCGAGGAGAGCCCTAAAAAAATCAGCAGTTGAGGGCCTTTGTGAAGAGATAGCAGCAATCGTCTGTGAGCTTCTTGGGGCAACCTCTGCACTATGAGCATCTACGCTAATTTCGCTTACAACTTCAGACAAGCTAGGCCAATATTTTAAATCATATTGACCCTTTAAGCTCCGTAATGGCCCTCTAAGAAAACCAGTATAGTGACCATTATGTCTGGATGCATTATCGATAACATTGACAATACAGAAATGCGAGCTGACATTAAAGTCCGAGCTATCACTTAACTCACGCCTTTCGCTTAACAAAGAAGCAAGCTTGTTAGCCAGCTCCCCAATTTCTGCATTCAACCTACCTAATTGTTTTTTCTGCTCTCTATGCTTATTGGCCTCTTTCGGACTCCAAAATACAACCGTGGTCAGAAAAATATCAAGAAATTTATGTGTGACTTCTAGTGGATATTTCTTTGCTAACTCTTCATAGACTGCTGACATTTCATGGCTGCGCTCCAGAAGTCTATCGATAACAACATTCACACTCGGCCAAATTTTGTTCTTTAGATTGTACTCTTTTTCCCTTTTGAGAAAATCTTCACACTGCTCTATTGATGTACTTTTAGACATATTTGATTAAATCTCTGCTCTGCTCGGCTTTTCATATGACAACAATAACTTAGACTACATATATTTGGGGTATCCCAGCCTCAAATATTCTAATCTAACTCAGATACCATCAACTAACATCATATTGAACTCACTGCTTTAATCGTAGTACATAAGAATTAAGGTTCAAAATGTCAACCTTACTTATGTTACCAAGCAGCCTTTATCACGAACCAAAAATAAACCTAAGAAACAAGCCCCCACACTTGATACTAAGGCACCAGCTCCATATATTGAAATCCATATCATCCCTGAATCTTCTCATTTTTATAGCACCTCAATACTTCGGACAGATTTAGAGTGATAGTAGTTTGAATCTATAAGGGTTGAGATACAGGAAAGCTACTTTATCGTAAGCCTAAGTCGGCACTAGGCAATATGAAAGAATCCCCATTGCTTCCTAGCTTTCGCAGAAAGCCGCTCACTCATACTGAAAAACTGTCCGAAGTATTGTGAGCGAAAAATCATATTTTTCAAATCACTCGAAATCAAAAGAAATCACTCTTTCATTATCATAGACGTTCTTATTGTTCCATTATGCCAATAACCTCCCCCATATGAGCGCCCAAGAATAATAAACAGCAAACTAGCAATTGCACTAATTGAAACAACCGTTACATATAATGGATTAAAATCACTTGAAAAATTGAACTCTGGAAGAGCATATTTTATCAAGACAAGCCAAATCAAAGCAACATACAAACTTATAATTTGATTAATTTTGGAGACTGAAAATTTTGTAGGACCGGAAATAAGGTGCTGCCCTTTATATAACCAGTCCTTCCAGCTTCTGTGCGGGCTGGTTAGAAAAAGATACTTCCAACTTTTGGTTTCACTTCGAGTCAAAACCACCTTATAAAGCGGGCCCATCACATCATCCTCCAATAGGTCAACATGCTTTTCCCAGTTTTCTTGCCAATGTTTACTTCCACGATTAACACAAAACCACGCAACCGAGAAGACAAATCCAAGACAGGACAAAATTACAGATAAATCTTGTTTAAGGCCCGATTTAGAAACCTGAATTGCTATATAACCTGCGAATATAGCACCAATAAATGTCCAGAAATAGGTTGCTCTTTTCCAATACAGCTCCACCTCAAATTTTCGGATATCCAAAGCTTGCCTCAACGCCTTCTCTCTCTTCTCCTGCGGAAAGTGTTTGTTGTACTCATCACTAGTGATTTGAATCTCTGGCATAAAAGACCTTATGACTTGGATCGTAAAACTTAATATTGCAGCAATCCTGACATCAACCCCAAACAATATCCATGAAAGATATCTAAACTGTTTAAAAAATAGTGGAAATTATTCAGGCAATTTATAGATACTTCATACCTAGAATAGAAGCTCTTCTTAATAGAACTTTATTAAATAGTAGACTAATGTAAAAATCCTATGCATTACATAAAACACCCTAGGGATAGTTTTCCTGCATCACCCACTCGGAATCGCCATAGACGCTATAGAACTATGCACCGCGAGGCGGTTCGCCACTTCAACAATACAGTTAGACACTAAGTCAGCAGCCTCATCAGCAACGCTCACAGCCTGGCCGGCATCCGTGGTTAATGTTTTGGTGGTGACGTACACCGTATCCATAGCATCGCCAGCCGCATCGGTCTGCACATTGTTCTGGCTATCGATTACGGCAATAACACACTTGAGCACGGCCACAGCCTGGGCTTCCGCGTTTGCGGATTCTGTTTTTTGAGTAATGGTTGCTCGCACAATAGTGCCAGCACTATGGCCATCGTCGATGGTGTAGGCAAACTGCCAAGAACCTAAACTTGGTACACCATCTAAAGCGGAAAAACTGGGCATGTCGCCTCCTAAGGTTTTATATCAATATTGTGGGTGATTACCCGGTGTTCCGGATCTACGCCAGCGGCAAATGAAATTCCACCGACAGAGATTTTGTAGACGGTGCGCAGGCCTGCGCACTGAACGTTAACGACCTTTTCCCAGGTCAGCGGGTTGCGGTTATGCATGGTGCCCAGCTCAACGCCAGCGCAATCCTGGGCCATGTAGACGCGCCCGGCCTGGTCAGTAACCGGGGTTTCCCGACTGCATATAACCTGCGCTCCGCTCTCCATCGTCAGCTGTACGCAGGGCACATTGTCCTGGGGTTTAACGGCTTGAATCGGTGCAAAGTGGGTATTGGGATCACCCACATCCCAGCATTCAATCAGGTCGCCGGGCTGGCAGTTGTCCGCCAGTAGACCGTCGCGCAGCCAGGTGCCGGCAGCAACGCACCAGGGATTAGTGGGGGTTGTCGTGCTCCCGCCGTCTGCAGGCGTGGTGATAGTGCCTACCGTCCGTCTTCCTATCCCAGCGGAGAGCTGCCAGATTTGTGTGGTGACATAGTAGGTAACGCCACCCCCTGAATAATCAGCGTCATCAACATAAACGTAGTAAGTGGTAGAAAAAGCCAGCCCGGTTATAGAGCCGCTGTTATAACTGATTGAGAAACCAGCGTATTGCACCGAATGCGCAGCAATTGAGATTTTTGCGGACGAGCCATTGTCTGACGCAGACAGCACATCACTACTGGTTGGAAGTGCGGGAATAGACCCTACAGTTTGCGGCAGACCGCGCTGGTCAAACACCATTCCGGTTTCGGGGTCGGTGTAATTTCCGCTGGGCCTGGAATAAGCGCTGGGCTCTGTTTGATTGCCTATCGCTTCCTCAATCATCAGACAGTCGAAACGCAGATATTCCCCGGCATCTAAATTAATGGCAGCCACGCGCAAATAAGAATAGCCAGTGCCGGTTGCCGTGACGGTCCAGGCTTTTCGAGTCTCAAAAGAATTGCCGTAAGCTTGGTAGGAGGAGTAACCAAAATTAACGGAGCCGTCATCTGCGTCCCGCAATTCAAAGCGCACATCAATTGTTTGGGACAATGTGCGAGACCAGGCGGAGATAATATAGGTTTTACCCTCTTCCACCTTAAAGACTCGCTGGCCATCGTAGTGCCGGAAATTGAACCACATTCCTTCACCGGTTGAGCCGGTAAAATCGGCGTGCAAGCAGCGTGGATTGGGTGGGCTGGTGACGGTGGCGATTGACAGGCTGTAGCGTGTACCGCCGTGAAATGGCGGCAGCGCATAGCCTGAGAAAACCGACAGGCTTGCCGGGAGCAAGTTGGTGCCCTTCCCAGCCAGTAGCGCCCCTTCTGCTGCCCGCTCTGAAATCTTATTCAGTAATACCTGGCGCATCTCGTAGGCGTATTCCCAATTAGTCTCCCAGATACTGCGGCTAATCGGCGTGCTTTGGGTGGCATCACTCCAGGTTGGGCTGAGCCCATCGAGATAGCTTGTGAGTGCGTCAATGGCTGCCGTGTAATCCGTTTTCTCATCAGTAATCCCGTATTCGCTTGCCTGAGTTTCAATTCCGGCTTGCTGGGCAATCAGTTGGCTGTATTCCCGTATTACCTGTAATTTTTCCGTAGGGTGCAGGATTCCATCTGCAGAGATATTTCCCAGATCTTCCAGCGCGGCATTGGCGTCAGCCTGAGCGGCAGCAGCAGCTTCCTGCGCGGCTTCAACATCCGGGTCGAGTGCCGGGTCTTCCTGATCTGGGTAGGGTTCCCGGGACTTGGGAACAAACAGAATCTGCACTGCATTTGCGCCAAGACAGGTGCTGCCCAGGCCAGCGTTGCCGGGGCTGCTGGGACTCTCACCGTAACAGGTGACAACCTTGCTATTGGTCAGCACCGGCATAGGGTTGTCAGTGCCATCCACTAGAAGAACAATGCCCCCCGGGGCGCCGCCACCGCCGCTGCCGCCGGCCACACCGCGAATCCCTACCGAGCCTGCACTGGCATCCTCTCCGGAGGAATCAATTTTGCCGGAAACCCCAAAGGCAATTCCTCGGGCTACTACGGCAAGTCCCGCACCACCGGCACCGCCACTGCCGCCCCTGCCATCTCGCTCATACAAGTTGTCGGCACTGTTGTAGTAATAACTATCTCCGCCATCAGCACCGCCGCTGCCGCGCATATCGTCGGGAATTCCCAGGAGGTACCCGGCATAGTTTTCGATATTAAGCGGTGGCATTACCTCATTGCGGCCGGCAATGACATCACCACGGCTTGAGCGGTAAATATACCCGGACTGATTGAAGGTGCCGGAAAGGCTGCCGTCACCACCGCGACAGGAACCCAAAAAACCAACGCCGGTATTTCCGGGGACACCGGCCAGTGAACCCTCGATCTGCAGGACACCGCGTACCCGCAGCTCTACATTGTTGAGCACGGAAAGCGTCAGGCCTGCGGGTATGGTGAGATCCCCAAGATGGTAATAAATCGCTCGGCTATCGGTGCTGCCAATAAGGGTGCCGTCCGCCGTCAAAAAGCCATCCGCATCGATGTTGAGTCCCGCAGCCGCCATCTCTGTGCCTTCGCTCTCGTACCAGCTATCAGGCAATTCGGCACTGGTGCTTTCGGACTGATCGGCAATCATGCTGGCGGGCTGGTAGCTGCCAAACAACTCGGCGGTGATAGCCTCGGTGGTCTGATCGATGCTGATGCGCTGGATCTCCATGGCGCGATCTAGGGTGCCGTTGGCCACGTCCTGGGAATGGTCGCGGATTTGCGGCAGGCTGACCCACACAATATCCCCAACTTCGAGGTCATTTTTACTGGGGAGCAACCCTAAGCGCAGGCTCAATGGAGGGCCAGCAAATCGATCCCGCAGCGCATCGAAAGTGTTTTTAATGGTGGTGTAGGTGTGACGGGAATTGTGCAGCCCGCGAAACTGCAGCGTGTGCTGCCTGGCTTCGCCGTGGGTGGCAATGGAATCTGCATCAATCAGGTTATTGGAGCGCAAATATTTACCGTCGAATCCGGGCTGCTCGAACCAGCTCCACTGAACAGTAAATACATTGCGCAGACCCGTCAGGCTATATTTAAGTTCGCCGAGGCTTTTGACATCGTCAGGACCAATCGCTGCCACTGTGCCGGAGTCGGCGAGCACCCCGGCCATACGACGGAAGCCCAGTTGGCCCGAGGCATTAACGGGCATATAGGAGCCGAGCAATAAATTAATCTCGGACTCAATAAACTTTTTCCCATCGGTTTTTTCGAGACCGTCAAAACGCAGAATCTTGCCTTTGGTGTGGTCGCTGGGCTTGTACCAGTCCGCGCCGATATTTTCGAATTGGTCCTGCACTACATAATTGGGATCAATACCCAGGTGCCAGTTACTGGGTAGTACGTCGTTTGTGCCCAAAATGTCCCCGGTGAGCAGTGCGTAGGCGACCTGTGGACCCGGTCCTTCCAGGTAGACAAACTCCTCCACCTCCACTCCGCTCTCGTCATCGCTGTCTTCAGGTAAAACATGGTCACGGGCATAAGTCCCAAAAAGCCCGCGTGTACAGCCGGTAAAGCTGCTGCCGGTTTTGCCTGTCGCGCGCACGATCTCGTAGCCGTCCTGATATTTAATTTTCAGGTAATAAACGGATTGATTGGGGGCATCGCCATAGGCGGCGGTGTGTGGATTGGCTTCAAAGGCGCTCGCGTCAAAAACCTGTAGGGTATTGGCTGTCTTGGAAAAATCCGCAGCCAGGCGCGTGCTGTTAAGCACAAAAATATCGCTGCGCATTTCCCGCTGAATATCCCGGCAGCGCACCCGGTACAAGCCCGTGGAATAACTAATGGATTCCTCGGCAATCTGGGTTTGCTCCAGGCGAAAATCCGCCCAGTCGAGACCGGCAAAACCGCGATACAACCGCACGGTGAGCCCTTTTATGCTGCGGCCCTGTTCCAGCTCATCGCGCAGCACGTAGGAAAACTGACCGGCAATATCGACCACCTCAAAACTCATTGCCCCGATCTCGGCGCGGCCCTGTTCGGGAATCAATTTCTGGCTGGTCGAGCTGCATTTCTTCAAAGCGCCGAGGATCGCATTAATCGGCAGCCCGGAGATATCACTATGACTGCTGATATATAGCGGAAGGTCATAGCCAATCTCAATAACCAAGCGCAGCTCACGTTGCGGGGACTGGTTGTGTATATCGAAGATTTCAGAGTTGCTTCGCACGTTAGATCTCTATCGCTGTAAATGACACGTAGAACTCATATGCTCCATACCGCATTTCACGGAATGATTTTCGCTTGAGTCGAAATATAGAGCTGACTTTCCCTCCTGGAATATCCGAGGTATCCAACTCAAAGGTTTCGCCGTTAGTGCAGCTCGCTTCAAACTCACGCCAATATTGCAGCTGCTCTTCAGTAAATGGGGATACAGTTAATTGCCATTCAATATCTCGCCGATAAAGAACGCTCTCAGTATTTCCTGACAGTGCCGTGTGCTCCTTACCTACAGATTCAGGGGTCCGATCGCATTTAGTAACGGCAAAAGAAATAAACCCGGGGGAGCTGTCCACCAGGTCCCTCGTTGGGGTGTAGTTAATACTCGGCATGATTTTTTATTAGCTTGCTAGCTCTTGCGCCTGGCGGGAATTGGGATTAATAAACACAACATCCTGCTCATTAATCATTTCTTCGATTTGCTCTAGAACTCGTTCGGCGTTATCACCATTTACATCGCCCGCAATTTGAAAAATTACTTGCGTTCCAGCCTGTTGTTCACTGTCAGTTGAGATCGAGTCATTTGCGGCCAGTGGTGTAGCTGGTGAAGTAAGACCGCCAGCAGACGTAGAGGTGGTAGCTCCACCAGCGACACTACCAACAGAAACGCTACCACTTGAAAAGCTGGCGCTTTGAATCTGTGATATTTGTGCTGCGCCTGCTGCCGCCATAGCGATAGCCGCAGGAATACCCCAAGGGTAACCGCCAGAGTTGTTATAAGATTCGATAATGGCTGAAGGTAAAGTGGCAACAGCCTTGGCAAGACTCAGAGACTTCTGAATTTTGAACAGCTTTTTACTGCTAGAAGCCGAAACTCCAAGCATCATATCGAAAGCACTGGAGAGGGATTTCCAGCGACTCTGATTGCTGGCTTGATCTAACTTTTCTCGCTGCTTTGCGTGCTTCGCTTCCAAAGCGGTCAGGTTTCTCTGGTACTCACCCTCCAGAGCTAGACTTGCTTGGCGAGACTCTTCTTCAGTTGCGCGAACTGCCTCCAGGTGTTCAACCAGAGTTTCCCGCTTGGAGAGGTATCCTTGGTCAAGGATTTCCATCTCTTCATCTTGGCGAAGAAGTAAGATCTCTCTTTCACTCAGCCAAGACTCTCTCAACCCCTGAAGGCGAGCATCAATCTCTTCATTAAATTGGTCTCGATTTCTCTGCAGTAACTCCTCGCGCTTTGCAGGGTCTTGAACATTTTCTTCAATGATTCGATTGCGACGACGGTAGCTATCGGCTACAGCCTCCTCTTCTGTAAGCAGGCTTTGGCGTAGGTTCTCGACAGTATCCAGACGGCTCTGTGCTGTGCGCTCAAACTGCTCTTGTAGGGCTCGCTCAAGGGCTGGGAGATCGTCTTGGACACTGACAGAACTTAAACCGGGCCGCTCACTGACGGGCTCTAGGGATAGCGGCTCACCACCATCAGTGAGTGATTTTGGTTTACCAAGCTCCGCTATCCTTCGATCGACATTAATCAATTCTTGATTTAGCGAATCAATCTCGTCAGTAAGGTCTTTCACTCGTGAGTCTTGGCTACCTAAAGGGGCTTGGAAACCAAAGCGTGTGCCTGGCTTGGCTCCTCCATCCCTCAGGAGGTCACGCGCTTTCGTCAGTTCTCCTAGCTCTTTTTTGATATCGTCGCGCTTGGCTAGAACATCCTCCTCCCGGTTAATTCTCTGGGCTTCGGTAAGTCCATGCCAGCTTTCAGCTAGCTCATCTATTTTCCCCTTGAGGCTTTCGGCTTTCTCTTCTGTTGTCGGCTGCGCAGCATTCCAGGCAATTAAAGAGGTCACCGCTAATGCGATAACCCCAACAGGACCACCAAGGAAGGCAAAGGCAGTGCGTAGCCCTGTAGCTGCAACGGTCGCCGCACGGGTCGCAACCGTAGTCCTGCTAATTACCTGACCTAATGAATTGGTTTGAACTGTAGCTTTATAGGTGGCTGCATTTAGCAGGCCCATCTGAACAATTTGCTTACTGATGGCACCAGCAAATTTTCCAGCTAGGATTGCCGCAACTGCGGTAAGCGCGAACTCCATGCCGCCAGCAACATCACGCACTGCTTCAGCATCGGTTGAAAAATCAATGAGCACCTGTGCGAGGCTAGATATTGAACCGGCAACAGACTCAGATGCACCAGACACGCCATCTAGCTGACCAATCGTAGCGGTGATACCTGAATTCAACTGCACTAGGCTTTGCCCCATTGATGTACTGAGTTTTGATGCCTCAGCATCTATATCAGTAGCCGCAGCCTGGAACGCCTCTACCAAGGTCTTTGCACTTAACTCACCCTCCCCGGCCATATCCCTCAATTTACCTGCAGCAGAGCCCGCAGCATCACTGGTTAGGTTGAGGTGATCTATCAAGGCTTGCTGTAACCTTGGGGCGTTCTCCATCACCGAGTTGAACTCATCCCCACGGAGAACCCCAGAAGCAAGGCCCTGCGCCAGCTGACGTAAAGCTCCAGCGCTTTCTTGTGCTGAGGCTCCAGATACAAGCATGGCTTGGCTAATGGTTTTGGTAACCGCAAGAATGTCTTCCTGGCCATCAAATAGCTCGCCCGCCGATTGCGCTAGGCGCTGGTACAGGACAGCGGTTGAATCCAGGGAGCCACGGGTTTCAAATGCAATTTCAACTAGACTTTGCTGAACATCTGCCAACTCCTGAGTGGTATCCGTCACCAGCCTTAACCGGTTGGTAAGATTGGTCCAGGTATCGGTGTACTGAACAATCTCCCGGATGGACAGGGCGGCACCTAGAGCCGTGAGGGCACCGGCTAATAAGTTGCTACTCGTGGCCATAGTTTGAATACGACCACTAGCCTCGTCACTACTGCGCCCAAGGCTCTCCATAGTCCGCTCAGCCTTTGCGCCAGAGCGCTCCATAGCATCCAGCTTTCGCCGGGCAGCGTCCGGCCCCTCGGCCTCCACACGGATACCCAAGCGAGCAATTTGATCAATCGGCATTTTGAATAGCCCAGAAATTAATATCGAGCGCACGAATCACGGAGACTTCCCACGCAGACACATTGCGGCGCGCAAGCTGGCTCCAGTTCTGGATCTCGGTGAAAGTGAGGGGTTCGGTTCCGCGAATCTCGCGGTAGTAATGAAAGAGATAACTCAGCCCGTCTGGAGGCTGTTCAGTTTTAAGTTCCGATGGAGTTATACCGGTTGTTTCTTGGACTTGCTGGAGCTGCTGGCGGAGCGTTTCTTTGCACCCTTTCGGGACTTTGTCGAGCTTGAACTGACAGCAAGCCCAGTCGATGAAGGCTTGCTGTCGCTGACGAAAAAAAGCGCACGGTTACTAGAAGCCCGGTCGATTTGGTCGAGTAATTGCGGCGCCTCCAACAGTAGCTCCTTCAATGCTGAATCCGTAAACTCGTCTTCCAGGGACCACCCAACAACCAGTGCTGCAGCTGCTTTATTTTTAGCTTCGCGAACCAACTCGAAACGTGCCAATTTATCCTTCTCCAGGTTGGCCGCAGCTAAATCCCGCTGCAGTTCTGACTGAGCCATTTGGAACGCATCAGAGTCGACACTCAGGATTTCCAGGTAGTGCTTCGTAGCCTTACCTTCAGGAGTATAAAGGGGGAATTTCACCCCTTTATTACCCTTTTCCCGCGTATAAAAATCACTAGCTTTCATTAGGCTGCTACCCTCTCAATACTTAGGTTTGTATCTTCGGTTTCGTCATACACCGCCTGGAAAGGCAGAGGCAATATAATTGCTCCCTCGCCGGAAACATCGACTTGGCCGCCGGTATATTTGATTTTTGGAAGAGTGAAGACGTAAGCATTACCAGCAGCATCAACCAAGCTAAACTCCAGGCTTGAGTCTTGCTCATTCAAGAATTTCTCAAGAAGCGTGGAATTTTCAAAGTAGGCTGAAAGCTGGCCAGTGACATTTGAGCGCTTAGCCCCCGGCTGAATAGTGCTATCACTACCAACGACATAACGCGACTCAAGACCATTATCCAATGTGAGGGTTAATTCGGTCACTACCGCCAGACTGGCTGCACCCTCCTTGATAACACCTTTGAACGAGTCAAAAACTTGAGTAGTTGTCGCATTCCCATAGGTGGAACCTGACAAAGCAGCCGCTTCTGGAGACATATCCTTACCAATGACACCAAAGCTGCCGCTTACTCGTGTTCCTGGGGCCACCGTGAGGTTCAGAGTGTTAATCTCGCAGCCCGTATAGCGGTGATATGGCTTATCAGAAATATCCCCGAACTTCCGCTCAATAGTAAAACTGCGCCGGGTCTTGCCAACGACCAACTTGTCGGTATCCCAAGTGCCCATGGCTGCCGCTTCAAGGAAGTCATCGAAGGAGCCATAAGAAAGGTTGATAGTGATATCGCCACCAACGCTCCTATTCATATGGCGATAGTCAGTGATTTGGCGATCATCACGAAGCTCTTCATCTGCAGAGCCTTCTTTAGTTAGAGCCAGAGTTGTTCCCTTGTTTCGAATCGCTTTAAATGTGGGAGTGGCCGGAGTAACGCCATAGGTGGACTCAGCCACGTAGGCCATCGAGTGTTGGCTGCCGTCTGCCATTTGTATGCTCCTAACGTAGAGTGGTTGCGGACCAGGCCGCGCTTATATCAATTTGATACCAGCCATCTACCACCCTGCCGGGAGAGATGGTTGAAGACTGAATTGTTACGATTTGGCTTGAGTACTCAGGAGTTGAGCCGGCCTTGAAGTGCGTGAGAATTTGGTCGGCCATAGTTAGAGCATCTCCTCGCCCTTCGCCAACCGGATAAAAAATACTGACCTGAAATATTCCTATCCGCTCATCCCTACCGATTTCGCCGATAGTGTCCTGACTGCTATCTGCGGGTAGGTTGTACACTGTCGCATATGGCGTACCTACACTCGGTTCAAACCCGTCATTCTCATAACCAGTAGGCAAGCCGAACCCGCCCGATACATAGTGCTGCACCAGGGCCGAATAAATTTTGCTGTACATGGATTATCTGATTGTTCGTCGGATGATCGATTTAATACGAAGGACGTTGCGGCGAACCATGCCCGCCGGAGCCTGCTTAGAATGACCGTACTCAAGAGGTTGGATATACGGCAGGTTATTAATTAAATAATTCACTTTATCCAACCCCCTAACATTCTGAATCACTTCGGTCTGAGCCTCAGCGCCTGACCGATCCAACCGTAAGCTTGAGCTTTGGGCGGGAGCACCGACAGTCGTCTGCCAATTACCACGAGCCCGGCCAGTATCCACCGGGGTGTCACGGATAACGGAATTAAACAGCTCGATATTGGTTGCCCGGTATAAGCGATCAGCCTCAGCCAGTGCGTCCTCATTGAATTGTTTTAAACTCGCTGAGAATTTCATTTGCGCACCTGACAGAAGTAGACCAATGGAGTCCCTGCTGGATTTGCTTCTTTGATATTGACCACCTGCCACTTTACGCCATTGATTTCAGCCTCAGTAGTGAGG
Source organism: Microbulbifer sp. VAAF005 (assembly GCF_030012985.1). NCBI lineage: Bacteria > Pseudomonadati > Pseudomonadota > Gammaproteobacteria > Cellvibrionales > Microbulbiferaceae > Microbulbifer > Microbulbifer sp. VAAF005. Next base: position 5,166,682 of record NZ_CP120233.1, on the reverse strand, counting down.
GATGGAGTCCATTCGAGCCCAGCCGCAGCAATGATCAATTTTTTATCGCCACGCTGAATGCTCTGCCCTTCTGCATACATCATCCCGGATTCTTTAAGGTTGTAATCCTGCAGAATCACCTGGACAGGTTGCTCTATTGGGGTATCACCTGAGCTTTGCCCGGTTACCGGATCGCTAACACCCGGAATAACATCGTGTAGAGTTTGCTCAGAACCAAACTCAGCAATAAGCTCCAGGGCGGTTGCCGCCATGTCGGCATAAAAATCAGTCATGATTTTCACACATAAAAAAACCCGCCGAAGCGGGTCTTGGGTTTGAACGAGAAATTGAAATCAAGTGAATTTAATACCGCACGCTGCTATAGAAATCCCTTTAAAGGCACTACTAATATCAGCCGCCAACCTCGCAATTTCTGGGGTACACTTCGAAAGCTGGTGCGCTGCCCTCTGAATATTGGCTTGGCTGGTGTTAAGGAAAGTTACCGGCCGCCCAGCCTTCAGACACTCACGAATTTCTTCATCCATGACATTCCTCCGGTCAAGATCGAATTAGGAATAGCCCGCTATTTTTCAGCAGCGGAGCGAGTAAAGCGTCAACCTTGGCAAAGGCAGGCGTGAACTGCTGTTGAATAGGTGCAGAATAAGTTATCTCAACCGCGCCTTCTACACGCTTTTTTGTCACCGGCCCGCTATCAGTCGGCAAGCGGTTAGGTTGGAGATCGTTTTCTCTCGCCTCAATTGCCAGGGCCAACTGCGCATACACTAACTCACGCGGAATCTCATTACTTGGGAAAAGTGCATCCGGATAGGAGATTCCCCAGGCATCAGCTCGGGGCCACTGAAGCGGCTGGCCCTGCACTGAGATATACCCCTTATATCGGTCACGCTTGCCTTCGAGAAAGTCCATGGCCCTGATAAGAAGCGGCTCACACTCGGCATCTGATAATGCAGATAGGTCTACCCCGCGCGCACCCGCATAGTCGCGCAAGTCTTGCGCGCTGGCATAGCTGTTAGCACTCAAATTAGAGCCGGTGCCGTCTTCTATTGTCAGGGCCATGGTGTCGCCTACTTATCGCCTTTAGGGGCTTCTGCCTTTTTAGGCTCAGGGTCAAATCGTGCATCAACGATTTTAAAACCTTGTTCGCGCAACTTCTTTTTCTCTTCCTGCGAGATGGGATGTTTTACGTATTTAATTTTAGCGGACATGTTATCACCTACCTGTCATGAACTGGCGGCCAAAGCCGCCAATAATTTACTTAGTGGAATCACCAACCGCGATAACGCCGGCAGTGTGTTTATCTGAGGTCATTACCTTGTCCCAATTGGCACCGGTAGCTAGGTCCGCATCGGTGGGGGACTTACCGCCATTGGCCTCATCCCAGGTGTAACCCTTCAGGCCCAACCCAAAGGTGTAGTCGACCTGCATAGTGGTTTCGATGCGCTCTTTACCGTTGGAGGTCTGGATATTCGAAATCAGGTCACCGCCGTCATGAACTACAGCAGCACTATCCACCAGTCCCAATACCTTTTGTTTATTTGGGCTGCCCGTCTCAAAGAGTGCCGGTGCATCGGTGACAATTACTGCTTTACCGAGGATATCCACCACATTGACGTTCTGGGCTTCGAACAAACGGGTGGCATTGGTAAGGTTCTGGCCGATCAGTTTGTGCATTACCTCCCCGGTCATCACATTGGCAATCAGACTTCCGGAGTGGTCACCAAACTTAGCGTGAGCACTATTGAGAGCGGTGTAGCTTATACCCGCAGTTGCAGACACATCATTGACCACCGAGGTGTTGTTTTCGATGGCTGCCACAAGTGCGGCAATTGCTGTGAAAAGCTGGTCCTGCATGAGCGCTTCGGCGAAGTTACGGGACGCTACCTCCACACCCTCAGCCGTAGGCTTGTTTAGCCAAGTCATCTGGCCCGGTTCAAACAAGATAGGGCCAAACCCACCGGCCACTTTTACAGAACTGCGCTTGAGCTGGGTTAGGTCGGTTGCTGCCTGGTCGTCATTTGACCCGTATCGATTCACCCGGCGCTGTGCACCGTGAATGGCAGCAAAGAATGACTCTTGTAAGAAATCACCCTCGAACCCCTCCGTGGTCAATCGGATAGCCCCATTAGAGGCCGCGTTAAACTTCTGCACCATTACCGCCAATGTTTCGATTGTGGCAGGCATGATGTACTTATTAAAAACTTCCATATGCGAAAGCATGGCTATTTACCTTTAGCTGTTTAAATCAGGGAATTTGGCCGAGATGGCCGCTGTGCGCTCCGAACGAGAGCCGCCCATGTTTCCGGTTGCAGCCCCGCCACCACCTTGGCCACCTCCACCAGCACCACCACCAGAAGCTTTGCTACCAAGAATCACCGGGGCGAATGCGGGATTGTTGGCAAACTCAGTTTTAAGATCGTCCAGGCTTGCCGCTGAGGGCTTGCCTTGGCCATCTTTAACCACCGTTACGAACTGACCGTCACGTTGCTCAGCAGCCAAGCGGGCCTTGATATGGGGAACCAGGATATCGGCGCTCCCTTGAACCGCTATCTCGTTGGCCATGGACACAGCAACGTTATCCACGGTCATTGTGGTAATGCTGCCGTTCAAGGCGTCAATTTGCGCTTGCAGTTCAGTCTCACGATTGGCTAGCTTTTCCTTCCAAGAGTTATCAAGAGCTTCTACATCCCCACTCTTGCGAGCAGCCTCTTCTGCTGCATCCTTGGCCTTTTTGGCTTCAGCTTTTTTCTCCTCCAGCAAGGAGGCAACTTGTGCTTTTAATTCAGCCACCCCCTCCCCTTGCGGGATACCATCAACCTTTAGCTTGTATCCATCGCCGTCCTTCTCATACATCGCGGCGACGGCCTCATCTAAACCCTCCAGGGTTTTGAGCCTGTATTTCAGCATGGTGTCTCCTGAGACATTTCGCCGGGATTTCCGGCAGATATAAAAAAGGCCCGCCGAAGCGAGCCTGTTATAGGGAAATAAGTAATCTGCTTAACTTGGGATAAGGTTTTCGCTAGCTTTTATGACCTGAAGTGTTTTCGCCTTCAGACCGAAAATATCACCGAATATTCCTCCTGTTATATTTATGGAGGACGCGGAGTTGTCAGCAGCAATGATAATTCCCTTGGAATTTTGCAATTTGATAAACCCCTCCCATGATGAAACTTTCTCAAATTCTCCGATAGCAACCCCGTCAACTTCTACAGCGAACTTCTCAATAGGCTTTATAGATATATTCATTGAATCCCCGCTTTCTTAAATGCAATTGGCTCTTTCTGTTTCATCTCATCCAAGGTCAAGGGCTTAAAATTCCGCCCCAGATTAAGCGCTGCAAACCGCTCAGCAGAGAGTCCACCATCAAGAAGAAGCCTTGCCCGGGTTGGGCCGATGGCATCTTGTATAAAACTCAACGGTTGTTTCTTGAGCCACTGGTAATAAGTCAGACCAGCATCAACATAGCCGTCCTTACTGGCCCGTGTAGCGCCCTCACTTAGTGCCCGGTACTTTTCCTTCAGAACCGCAATAACTGTACTGCGGCATCGGATATGAACCGGTGGCCGTGGCCCCTTGTCGAGGGGAAATACCTCATTATCCAGGCTGCGGCACTGCGGCGACGTGCGGCTATCCAGGGTGGATACCCAACGCATACCTTCCAGTAAGTCGGCATTGCTGTGCAGTGTCTCCATTCGCGCGGTAGTAGCCGTGTGAGCTATTGCTGTGCGAACCACCGCGTCGGCGTTGCGCCGGGTTATCGCCAAAATCCCGTCGCGGTATTTATTCGCCTTGGTTCCGCGCACATTGCGGATAATCTGCAGGGTTGTTTGCCCCTCGAAGAAACCCTGCCGAATTGCCCCAGTAACCCGCTTTCTCTCGCTGCTAGTCCAGTCCTTGATAAATGGCTCAATCAGCTGGCCACCATCAGGACCACGCACAGAAAGTGGAGTGGAAAGCACGGCGGCACGGACCTGAGCCGGTGCAGGAATTACAGTCTCTACCCCAGCAATCAACGCGGCCTGCAGGTTTCGGGCTTCAAACTCTGATTCATACTCAGCCAAATCCAGCAAATGGCCAGCAAGCTGGTCGTAATACTTTCTGAATATCTCGGATAGATCGGTATCAACTGCAGCAAGTAGTCGCTCCAGCCTTGCCCGGGAGAGCTCGGTTAAATCGTGGCTTGAAAGACGTTGCTTTATGGAGCGGTCTATCTGCTGCAGGAAAGCCGCAAACTGATTTACCTCACCAGACTTTAATCGCTCCAGATAGACAGCATGGCGAGTGCTTGAGGTAGCAAGGGCTTCACTCATCGTTTAACCCTGGCTCAGGCTCCTCGCTATCCAGCTCTTCACGAATTGCCTCATCAGTCTTCTCGGCATTGATTACGCCGTGCTTGCGGAGGTTCGCCCACAGGTCGGAACTCGGTAAGCGACCAGACTGCCAGGCATTCACCAGAGCGGTGAGCATCTGCGCATCAAGATTGGATTCAGCAAAGTCCTGGTTGAGTTTGTACTCGGTATCAGCCTGTACATTCTGGAACTGGGCCACCCATTGAATAGCCTGGGTGTAAGCCTCACTGACGTTCTCGGCAACCAAGGACAAAACCGAGTGCTCTGATTCATTTTCGGCTTGGGCTTCAGTGGCAGTCTTTACTGCTGAACCGCGCTCAATCAAGCGAGCACCCAAGGCGACCATTTGCTTTTCTTTCTGGTCCATTGCTTCTTTGACCAGGGTATTAGGTTCAACTTGAGCAAATCCAAAGGCACCGCCATCGGGGAGCAGGATGGGCGAGCGGGAGCCAATATAAATGCCCTGCTTCTCCATATGGTCACGCCAGTTCTCAGTCAATCCAGAAATCCAAGGCTGGGCCTGACCGACGAAAAACGCTGAATCCTCATAGTCTGCTGAGTTGCGGTAATGAGCTTTGTTAAGGTTTGCCAGGTCTAACAATGGAGACCGGTCGATACTCGAATCATTGTTCTCAGCGCCGACAAAGGTAAAGGGGATAATGTCCCAGGCCTTCCCTGCTCCATCTAACGGTGTGTAAGTGTCGTGAATAACCCAGGTGCCAGTGTTGCCACTGCGCCATATCTCCACTGTGTAGCGACCATCAATCAGCTTGAGTGCGCGGTACTGAGTTTTCTCTTCAATGCCAAAACCATCTGAGGTGACTTCTTCATAGCTCTCACGGATAACAACCAGCCCCAGCCGGTGAACACCGCCAACCTTGATGGTCCGCCAATTGATAATCTGATTAGCGGGATAGCTCACTATCGATGCACGCACTAGCCCGGCTTGCTGTTCGGCCTTGGAGGTTTGCCCTTCAGTTTTTGGATAATCCACCAGCAGACCGCGCCGGCCAGACTTAAGCACCGCAGCAACTACAGACTGAGACTGCTGGTAGATGCTTACCCCATTGCCATTAGCATCTGAAGTCAGGTATTCCAGACCTGCCGGGATATCTACCGTAGGCGCTCGGCGAAATACGGCACCAACCAGGCCCTGCAACGTGCGGCCAGTTGCGTTATAGAAAACTGCCCTGTCTGTGTACTGCTGATAGCGAGCTCTATTTGCTTCACTCTGGTCTTTTGGGTTGGGCATGGGCAGGTAGGTAGTGCCCTTAGCCTTAATAACCCGCTCACCCGCACAGATATCATCAACCAGAGTCCAGTCTGGCAGCGCCTTGGCGAAGTCGTCGCGCTGATAGGTAACGTCATTTGCCATTAGTAGGCCATTCCCATGTTGATGGTTAATGCTGGTTTGATAAGTGGGTAATCGTGATGGATAAAATAACCACCAGCGTCTGGAGCATGGTCGAGGCCGCCGCTTTTGTCCGGCTCGCCATTTTCTGCCCAGGGTTGCTGCTCGAGACAATCGGAATAACCCGGGCACTTATCTGTATTCACGAGATATCGACGCTCACCCTTGGCATTGCAGAACATCGCGTTCATTGCATTGACCCGGTCTTTCACCGGGGGATTGGCTTTCGGGGCGTGTACCGAAAACCCAGCATTTCTCAGCAAGGCTAAATCCGTGGTGCTGGCGTTCACAGACTTGCGAGAATCACCAGAGGCATCCGGGTAAATGCGAACCTCGCAAGTCTTGCGGTAGTCCCCATCCCGGTATTCCCAATACCGCTCTTTGATTCTTCGAATCATGTCCGGGGTGTCGTAGCCCTCAAGAATTTCATCAACGGCCCGTGGCTTGCTTTCTCTCTTCACATGAGTGATTGCCGCCATCTTGCCAACATTGAAATCCATACCAATGTACAAGGGCTCACCGGGATTCACTGAGTCATTGCAGTGATTTAGCTTGCGGTCGAACTGGTGATAAACCGTCCCGGTCAGCAGGTTTACAAACTGGCCATTGAGATAGGCCCGGATTAGCTCGGGCGTATATGCCTCAAGCATCGAGTCGATATAGTCATCCGGCAGGTTCGATTCATTATCGAAGGTCGAGGCCTGGATTAACCCGTATCGCTCGCGAAGTTTCGGTTTATCCCGGAGCGCCTTTACGAACTGGCGGTAGACAAACTTGAATCCTTCCGGAGTGGTCGTTACATCGATGCCATTTTTGACACCGTGGACCTTGTAGCGCATACGCGCCATGATTTTCCGCCAGGCCTGCTCTGCTTTCTTCTCAGCGAGCAAATCCAGCTCATCGACCAAGGCATGGCCGATTTTAAATCCAACAATATTAGCCGGGTCATCTATCGACCGGCAGATTACAGAGCCTCGATAACGACTACCGCTGTAAACCTCAACTTCGTGGTCACCTCGCTTGACCTTAACCCGCAGCCCCATAGTCTCAGCAACTTCGCCGATTGTGGGGTAGTAAATATCCCTAATTAGTGGATAGGTTGGAGCAAAGTAGCCCTGATTAATCTTGGGATGCTCGTAGAAGTGGGCCAGCTGTCCTGAACAGCCAACCCAGGTCTTCCCAGACCCAAATCCTGCAACGTAAGCTCGGTACTTATGCGGCAGGTTCAAAAACTGACTTTGCGGAACATTAAGTGCCGCTCTCACTTCCCTCCCGCGTTCTTGCATCCTTGACCTCGAATACGACTTTTGTCGGTGGTATGTCGGCACCGCCACCGGCTGGGTCAGGGTTTCGTTGCCACTTTTCTCTTTGCCGGTTGTGAAGCCAGGCTAAACACGCTGTAGTGTCTGGGGGTAGTGTTCGGTGTATTCCTGGACAATAGGCTTGCCGTTGTGCTGCATGATCTTTACAGCTTCATGGCTGTAGCCGCAGGCCCTTCGGAAGAGGCTTTCGACCACGTTGGCATCGGCCAAAGTTTTGCCCCTTTTTATGGACTCAAAAAATTCGGGATGCTTATTCTTCCAATTGTTGATTGTTTGCTCGGTTACTTCGAAGAATTCGCCTAACTCTTTATCTGTAAGGCCAAGCTTGCAGAGCTTTTCGACTTGCTCGGCAAACTCTTCTCGGTAGCTGGTTCGCCTTGCCATTGCTATCCCCAAAGTGAATGAGTTTTGCGCCAATAGGGTTTAATTTATCTATTCAGCCCTCAGCTTATCCACTTGAAACATCAATAAAGGAATTAGTCATGACCGATTTTATTTCTGCAGCCAGGATGTCAAGCTCTGCATATTTCGAGGACCCCAAAGAAGCGCGAGCGCAAGCCGTTGCAGTTGCTCTTGAAATAATTCGAGCAAGAGCAGGTGCAGCAACTCAACATGTAAATCAGCTGACATATGAGTTCGATAATCTTTCAAAGTATGCTGACCAAATACAGGCAGCCATGGAAAGTGGTGGCGAGTAACCCTCCTACTCCCCTCTCTCTATCAACCGCTCCAGCTTGCTATCAATACGCTGGAGACGTGTTCTGATTTCGTCTTTGAATTCAGCTATGTGCTTTTGCTCTAGGGCACGCATAGCTGATTCGTGCTTAATTGCTTGTGCGTTCTCCCCTACCCGTTTTTCTACATCTGAGCCCCAGGCAAACAAGCCAGCCGCTAAAAGTATGATGCTGGCTATCTGAGTGATAGAGATGCTTTTGCTGAGGTGCCAGTGCTCTGCTTGTTGAGTCATCGAATCTTGTCCGTTTGAGTACCACGGTTTTTATCGTATGAGCGCATGGCACCTATACCGAGCATGGCCGTTATCATTGAGAACAGAGCGCCGGTTTCGAGTACAGGTGGTGGGGTTATATCTGCCGGTATCGAGCCCTTAGCGCTGCAGATAGCCCAAACCCAACAGAGCAATGGATACAGAACAAACTGATAGGCGAGAGCCAAACCTCCAACCCAGCCAATCCAGGGGCGCCAACCGGCGACAAATATGCTTTTGTGCTGAGCCTCGGCTTTGTTGACTTCCAGCTGCCCGAGAAGTAACTGCACCTGAACATTTAGCTCTGCCAAGCTGCCCTTTTGCTTGAGTTCCTCCAGCTTGCGCACTTCCTCTGCACGCTTAACTGGGTCGGGCCATATACGCTCGATGGCCATTTTTCCGGCTTCAAAAATTGCCGTTAGCGGGTCAAAAGCCATTAGTAACTCCAGACTGTAGGGCGGGTGCGCTCCCCGGGTATTGATTCAAGGTCATCCAGGTGAAGGAATCGCTTACCTATTGGGCCCTTCTGCTTTACCCCTATTCCGGTGAACCCTTCCTCTTGGGCGATTTGAATTAACCGGTAAGCTCGACCCAAGGCCACTTGAACATCAACAGCCTGCCCGGTGGTATGTGTCATGGTGGCATTTAACCGAGCGTTATGTGCCGGGCAGCGATAGCCAGAATTGATAATCATTGGCTTGCCGAAGCGCTCTCTAACTCTAATCAGGCGCTTTAACGTTTCATCTTTGAAATGATTTTTGCCACAACAACGACAGGCCAACTCCGACTCTGTGAAGTAGTCGTTTTGGAACATAGGAGTCTCAAATTTCAGGCATAAAAAAACCGGCTTGGGGGCCGGCTTAAGAAAGGATGGTCGCTGCATGAAAACCAAAGCAGCTGTGAACATACTACTCCTGGGCACAAATACTGTCAATATATACAACTGTATATGTATACAGTTATGCGGGTTTGTACGCCATTCTGACAATCTGGCACAAAAAAGCCCGCATTGAGCAGGCTTTAGGGCGTTTCGCTAGGAATCTGCATATTTATCCCAGCATGGGGTTTTTATACAGTTCTGACACAGAGAAAGTCAAGGGTTTTGATATAATGGACTCACAATTAATAAAACTGCACTCGATCGAATGCGATAATAAAACATAAATTAAGGTTCAATGACATTATAGTCCTCCTTAAATTTATTTATGATGGATGCTACTAGCCCTTCACACGCAGCATCCCCTGAGAATGAAGGCACATCCCAATTGTTACCTTGCCCATCAGGCTCGTGCCATTGTGGCTCACCAATCTCAACTGCTTTACAATCCCCATCCAGCTCCGCACCACTTGAAATCCACTTTTGAATAAGGTCTTGAAGCTCTGTCGTAGATATAACTTTTTTGTTTTTCATTAGCGCACTTAAACCCCGTGGACTATTTAACGTCTTGAATGACGTTTCAAGGCAACTATTGTCTGCCATACAAGGCCAGCATTAAGAATATAGAAAATCAAGCTAACAAACTCCATCCCTTCTTTTAAAAATCGCTTAAAGGGTAAAAAGTTAGATGCAACCGTATTCAATGGGCCAGATATCCACACGTATGGCTTAAAGATCCAACACTTATATATAACATTGGCCTCATACCCCATCACCAACAATGAAAAAACTATAGAAGTGGCAACTATCCAGCCAATTGGCCTAATGTAACTATTCCCAAAATCGGAAATTAATGAATTAAGATGAAAAATAAACTTCTCTTGACTGGGAGGTTCTTGTGAGAGCTCCTCCCTATACTTCTTCATCTCCAATACATAATACTTATTAGCCTCAATATGGTTACCTATACCATCAAAGGAGTCTTTAATAACTCTGAAAGTTTCCCTATTTGTACCAGCTGACTCTATAGAAACATTTAAAAAATTTGGGGACTCATCAAGGTTTACCCTCTCTAAATCCAATCCCAAATTAAAGGCTGCGCCCCTAAAATTAGCAAAGCTCGTGAATGTTGCATACTCAAACTTAGCTATTCCGCAATCACTATTAACACACCCAATACCAAACTCACTATCTTCGAAGTTAACAAAACCGTTGCACTCGGCTTTAGAAAACGAAAAAACACCAAACTTTGTAGCATAAACATCAAAAATTTTATCGAAATCTGCCCTGCTCAAAGAAAACCTCTCAACAAAACAATTCATCAACTTGAATTTGTCAAGAAACTTTGTATCAACAATAAAAACGCAACCAATTTTAGCGCTACATAAATCAAATCGCGCGTGAATTTCACAACCCTTAAAACTTAAGCGTCCTACAGAAAGCTCCTCCTCATAAGAATTTTTAAAAATTGGCGCAGATAAGGAAACATTCTCAAAGGCAAGTTCTCTCTCAAATTTGCAATCACAAAAATAACTCTCAGACCAAGTCGCCCTTTTGCTCTCCCCCCAAAAATACACATTCCCCTCAAATATACAATCCTGATATATAACTCCATTTACATTTGGCAAAAGCTCTGCAGGTGACATATCCCACTTGTTCGAAAATATGCAATCCTGATAAAAAACCTTAACCTTATCTAAACTAAGAGTACTACCGGAAAAACTACAGCGGTGAAAATGAATTGCATCAAGTCTTGATAAAAGCTTCTGATAATCGAATAAATCTCTATCATCTCTACTAGGAAATTGTACTTTATCAAAGATGACAAATAATTCACCAATCACAAAACCTAGGGATCGCTGGTGATTCCCCTCCAAGTGTTTGCGTATGTCCTTCTTAGAGATTTCAAAGGAATTCTCATTGGAAGTCGACTCAACGGATCGGTAAATGAAGTCTACGATATAATCAAACAAGCACTGATAAAAATTATTCAACAAACTTGATTTAAAATCAATTGAGTAACTACTTTTGCTACAGTGTAAGGCGCACTCAGAATACCCTTGCACCTTTTTCGACTCACACCCTTCTTGCTCACAAATATAATCAGTCACAGCTTCCAAAAGACACCCCCAAATCAGCACAGTCTTCATAAAGATTGCAGGATATCATGAAGTAATTTTGAGGCGTCAACAAGGCACTTAAACTAATAGACTGCTATCAAAAACTAAAAAATTATCCAGCCAGCTATCCCCGATATTTGTTTAAAGTCTGACTAATTGGCAGCAATGCACGCTCAGGAACAAAATCCAGCAATCTCGATAGGCGCACCCAAACTCTACGCCAATCTTGATCCCACTGATTTTTACTACACCTTAGTAACTGTCGCGCTTGACTAAGGTCAATTCTCCTCCCAGTTACATCACGCAAAGCAAAAGAGTGAATACAAAATAAGGCCAACTGCCCAACTTTCAACGGGTCATGAGGCTCGCCCCAACCATAAAACCGCTTCATCATGTAACTCAGAAGATAAGCCCGCTCCTTATATCGATTTCCCGGCGGAGCATAAGCTGCCATCCCCCAACAGTAGGCAAGCTCATCGGTTTCTCTCAACTTGGCAATAGCATGCTGCACCAATCCCTTTTCACAAGCATCCATTATTCGCCCGTTACTGCCCTTCCCCACCCTGGTTTCAGTTGCATAAACAGTCTGACCTGCCAATCGAGCAGTAACTTTTCCATTCTCATCCCGAATCTCATCAATGTAATGCTTCGGCCCCCGACTCCGCACCGTCTGCCCACCGAGCATTGCCGCATAATCAGATTGCTGAGTAGCTGTATCGAACGCATCATGCCAAGCCTGTCGAGCTGAGTGAAAATTCATTGCTTCACCTTGAAGATTTTCCGGAATATCTTTGATGTGGGTTCTCTATCTCGATACCTCACCTTACCCGTGTCTTGCCAGCGTAGGTAATCACGACAAGCGAGCTCTTCGACTGCACACCTTTCCCTTTGCTTACACGCATCGCACGGAGATGGCTCAAACAAGGCGCTCTGCTGGTTGCGAGTTAGTTCTGTATTTCCCCAGCTAGGCATTGGTTACTCCTTTATCAATCCCTTTTCCCGCATCTTGCTTTGGGTTTCGTATAGCGCTCTCAACTTGCTACGCTCCACCTCAGCCTTTGAGATGTCCGTCTTGCTCCGCCCATCAATAACGTCATGGCAATTGCTACAGCCATATACACCCCACCAGTCAGGAGACTTTCGGGCTAGACCTGCATTGCTGGGCAGATGGCAGAGCACTACGGTTTCAGGGTTGCTGTTACAGTGAGGGAATAACCTTAAGGTGCAATCTTCGCCTCTAGCAGACTTGCGAATTTTGCTCATTGCTCTCCTCCCTGCTTCAGCTTCATGAATTCACCCTCACCCGGCACGGTCAGGAATAAGCCGCGCTCGGTTGCCCAGGCCAAATGCATATCCATCATGCGAAGCATCTCGCCTTTCTCGCCGCTGGCGGTCTTGTAGCGCTTACCGTTTGCATCAAGCCCCAGGTGCTGACTCACAAACAACTCATGCGCGTCCTGAGCGTTGAATGGGCGCTGCCCGTACGGCTTGCCGCCTTTCATACAGAGAGGCATGGTTGCACCTCTCGCTGCCATCCATTCGGCTGTTTCGCTCATCCACATGCGCCAAGTTTTCTTCATCGGCCAGCTGTTGGGGTTGTGGCGATTCCACTTAAAGAGCCAGGGCTTGCCGTCCAGCTTCAATGCCTTGATAAAATCAATCATTTGAGACCTGGCAAATTCATTTCGGATTAAGTGCTGCTCAGGCATTGCCAGCCTCCCTGTATGCACGGATAAATGCAGCTGCTAACTCCGCATTGATTGCATTGCCATAACCGCGCAATCGTCCCACTCGGGCGGGAGCCCCATCAGCCAGCGGGAATGTTCCGGGTTCAACTGGCCGGAACTTTCCATCTCTGCATCCGAGCCAGTCAGCATTTCTCCAGAAGCCGTTAGTCGGACCGGGGACATTAGCTGCACTTGGTGCGCAAGAGCTGTTACAGACTGTCCCGCCGATGTTCCCTTTTTCCTCTCGAGAGCTCTTTCCGGTGTGCCTCCTGGAGTACTCGCAGTTGGCGTGCTCCATCCTGCTAACGTCACTTGTGCACTCAACGGTTTTCCTCGGGAATGCGACCACCTTTTCTGATTGAATTCCTTGCTCGCCGATTCGCTTTTCCAGTCCCGGGCAGCTGGAGTTGCCCAACCTGTTTTCTGCAACAAAGTAGAGCCGCTGCCTGATATTCGGGGAACCGACGCCCGCAGCGCACAAATCGAGCGCCCCGCTGGTGTAGTTCGCTCCTTCCAGGTCAGCTTGTACAAGGTCGAGCCAAGCGAGCGCAGACTTGCTTGAAGACTGCTCGCCAAAGATTGCTCCAGGTCGACACTGCTCAATGAGATGGAACCACGCGGGCCACAGATGCCGCTCATCAGCAAACCCCTTTCCTTTGCCTGCCTGGCTGAAAGATTGGCATGGGCAGCTTCCGGTCCAAGCTGGTTTGTCATCCGGCCAACCGGCTTTTCTGAGTGCGTAACTCCAGACTCCAACTCCGGCGAAGAAATGACATTGGGTAAATCCAACAAGCTCATCTGCTCGAACATCCTCAATACTCCTTTCATCCACTTCGCCCGGTGCTATGTGTCCGGCTGAAATTAATTCCCTCAACCACTGGGCAGCAAACGGGTCTATTTCGTTGTAATAAGCTGCCATGACTCCCCCTACTCCAGCCCAATCAAAAACCAAACACCTGAGCCAACCGCCACCATCCACAGAAAGAATTCCAGGTAGAAAACCGTTTTGGTTGGGGTTGGCTCATTACGATTCATATCGATTACACCGCCTTTAGATTCTCAAACCGGAATCGACTGACTAACCGGGCGTCCCGATATCTCGGTTGGCCGTTAGTACCTTTCGTAAACTTCAGGTCATAACCTGATAGTCCTGCAGGTATTTTTTTGATTGAACCGCCACGCGCCAGAAACTCTTTTGTCTGCAGAGCGATTGCCTCTCGGTCTGCGGCGGTGTTGCGAATTATTTCGTGGTTGGTAGGTGCGTAAATCATGTAAATTCCCTCTCGATTTGTTTTACCAACTGGTATCTTCCAGCTCTTCCGCCAGTGTTGGCTGACTGGTGGATTTTCCGCGAGGGATATATTCCCCCTCTAAAACCTCTTCTTCATCTTGAAGGGCACTTTGATTCGCACCTTTTCGCTTGTGACATTCGGCGCAGAGCTGAGTACATGAGGTCCCACTCTGCGTGAATATTTCGCTCCCAAAAGCTTTCATCCTTATATCCTTCCCATACGTTGCCCGCAGGACCGCCGCACACCCTTTTAATTGAGCGCTGATTAACAGCGTAGAGAAGCCCCCATTTTTCCGGCAAATCCTTTTCAGTAATCACTCCCGGTGGGCAGAGATAGAATCGATACATTCCCATGCCTAACTCTGGACGCTTGCGAAATGGCTTCTTCTTATCGGCAAGAAAATCACTACGAGTCGCCTTGCATTCAATGAGGATTGATATTCGTCCACCGCGAAATCCGATTGCATCCGGTTGCTCACCGCTCTCTACATTGGTGACCAGCTCAGTAAATACTGCTCCGCAATTCGCCTTCCCTTTGAGCCAAGCTCCTGCCATTGATACCAAACTGCTATGAGTGTGATTTGTTGCTGCGCTCTTGCTCATAGGTCGAACATCCCCCGCATTTTTGCCAGTTCGCTTTCTCCGCTTTTGCGGGCTCGCTCTTGGGCGTTTTTGTTTGGCAGGGCCAGGGGTTCGAACAGCCTGTGAATGCGAGCAGGATTACCCTCACCTACCCCACCGTTCCGAATTAGGCCAATTGCGCGGTCAGCATCCAGAAACTGAAAACCCTCAACACCGGCCTGGCGGTTCTCGTGGTAGGTGGCCATGCCTGCGTCGATTTGTTCCCGGGTGAAATCCTTGAGGTGTGCGGCGTATTCACGCTTGGCCAGGGCCTCAGTTTTCTCGTCGGGGAACTGTCGGTCGTATTGCTCGCGATTCAGTAGGGAGAGGCGCAGAAAAAAGTAAGCCACGCTATCCCGTTGCTCTCGGCTCAATTCATCTGAGCCCATAGGGCGTTTCAGTTCTGGCGGCTGACCGAGGACGGTGGATATACTTTTCACTGTGATTTCCCCCTAGAAATTCGTTGCGCGTTCGTAGTCGTAGGTTGCCGCTGCACGCTCTGAGCGCTGGTCTGCTGCGGTTTTGAATTTGGGAGCGCTAGACCTTTCGCGTCTTAGCCAATTGCGCCACGTAGCCAGCCAGTCAACCTTGACGCCTCGCTGGCCCGATAGCGCTACCCAGTAATCTCTGAACTCATCGGCGATTTCGTGAATTCGGTTAATCAGGTCAGGGCGGATTCGTTGCGCTTCCGTGTGGAATTCTTCGGTGAGCGTCCAATCGCCAGGAAGGCGTGTTCCACGCTTGGTTTGGGATTTCGGTTTTCGAGCGCTTGCTGGGGTGCGCTCTCGCGCACTCTCAGACTGGTTACTTAGTTCAGTATTTACTTTGTTATATTCTTTACTTTGTTGTGTCGGATTTACCGTATCCGGTGAAACCGTATCTGGATTTACCGTATCCGGTTTTTCAGGAAGTGGTTCCTCCAGGGGTTCCTGGGAGTCTCCAGGGGTATCGGAAATCTCATAATCAGTACCGAGAATCTTCCCTCCCTCACTGCGCCTTACGATGCGCTCACAGTAACCAGCGTCAATTAGCTCGTTCAGCAGCTTGTATATGCGGTCACGCCCCTCTTGGGCCTCTCTGGCTAATGCTGCGGCTGACACCTCCCAGTCATCAGGCTTCGACAGAAGATGCAGCAGCAGGCCGCTGGCAGCGAATGAGATACGGCGATCACACACAACCGTATTGGCAACTATGAGGTAGTTGGTGGATGGGCGAGCGCCTCGTCGAATCACTGCAATTTCTCCTTAATACTTGTACAAAATTGCGCCATTATTTGTGGTGTGGTCATTGATTTAGCTGTTCTCACCCTAATAACTTTTTGGCATTCCCAAAGAACCGACCAATCAAACCTTAGGGGGGCCCATGGCCAAGAAACAATCCGGTGATAAAACCTCAACCCTCGCTTCCAAAGTCCTTTCAGGTAACAAGAAACCCACCCTGGCCGACTCTAAAAAATTGGCAGCTTCAGTCTTGAGTCAGGATGAGAAAAAAGGAAAGCGCGGTAAGTAATCACCCTTTGATTACCGTTACTTTTTTTACGCACGCTCTAGGTATTCGCATTAAACCGGATGCCTGAGCGCTGCTTGTATTAACATCACCAAGGCTTTGCGCCAGCATTAATACATCCTTGCTCTCCGCCACCAACCACCCTACTGTCCAACACTCCACGATCTCTAATGGCGGCAGGTCATCTATGTGGCTCCACTGAGAATATGGCTGCGCACTATCGACCCACTCAACTCTTACGAGGCTTGCTAGCAACTCCTTTAGCACCTGAGTCATACAGCACCTCCAATTTCCTCAATAAGGTTTTCGGGAGTCTCTAAGGGTTTCTCTTGGCAGTAGAAATCATTCACTACCTCTTCACACAGGCTCTCCATGTCCTGACGCTTTAATTTCCCAACTTGTAATTCCGCGTAATTTTTCGGCTGCTGGGCAGGGATTTTTTTACGCAACTCATTGCGAGGTAGCGCATTTACAGGATTTTTTTCCATGATTTGCCCCTGAATTTTTGCTCTTAATAGATTTACTTCTTAATTTTTATGGACACATCTACAGCCTCAGCTTGCCGCCCCCCTGCACTGCACTTGCTTTGAATAAAATCAACATGCCTGAAAGGGCTTTCTTGAGGTCTTCAGGAGTCTTCGCGGTGTAAACCGGAAGCGCCCCTTTAACCAGAATTCTCAGGATTTGTTCGTGCCCTAAATCCAACTCATTCGACACGCTTTTCAGCTGCTCATATGTCGGCATTGGCACACGGACATTGCACTTACGTAGATTGGTTTCCATCGTTCTTGCCTAAATCATCCTTAAGTTAAAAAAATTGTTGTCAGCTCTTCGGCTGCTGCTTGGATTTATTGCAGATAGCAATAGTCGGCACCATCTTGCTCTGTCAGTTCATCTCCACTAACCTGAACAATAACCTTGGCGAGGTCTGGCCTAGCCTTCCTTCGGCCGCTCGCCACTTGGTGCAGGTATGAAGCTGCGCAGGGCTCGCCAGCTTCCGCGCATAGCAGTGCTAACTGCTTCCGCTTGCGGTACCAGTAATCCCTTACATGAGAGGCAAGACGGCTCTTCGCCCTCGCCTTTTGTATGCGTTTCTGCTTATCCATACCTATAGAGTATGTCATTGAGACTAACTTTTGCAATAGCAGACTAACTTTTAAGGGGGTGAAATTGCGCCAAAGTTGCAAAATTGGCTAACTTGTAGGAAATGTAAGACAGGTAGAATTGAGGCCTAAGCATGAATACACCCATAGGCCACATGGATATAAAGACAATAAGACGGGAGAATGCCCGGCGCATCGCCAAAGAGGTTGGCGGTCCTGCTGAGCTCGCCCGCAAACTGGATATGCCAAACTCGGGGATATCACAGATAATCGGCAAGAACCCTCGCCGCAATATTGGAGACTCAACAGCTCGAAGAATTGAGGATGCTGGAGGATATCACCATGGCTGGCTGGACACCCTGCATGGTGGCGAACAGCCCGAAACTGCTCGCACACCAAGCGGTGTTAATGTTGAACTGCTTGTTGACGCTCTAATCCGGAGCCAAAAGGAAATGAAGCTGTTGTCCCTAAACCTCAGCGATACAGAGCGTATGGAGCTGCTAGCCAAAACTGCGGCTGCGGTATACGCCTACACCGAATCTACAGGCGGCACCACCCTTGTAGACCCGAGTTACGCGCTCAGGCTTTTACTACCGAAAGAGTCCTAACCTGAGGAGTATAATCCTCGCACTCTCGGTAAATACCTGCCCGCTTACACTCAAGAAGCCTGCTGCAACCTCCGCAACATGAATTCATTGCGGAGAGCGCCCCCTGAGGGCCGCCAATACTTTTTCGTCTCGTACTTCCATGTCTGACTGGGCTGCTATCAACTGCATCCTGCTTCCCTCTTTAGCGCATCCAATGCTGAAACTTTTTCTCCCTAAGAGGTTAACTTTTAGGATTTTTTTCTTTTTGTTATCGACCTGAACTTAAACCTCAAAGATAGACACTAAAAACGTATCAGTTTTTCACTCTGTTGCAGATAGCAAAGACACTACAATTAATTTAACTTGTATTAGATACACTACAAAGTGCCATATTCGCACAACCTATCTAAATTAGTTGGTGCCCGAATAAGGGCGCGAGCCCGCACTCTCAACCTCACCCAGAGTGACGTTGCAGCTCATCTCGGGGTCTCTCGTGATTTCGTTGCCAGACTTTATGCAGGAAAAAAACGCGGCCTCTCTTTTTCGCAATTGAACACCCTCTGCCAAGCTCTCGAAATTGATGCTGACTCGCTTCTTGGGCGCAGCTCACCACAAAAACCACTGACAGATAGCGAGATAAATGACCTTCTTGACGAGATAGGTAAACTAATTAGCGCCAAAATCAACAAAAGTTAATCTTTTTGACTTTACAAAGTTAGTCATATTGCTTAACCTGATTTCTAACAGCTCAGGGAGAACCCCCATGTTAGGAATCAGCTCAACCGCCCCCGCCGAAGACTCTCTAAACGCCTACGAGAATCACCAAGACTCTCTGCCGGACGAAACCTCAAACGAAGCAGAAAGGATTCTGGCCGGCATCGCCGATTACTTCATCAATCGAATCTTTCTCGGTAGTCACCGCCTCGGCAGGCTTGAGGCTGGCTACTACGAGCGCTTTCTCGAAGTCGCGATGGAAGAGGTTAAAGAAATCAACGAAGACACCCTTGGTGAATTTCTAGCCCTCAGCAAAAAAGACCAATGCGAAGCAGGAAAGCTCAGCTCTGATTTTGCCGATAAGTGCGCTAAGCAGATTGCAAAAGAATTCCGAGAAGAGCTGGAACCTCTAGCAATTGAGTACGCATACATCAAATAAACCAAGCCTTACCTCTACCCAAACAGGTGAACCCATGGAAAACGAAGAAAAAATAATTGCCTATAAAGGTTTTGATAAAGACCTGCAGTGCCGTGGTTATCAGTATGAGGTTGGTAAAACTCATATCCATGAAGGTGAGGTTAAGGCGTGCCGAAGCGGTCTTCATGCCTGCGAATTTCCGCTAGATGTATTCAATTATTACTCACCAGTTGAATCCAGGTTCGCTGTAGTGGAAGCATCAGGCCAGATTGCGCGCAGGGGCGATGACTCAAAAATTGCAGCGGCATCACTCACAGTTAAAGCTGAAATAAAGCTACCTCAACTAATACAAAGCGCTGTCGATTGGATTATTTCTCGGGCCGAAAAAGATGGTGAAACAGCCACTAACACCGGAAACCAGAGCGCAGCCACTAACACCGGAAACCAGAGCGCAGCCACTAACACCGGAGACCAGAGCGCAGCCACTAACACCGGAGACCAGAGCGCAGCCACTAACACCGGAAACCAGAGCGCAGCCACTAACACCGGAGACCAGAGCGCAGCCACTAACACCGGAGACTGGAGCGCAGCCACTAACACCGGAAACCAGAGCGCAGCCACTAACACCGGAGACTGGAGCGCAGCCACTAACACCGGAAACCAGAGCGCAGCCACTAACACCGGAAACCGGAGCGCAGCCACTAACACCGGAGACTGGAGCGCAGCCACTAACACCGGAAACCAGAGCGCAGCCACTAACACCGGAAACCGGAGCGCAGCCACTAACACCGGAGACCAGAGCGCAGCCACTAACACCGGAGACTGGAGCGCAGCCACTAACACCGGAGACTGGAGCGCAGCCACTAACACCGGAAACCAGAGCGCAGCCACTAACACCGGAGACTGGAGCGCAGCCACTAACACCGGAAACCAGAGCGCAGCCACTAACACCGGAAACCGGAGCGCAGCCGAAGTTGAAGGGCAGCACGCAGTTGCAATTGCAGCAGGCGCTGCAAGTAAAGCTCGTGCATCTGAAGGTAGCGCCATTGTCCTTTGTTATCGAAATAACGAAGGAGAGCTAATTCATATCCGGGCAGCAGTTGCGGGTCAAGGAGAGGTAGAACCAAACAAGTGGTATTCGCTAAACGAAAGCGGTGAGTTTGTTTGTGAGGAGCCTACAGAGGAAGTGGAGCCGGCTTAAGCGCTGGCATCCCCCTAATAACGGGAGTAAGCAAAATGTCTGAGAATCTAAGCATCTGGCAGCGGGTAAAGAAAACTGACGCTCGCTTTGTAAAAGAGTCAACAGTTGAAGGCCGTAAAACTGCCAGCATCAACCATATCGCCATGGTTGAGAAAGCTACTGAAATATGGGGGCCAATCGGTATCGGCTGGGGTTATGAAATTATCGAGGAGCGTGACGACCAGGGCGCGCCAGTAATTCTTGAAGGCCAGGAAATTGGTCGTAACCTCACCCACACAATCAGGCTGCGCCTCTGGTACAAAATTGACGGAGAGCGCGGCCACGTGGAGAACTATGGCCACACACCCCGCATCTATTGGTCACATAAAAATAAGTATTTTGTCGAAGATAAAGAGGCGGCCAAGAAATCACTTTCTGACGCTTTAAAAAAGTGCTTTTCCTTCCTCGGATTCTCCGCAGATATTTATAGCGGTGAATGGGATGACCCCGAATACCGTCAAGAGCGCCAGTTGGAAAGCCAGATCGACAAAGCGGAAGACAAAGACTCCGCCCGAGACAAACAAACCAAAGAGCTTACTGAGTACGTACAGAAACACCTGAAAACATTGAAAAGTTCCCGCCGCCTGCATGAAGCCGCCGGGATATTCAAAACCTCAATCAAGCATCTTGAGCGGCAAAGAAATATGCCGCACCTAACTGACGTTGCCAATAAAGGAATTACCGTCCTAACCCAAACCTACGAAGCACAAAAGGAACAACTCCAAGGAGCTGCATAATGACCGCCTTAAAACTGTATGAAATTACCGACCAAGCCCGCGACCTGAAGCAACTGGCCGAAGATAACGATTTAACCCCAGCAGATATTGCTGACACGCTGGAAGGTATCCAACTTGAATTCAATGAGAAGGCTGTTCAGATAGGCAATCTTCTCATGAACTTCACCCCCTTTGAAAAGGGGCTTGATGATGAAATTAAGCGGTTGCAAGCCAAGAAGAAAGCCCTGCAAAACCGTCGTAATTCAATCACTGAATATCTCCGCTCAAATATGCAAGAGTGCGGCATCAAGAAGATTGAGTGTCCGGTCTTCACAATCTCTCTCAGGAAGGCAGCAGCCAAGGTTGAGATTGAAAATGAGGATGCCCTTCCCGGCGAATTCGTCACTGTGAAAAATACATTCACACCCGACAAAAAAGCCATTTTGTCCGCCCTTAAAGAAGGTCAAGAAATTCCTGGGGCTCGATTAGCTGAAGCTAAACCTGCTCTACAGATACGTTAGCGCGTGAGGCTTGCGCCGCTGGTACGGGGCGCATTTTTAGGGAGAAATTATCGTGATTTTTGAATGTGAAGATTGCGGAACAGAAAGAGACTTAGATGTCGGCGAGCTTCCCGATAACTCTAGTGACGATGATGAAATTGAGTGTCGCAATTGTGGTGCAGTGTTTATTGCTGGCTGGGTCGCCGAAATAGAAATTAGGGGGAGAGTCAGTGAATAGATTCGCCATATTTTACGGTACTTACAACCTGTTAATGGGTGGGGCTAAGGATTTTAAGGAGTCACACCCCACTGAAGAGGCCGCTCTTAAAAGGGCAAAAGAAATTGCCAAAACCGAAACCTTTGTCAATTGGGTCCAGATTTTCGACAAAGCAACCGATAAGTACATCGTCTATGTCATCGTTGATGGTGAGCTGAAGGAAGGCAAATAGTCATAAGAGGAAAGCATTTATGGCCTGCTGGGAATGGGACGGACATCTACACGCAAACGGGTACGGTCGATTAACTCACAAGCGCAAAACCCAATACGCTCACCGATTTGTATGGATGGCATTTAACGGGCCTATTCCGACCGGCCTTGATGTTTGCCATACCTGCGACAACCGTAAATGCGTCAATCCTCGACATATGTTCCTTGGGACCAGGAAGGACAACATGGTTGACGCAAAAGTTAAGAATCGATTACAGCGAGGGGAAGACCGTTACAACTCAGTTTTAACTGAAAATACTGTCCGAGAGGCGAGAAATCTAAGAAAGCGAGGCATGAAAGTGAAAGACATTGCCAAGAATTTAAATGTTCAACCGCAAACTCTTGGAAAGGCAATTAGCGGCGAAACTTGGAGGCATGTGGTATGAGCAGAGGAATCAACAAAACTATCAGTATTGGAAATTTATGCGCAGACCCTGAGGTGCGTTACATGCCGAACGGAAATGCTGTTACTAATGTTCGGCTTGCAATGAATAATAACTACAAGGATAAGCAGACCGGCCAAGTTGTTGGTAAGGTCGAGTATATCGGCGTAGTCTTTTTCAACCGCCTTGCAGAAATAGCCGGAGAATACCTCCGCAAAGGGGCGAAGATTTATGTTGAAGGCTCACTACGCACTCGGAAGTGGCAAGACAAAAACAGCGGTCAGGACCGCTTCACTACAGAAATTGTCGCAGCTGAAATGCAGATGCTTGATGGTCAACAAAATGGTGCGCAGCAGGGGCAGGGATTCCAACAGCCCTCCCCTATGGCTCCGCAGAATCAGCAGCAAAGACCAGCCCAAGGTCAGGGGTATCAGCAGAATCAGGCAGCACCGCAATCAATGGGTGGTAGGAATGATTTTAACCAAGGTGGATTTGATGACGATATTCCCTTCTAGCTCTAACAAACATTAACCTGGGCCGCTAGTTCAGGGCCCCCAAGGGGGTTCAAATGGAAATTTCAAAGTTTCCTCTAAATAAGCAAGCATCAGCAGTAATAGCAGAGGTTAAAAAGTTTGTTTCCGCATTCGAAAGGATAAAGAACAAAAAACCCACAGGCGTGGCAGTTGATACAGATAAATTCAAAATGGTTCAGCGCGCAATAGTTGCTGAATTGCGTAGACAGAAAAAAGGGGCCGCATCTGCAAAAGAAATTACCCCCCGATGTACTGCATGTAGAGGGTGTTTCTATTTATCCGTTTGCGGCGTAGAGAAACCTTATGCCTAACCTGGAAAGATTAACCTTAAAGCAGCGAGTCTACCGTGTAGGTGGAACCGTTAAGAAGATTCAAACCAAGCAGGGTGAAAGGCCAGCGGCATTTGACTCAGAGGGTAATTTAATCTCACTCAATCCGTTCAGCGCCTGGGACTGGGTAAGGGAGCGGGAGGCGGCAGGAGCTTGTGTTTTATCTGACCATGAATTGCCACCGGCACCAAAGATAAAACCAAGAGGAAGACCACTATTAGCCCCTTAATTG
Organism: Microbulbifer sp. VAAF005; assembly: GCF_030012985.1. Taxonomy (NCBI): domain Bacteria; kingdom Pseudomonadati; phylum Pseudomonadota; class Gammaproteobacteria; order Cellvibrionales; family Microbulbiferaceae; genus Microbulbifer; species Microbulbifer sp. VAAF005. The sequence goes on along the minus strand of NZ_CP120233.1, from coordinate 5,143,234 downwards.
GGGCTGGGTAGGTGCAGGGCCTAGCCCATTTAACCAATCAATAATTCAACTCAACCGAGGGTAAGAAAATGATAACGAAGGGGTAACGCCCCTAGAGTTGAATTGAGTGAGCGAACCAACAAATTTGCAAGCTCCAAATAACTCCCCCTGCCCGCCCAGTGCGGGCTTTGTGGGTGAAAGACAATAGCGAGGGATATGCAATGGCACACCCAATATATAAAGACCTCCTGGAGCAATGGAGAGAAAAGGCTAAAGAGATAGCTGGCACCAGCGAAGGGTTTACTTTCTACGACCCAGAATTCAATGAATTCTTGCACTGGATGTTTTCGCAGTTTCAGGGGGTTATTGATTCTACACAATCTAACCCAGGCAACAATGTGGCGGAATTTATAAATAAAGCTGTTGAGCTGGAAAACCACTACCCGTTCTTATACGTGGAAATTGCCAGAACCATAAGAACCGATTGGATGGCATGGCTAAAAGAAGACACGAGGTGCAAGGATTCTCTTGCTCAAGGGCAAGGCCTTACAGCAGAAGAGGCATGTGAGGATGCACTGAAGTGCCTACCTAATAACCTTAAAGTTGTGGGAGCCTCCAATGACTAACCCGGCCATAGCAGAGAAACCAATCTTATTTAATGGGGATATGGTCCGCGCAATTCTGGAAGGCCGCAAAACCCAAACGCGCAGGCTAATAAAACCGCAGCCATTTAATGGCGCAAGTGATGAAGAGGCCATCAAACAAATTGGTGGTTTGCCTGCGGGTCGCTCCTTATATCAGGAGATCAACAGTGCCTGGCAAAGCAGGTTTGTCGACATTGACTGCCCTTATGGTGAGCCCGGTGACCGCCTATGGGTGCGCGAAACCTGGAAGCCGGATTTGTGCGCAATTGACGCCTGCAACTGCGGATGTGTGAGGGTCGAGTATTTAGCTGATAACAGTTTCACATACTTCGAAAATGAAAGTATCGCTGAAAGCTGGACCATGCCTAAGTCAGCCCAGGAGGGAAAAAATGTACCCTCAATCCACATGCCCCGGTGGGCCAGCCGTATCACTTTAGAAATAACTACCGTTCGCGTTGAGCGTATTCAGGATATCAGCGAAGAGGATGCAAAAGCCGAGGGTGTGGACGGCCCCGAATCCGCAGCAGCTCAATTTTGTGGCTGGTATGAAAAGCCGCGCCCTGCATTCCGCAGACTTTGGGAGTCTATCTATAGCAATGACAGCTGGGACCAAAACCCCTGGGTATGGGTTATTGAGTTCCGCCGGGTAGAGCAGGCTGGGGTGGCGGCATGAGCAAACTTCTCACAAAAAGTGAAATCGGCCGCCTAACTGGTGTTGGTGCCGATAATGCTGAGGCGCAAAAGAAAGTCCTCGATAGCAATCGCATCCCCTACGTGCTTAAGAGGGACCACTCTCCCGCCCTGACTTGGGAAATGGTCAATCAGGCTAAACTCATGCAGATAAACAGCACCAGCTCCAACGGGCAGGCACCTCAAATACCCGCCGGCATAAACATGAGCGCCATCAATGGCTAGACCAAGAAACCCCAAGAACGCCTGGATGCCACGCTGGGTAGAGGTTTACCCACGCGGCTATCGGGTAAAAATACGAGGGCAAGGGGCTTGGTACTTGTGCGGCCCTGATGCTACTCGCGCCGAAGTATGGACCGCCTACGAATTGTGGGAAAGCGGCCAACACGGTAAAACATTTACTATCGCCGACCTGATAGAGCTATACCTGGCCTCCCCAATACACAAAAGAGATAAAACCTCAAACGCAAAAAGATTATCTGCGATACGCAAAGAAAATTGAGGCCGTCTTTGGTCAAGCAGTGCCGGACTCCATCACATCACCTGTGATTCAAATGTATATGGATGCACGCGGGCAGCAATACCCTACCGCAGCAAACAGAGAGCGCACATTTCTCAGTATTATTTTTCGCTGGGGAAAGGCTCGCGGGTTCGTATCAATTGAAGACCCAGCCAGGGCGGTCAAGCCAATCAAGGAGAAACAGGCCGGGCGCTATGTGGAAGATTCAGAATATTTAGCTTTCTATAAATGGTTAGAGTCCAAGGGACACACTGCCCACGCGGCCGCAATGGAGATTGCCTACCTTTGCGCCGCTCGCCAACAAGATGTTCTCGCATTGAAGCGACAGGATATCACCGACGAAGGTTTATTGATTTGCCAACAAAAAACTGGCAAGAAACAACTGAAGCTCTGGACGGACCGATTGCACGATGCGGTTGAGCTGGCACTTAAAAGCAACACCACTTCCAGGTCACAAAGTATGTGTCTGATTCGCGGCCGAACTGGGCAGCGCTTCACCCGAGACGGATTCAACAGCACCTGGAGCCGGGAACAAAAAGCTGCCAATGAGGCTGGCGCCCTACCCGCCCGCTTCCGGTTTCATGATTTAAAGATTAAAGGCATCTCAGATTTCGAAGGTGACAAGCAGGAATTCAGCGGGCACAAGACTCGAAGCATGATGGAGCGCTACAACCACACCGCCGATAAAGTTGTTTCTCTTAATAAGGCGAGGATTAGCGGAAAGAAAGACACGCCAAAGGGCACTGGATGAATGTCCAACCGGAGGGGCTGAAAAAATCGATTGTGGTAAAAATTACCCCCTCGAATTACCCCTCAAAGGCCCAAAACTAAAAAACCCCGCACTCGGCGGGGTTTTAAGTCCTTGATAAACAAGGAAGAATCTGGGGTGGCCGACGGGGATCGAACCCGCGACCTCAGGAGCCACAATCCTGTGCTCTACCAACTGAGCTACGGCCACCATAAAAGTGATATACTTCAGCACCTTGTGGCAGTACTGATTGCCGGATACCTCTTGCAGCCAATCTGGCTTCAGACTAAGTCCTTTTTGCCAAACCAGCACCATCTTGTGAAGATGGCACGCCCGGCAGGACTCGAACCTGCGACCATCCGCTTAGAAGGCGGATGCTCTATCCAGCTGAGCTACGGGCGCAAGGTGAACCCGGAAAATTGGTCGGGGCAGAGGGATTCGAACCCCCGACATCCTGCTCCCAAAGCAGGCGCGCTACCAGACTGCGCTATGCCCCGTTTTTCCAATCATTCGCACCTCTTTGACCCTGTTAACCGCCCCGTAGGTGGTTGTGTAAGTCGCTGTAGCTGCGAAGTGCGTGCATAGTAATGATACCCCCGGCCCATGTCAACGCTTCTAAGCTATTATTTTTAAAGAAGTTTATCCTTTTGCCTATCTGGGCCCAGAAGTGGCGAAATTATTTCCAACCTGTGCGAAAATGGCGCACTTCGCGAATCCGACCGGATAAAAAGTAAGCGTTTTTAAAAATCGCCTGCTTCCGCCCTTCTATATAAAGTAGGTGCTGAAGCAGATTCCGGTCTATTAGCCATCGATTTTTTACTGTTAGAGATAGTATCTATGTCTGCACTGGTTCTGGACGGCAAGGCCCTGGCACAGAAAACTGAAGAGGAACTCTCGGCTCGGGTAGCCGTACTAAAGGAAAAGAGTGGTGGCCAAACGCCAATCCTGGCGACCATTCTGGTAGGTGATGACCCCGCCTCCGCCACTTACGTAAAGATGAAGGGCAATGCCTGCCGCCGAATCGGCATGGACTCCCTCCAGGTGGAACTGCCCTCCTCCACCACCACTGAGCAGCTGCTCGCCAAGATCGAAGAACTCAACTCCAACCCCAACGTCCACGGCATTTTACTCCAGCACCCGGTACCGGCGCAGATCGATGAGCGCGCTTGTTTCGATGCGATCAGCCTGGAAAAAGATGTAGACGGTGTAACCTGCCTGGGCTTTGGCCGTATGGCAATGGGAGAAGAGGCTTACGGCTGCGCGACTCCTAAAGGAATTATGCGCCTGTTGGAGGCCTACAATATTGAATTGGAAGGCAAGCACGCTGTGGTTGTGGGTCGCAGCCCCATTTTGGGTAAGCCGATGGCGGCCATGTTGTTGAATGCCAATGCCACCGTGACTATCTGCCACTCCCGCACCCAAGACCTGGCCGAGCATATCCGCCGCGCCGATATCGTAGTGGGCGCCGTGGGCAAGCCTGAGTTTATCAAGGCCGAGTGGATTAAGGATGGCGCTGTGGTTGTGGATGCCGGTTACCACCCCGGCGGTGTCGGCGATATCGAGCTGGGCCCACTGACCGAACGCGCTGCAGCTTACACCCCGGTACCCGGTGGCGTTGGTCCCATGACCATCAATACCCTGATCTATCAATCTGTCGATTCCGGTGAACGTAAAATTGGCTAACCTGATTCGTCTGGATAAAGCGGTCAGCCAGGTCACCGACCTCTCCCGCACTGATGTAAAGCGCGCCGCCTGGGCGGGGCGCATTACCGTCAATGGTGAGGTGGTCACCAATGCGGCCACCAAAATACAAGTCAGTGATGAGTTGTGCCTGGATGATGAGCCCCTGCACGAGCCGGGGCCCCGCTACATTATGTTGAACAAGCCCCTGGGCTATGTCAGTGCCACCAAAGATGGCGAGCACCCTACAGTGCTGGACCTGATTGATGAGCCTAACAAGGAAAAGCTGCATATTGCCGGGCGTCTGGATATTGATACCACCGGCCTGGTGCTGCTTACCGATGACGGCCAGTGGTCCCACAAGGTGACCTCCCCCAACCACCATTGCGACAAGACCTACTACGCTCTGTTGGCCGAGAAAATTGAGGAAGATGCCGTGGCCAAGCTTGCCAAGGGTGTCTGGCTCAATAATGAAAAGAAGAGAACCAAGCCTGCCAAGCTGGAGATCCTCTTTGCCAACGAAGTGCGCATCACCATCGGTGAGGGGCGCTATCATCAGGTGAAGCGTATGTTTGCGGCCCTGGGCAACAAGGTATTGGAGTTGCACCGGGAAAAGATCGGCGAAATCATCTTGGATGAAGAACTTCAGGAAGGTGATTACCGCCTCCTGACCCCTGAAGAAATTGCCTCTATCAATTAAAAAAAGATATGTCAGCCCTTCTACATCAGGAACTTATCCAGGCCCCAGAGGAAACACTGTGGATCGCCGATGAAAACAGCAAGCCCCTCTTACACCAGGAGGGGTTCCATTTTGCCGGAGATTTAATCAGTAACCGCTGGGATATTGCCGAACTCGCCGAAAATACGGTGAAGCGGAGCTTCTTCAACGATTTCCACTTTGAAGAACTGGACCGCAAATACCGCCGTATTGTTTACGCCGTTTCGAAAGAGAAGGCCGTAGTTCACCATATTATTGATTGTGCACCCCACTTCCTCGGTGAAGGTGGCGAGTTGGTTCTGCTGGGTGAAAAGCAAAGCGGAATCAAAAGCTACGCTGCGAAAGTAGCCGAGCGCCTGGGCACTGCCAAGCACTTGCAAAAAAACGGCAACGACTACCTGAGCAGTAATGTTGTCGCTCACGAGGACACCGGCAATCCAATCGGTGAGCTTCAGTATGCCCAGTTACAAAAGCTGCTCGAGCTTGGCGACCTCTACTCCAAGCCGGGATTGTTCGGCTGGAACAAAATCGATAAAGGCAGTGCCCTACTCGCCCAGCAATTAACGACGGAGTTGCCACAGGACGGTTCTCGTATTGTTGATCTCGGTTGTGGTTATGGCTACCTGAGTATGCAATTAGCCGCTTTGGGTAAATATCATTTTACCGCTACGGATAATAACGCCGCTGCTCTATTGGCCTGCCGCAAGAATTTTACCGAACAGGGAGTCGAAGGCATCGTTGTGCCCTCTGATGCTGGCTCTGAACTGGAGAGTGAAATCGCCGATCTGGTGCTGTGCAACCCACCTTTCCACCAGGGCTTTCAGGTGGAGGGAGATTTGACCGATCGCTTTCTGCAGCAGAGTGCGCGGATTCTCAAAGATTCCGGCGCTGCGATTTTTGTGGTGAATGAATTTATTCCCCTGGCGAAAAAAGGGCCCCGCTATTTTTCCCAGGTGGATTTGATCACCAAAGAGCAAGGATTTTGCGTATACCGTCTGCGCCCCTAAGAGCTAGGGGCGCAGGCCAGCAGCAGTCGCCTGGAAACTGGATTAAAGGCTAGTAATCGCGCAGATTAAACAAGTTCATCGACAGCGTATGCTCTTCCAACTCTTCGAGTTGTCGCAATCGTTCGAATGCATCTCGTGCCGATGGGGTTTCAGCGCCCTGGGCTAGATCCCGATATTGATCGGCCAGGTAGATCTCGATATCCATGGCCAACTTGGCAATCTGCTCCAAGTCTTCAATATCAATGCCGCGCAAGCGCTGCAAAAATTCTTTCTCTCGCCCTTCCGGGGCAAATTGCACCCAGGTATGTAGGGCTCCAGGGGGCAGGTCTGCATGGAAGTTTTCCAGTGAGTGCTTCATGGAATCTTCCCGTCGTCGCAGCTGATCCAGCAGCAACTCGACCCGTTCATTGGTGGCAAGCTGCTCATACTCTTCGTATTGCAACGCCAACTTGGCATGAAAATCCCTTCCTTCCTGAATCACTTCCTCAACAGTTTTGTACCGCATCAATCGATCCCGGCAGAACACTTCGCTCACCTTGAGTATAGTCACGAGGTGACAAAGGGCGCCAATGAATATCACTATTAAAGTGACAGGGATTTTAGGAGCCGGCCTCTGTGGGGGCTGTCGAGATCAGCGAAGCTGGCTCATGCGGAAGTCCAGGCGCCGGTTGGGGTTGGCGGGATTGATCTTTTCTGGGGCCCTGGCCGCCAGCTCACCTTTGCGCAGAGTTCCTCTGCTCACTGCCAGGATATGATTCTCATACTGGGGCATATAGGCCATCCAGGCACCGCCGAGTCGCTCACGCATAGCTTTGTCGCGCCAAGCGCTGTTCTGTAGCTCGGGCCTATCCCCGAAGTTGCTGACCAGCACGCCATCTTTATGAAGTAGGCGCATCAGGCTGGAGCACCAGGACTTATCGGCGGGTACCGCTCGCTGCACTACGCCGTCGCAGTGCCCAAATAAGTCGTCGATCACCAGGTCGAAAGTGCTGTGAGAGGGTCGCTTCAAGTGGTCGCGTACAAAGTCACAGGCATCAGCACACACCAGCTCGACATCACGCACGCCAAAGAAGCGACGGGCAATATCCAGGTGCACCGGGTCCAAATCTACGCCGACAATACGCTTAGCGGAGGTGAACGCCTGCAAAAGGCGAATCAGGGCACCACCACCGACGCCGAGTACCAATACCGAATTCAAGCGCTCTTCAGGGAGGAAAAATGCCGGTAGCAGCAATAACTCCCAAAGGGAGCCTTTGAGCGGATCGCGGGGATTCCACTGAGAGTGGAAAACCCCGTTGCTGTAGAGGCGCACACTGGCGCCATGGTTGCGCACCTGGTAACAGGTGTCGTCAACCTGCTTTTGCCAAAGCAGCGCCATCAGCTCGCCGGGAGGTCTGAGGACTTGAGCAATACCCGGGCAAATTCCTGTAGGCCCGCCAGGTCTTCCTCGCTAAAGCGCGCCACACTGGGGCTATCGATATCCAGCACTCCCAGGCAACGACCCGCGTCATCATACAGTGGCACCACCACCTCTGAGGCCGACACGGCATCGCAAGCGATGTGGCCGGGGAACTGATGCACATCGTCTACCAATTGGGATTCACCGGTCGAAACAGCAGTGCCGCAAACACCAGCGCCCACAGGAATCCGGGTACAGGCGGGCTTGCCCTGGAAGGGCCCCAAACGCAATTCATCACCGTAGAGGAAATAGAAGCCGGCCCAGTTGATATCCTCCAGCTCCATAAACAACAGCGCACTGGCATTGGCGGTGTTGGCCAGCCAGTCGCGCTCCGCAGAAAGCAATCCTTCCAACTGCCCATTTAAGGTGGTGTAAAACTTGTTCAGCGACATACCTAACGCCCCTTGCCCACTTATAATTTCAAATCGTGTCAGCTAAAACTGGCAAACCCGCAAAACAGTATCCTGCGGGAGGCAGGTATTTTGCGGGCTTTGGCGAGGGAATCAATATGCTGCGTGCAAAATTACTGGTAGGGGTCGACTACTGCAGGTTCTTCACCGGTCTCACCGCGATACTCATCGGCATCTACAGTTGGGCGAGACCACTCGCTTTCATCATTGTTGCTACGAGTGTTCGATTGGATAGCTGGCGGCGCGCTGGTAACGTCTGACTGCATCAGGTTGCGCGACTTTTCAAAGCGGTCTTCCACTTTTGGCTTGGGCGCAACTTGTGCGGAGTTGCCGCTACCTTCGCGGCGAATGCGGTTGGCCATAGCACTGAGATTAGGGCGGCGGCGCTCCGCAAGCTTCACGGCTTCCAATTCACTATTCAGGCGGTTGATCTCCGCCTGTAAATCACCCATCTGCGCTTGAAGTTCAGTAATCTGGGTCAACACGCCTTTTACTTTACGGCTTTCCTTTTCGTACATCACAGCGGCGCCGCCAAAGGCCAACGCAAAAATGACCAGGATGGAAAACTGACGCATAGCAAACTCCGGAAACTGCACTTGTTATTCTGAGGGGCATTTTTACAGCATATTTTTTCTATCTTCCGAGAAATTGCGCATAAAAAACAAGTTCAAACGCCCGCCGACGCCTTGATAGTCACCATTCCATAAAAACGAACAATTAAAATTTATCGGATAGCGACATATTCACACTAATGTCCCAGCCAGCTCCCCAATCTCAACCGCCTCCTGATCCACATAGCGATTGCTGTCTGAAATTGCTGGCAGCAGAGTGCTATCTGCATATTGGCAACCAATCGCTTGCACCAGCTTTTGCCCCACCTTTTCCGCCTGCTCTGGAGCATGGGCTTTTCCCGTGCGCAGAAAATGCAGTAACAGATCGTAGCCCGGGCGCCAGCACTGCAAGTCGGGAAAGCTCTTTCTCAGCGCTGCGGCAATCCGCAATCCTTCATAGTCCAGATCCCCCCAGAAAAATGTTGGAACCGTTCGGGACTCCCCATCGTGCCACCAGCTTAGGAATTGCTGCCGGATATTTTCACTAACCACATTAATAGTGCTGAAGCGAACCCTCTCCCCATTGCGAATCCTTTCTGCGCCTCCCTGGTAGCCCTCGCTATAAACCAGTGCTGCACGACTGGGTTGCAGCTCCGCCAGGCTAATAAAAGTGTCCTGGTTTTCGATAAAAATGACCTGCTCAAATTGCCTGGGCAGGTAGGCGTGAAGTAAAAGCTGGCGCTCCTGGATTTTACGGCTCAGGTCAGGATAGAGATTGCGCACCAGAGATTGACGGCTGGGTAATTCCAGGTATTTGGAATCCCCTTTAAAGCAGCGCGCGGCTAATTGTCGCCAGGAAATTTCATCGGCAAAGATCAGCTCTTTGCCGACGGACACCCAGCAAGCGATAATTTCTTCGACGGAATCAAACCCCGGTTGGAGCTCCAAGCCTTCGAGGGGAAAAGCAGAGGGATTTTCAAAGCGATCGACATAGGGCTCCAGCAGGCTGGTCCAGGCGGATTGGCGAACGGTGGGGGATGGGCGATTGAGCCACAGGCGCAGCTGTTCCTCGCTGGCATCCCGAAAAATCAATTGGGCCCCCTGCCACTCGGCAATACCCGGCCGCCTTTTCGGATTCGGTTTCACCGTAAAACACTGGTATTCCCGCGCAAAGTGCTGCAATTCATTCCACAGCTCCTGCTCGTCTTGATCGGGGTCCCTGAGGGGCTCCAACACTTCCAGCCAGCGCTTACTGCCAGCGCGCAAATCCAGCCTGAAACTAATGCGGGCTTCCTTGCCGCGTTCCAGCTGGCTGTCCCGCCGATCCAGAATAAAATTCAGGATGCCGATTAACAGCGGGTTTTCCTCTACCCAATAGGGCAATGTCTTTTCCATCGGTTGCCTCCCTGCCAATGGAGGGGTTTCCCCCAATAATACCTATCCCTCTACTTCTACCAGGTCCATAAAATCCAGCGACGCCTGTTGGCGAATCGCGCGGCGGTGATTGGCCCAGAGTTCGGCGATACGCTCCTGGTTGCACACCTTGCGATCGACATACACCCGGGTATTCAGCTGGCCGATGGGCTTGGCACTGGGGCACTTGCTGAACACAAACTGATTCGAGATCAGGTCCATAAAAGGCCCGGATTTACTGCTGGGCATAATAAACAGCAGCTGTAGCCCCAGGGTTTCAGTCAGGTAACGAATCACTTCCTTGGAGCGGGACTCATCCATTTTGGAGAAGGCCTCATCCACCAGCACCATTTGCAAATGGCTGCCGCTTTCACCAAAGCGGAAGGCCGAAGTGACCGCTGCGGAGCGGATAATATAAGCCGGCGTTTCCAGCTGACCGCCGGAACCGGTGCCGTACTGGCTGAGCGCAATCGGCTCCTTGCCCTCCGGTTCCTTATAGATCTCATAGCTGCGGTAGTTGCGGTAATCGCTGATTCGATCCAGCTCGCGCCGCGCTACCTGCTCGTCTTCACTCAGCAACATACTTAACAGGCGATCCCGCACCTTGCGGTGCTTGGGCGCCAAGTCCGTGTCGAACAGGCTCTGCTCTTCACCCAGATTCGGCAGTTCAATTACCGCCTTAAAGAAGCTCCAGTACTCCTTAAATTCCGCCACCCACTGGTAGTCGAAACGGAAGCGCTCGCGGTCGGCGCCAAAGCGGTGGTGTTCCAGCTCTTTGTTCAGATCATCCAACACGCGCTTACCATCGTTAATGGACTGGTAAATAGCGTGGCACAAGTGGGTTACAAAAGTGGTGTTAAAGGATTTTTTCAATCCCAGCAGTTGATCGTGGCGCTCCACCAGCAGGTTGTTCTTCAGGCGGTTGCGCAGGGTCTCTACCTGATCGCCGAGACCGCTGATCAACTTGAACAGGCCATCTTTATGGCCGCCACTCAAGTCTGGCTCAAACACCAGGGTATCGACGCTGGCACAGGTGGCGTTGTACTCCATCACCGCGCGATCGAGCTGGCGACTGTATTTCTCCAGCTGTCCCTGCCAACTTTCGATATCCGCCGAGAAGTCGAAGTTGTCGGCGGCGCGCTCTACCTGCTCGTCGGCAGTAACCAGCACTTGCTCGGCATCAAATGTGGGATCGATGGCGGTAATACGCCTTACCATTTCCTCGCTGTCACTGGCGGCATCGTCCAGGGACTCCAGCTGACCAGACAGAGCGTCCAAGAGCTTTACGTTGCTCTTTAATTTCGTTTCCAGGGAACCAGTCTTGCGCTGGAGATCAGACAACTGCTTTTGCTGGTCCTTGAGCTGGGCCTTGAGTTCATCGACCTGCTGCTCGAACTGCTCGAAGTCCTTCAGGTCCAGGTTTTCCAGAGCGCGCTCGGCGCTGCGCCATTCCCGCTGTGCCGCCAGGGCGGAATCCACAATGGACAACAGCTTGATATTCGCCAGTCCGCGCACCGCGTTGGTAACGCGACGGTAGAGCTGGTGGCGCTCGTTGACGTGGGCAGCCTCTTCCAGCAACTGCTCCATAGCGCGCTGCTGCGCCGCCAGTGCGCGGGCGCGGGCGCCCTGGCCGAACACCAGCTCGGCATCGTCCATATCGCAGCGCCACATGCTGTAGTTGCCACTGGCCATACCGTCGGCAGTCAGGCCCCGACGGGTACCGCGCAGCTCGTGTTCATCCTCCACCTGCACCACGGCACCGTAAGAGGCGCGCAAATAGTGCTCGGCAGTTTTATGGGTGAACTCCATCAGTTCGATAATGGAGCCCGACGGCGTATCCAGGCGCTCCGCATCGCGGCGGGCTTTATCCCCCTGGATCACTCGGGCGCGGTTGTTTCGCCCGGGTAGGCCGCGCACGATACGAATTGCGCGAGCCTCGTGTTCCGGCTCCACGATAATCGAGAAGCGCGCGCCGCCCAGATAGCCTTCAATCGCCATCTGCCAGCGCTCATCCAGCACTTCCACATAATCACACAGGACGCGGGGCTCCGCCTCAGGGCACTGCTCGCGAATTGCGGCCAGGGCCACTTCCACCGATTGGGGATAGCGCACGCGGTTGGCCTGGAGATGCTGAATGCGGCTCTCCTGGGTGCGCAGCTGCTTTTGCAGTTGCTGGACTTTTTGCTCCCAGCGGGAAGCCTGCTGGGCAATCTGCTCTTTGGGAGAAACCTCATCACTGGCGCCAGCTTTGCCACTGCTATCCAGCAGGTCGTAGAGGCGGTTCTGTAGAGCTTCGCTGCTGGCAGCGCGCTCGCGCAGTGGCTCCAGTGCGGCCAGATCGATCCAGTCCTTGCCCAACAACTTGTGCAGATCCGGCAGGTCTTCCTCGCGGGCTACCTGCTTGATCGCCTGCACCAGTGCTTTATCGGAGAAGGCGGGAATTTCCAGCTCTGCGGAGGTCGAGTTGAGCAGGTTTAATAATTCTTCGGCGGCCTCACGGTTCTCGCGCCAGCGGGCCTCTTCGGCGGACAGCGGTGTGTGCTGCTGGGACAGAAGCTCCAGGGCATTGTTAATGCGCCTTTCTAATTCGTCCTTATTACGCAATGCATCGATTCCCTGACGCTGGGCAAGTAACGCAATTTGCTGCTCATTGAGCTGTTCAACTCGCTCAGAAGCTACCCGTTTATCGCGCTCATTATTTTCCAGGTCGCTGCGTAACTTTTGTTGCTCACCTTTCCCTTTGAGATAACTCTTTTGAACGCGCCTTAGGTGTTGGCGCGCGCATAAATATTCCTGCACACGCAGTTGCAACCACTGCTCTCGGTAGAGCTCCACCGACTGGGCGATGGCCTCTAGCGAACTAACTCTCTCCACAATCTGACGCGCTTCCTGCTCCATACTGTGAATGGTTTTCATCAGTTCGGATACGGAGCGGATGGCATCACCCAAATCGCGTTTTTCCAACACCTCTTGGGCGACAAAATCGTTAATACTTTTTACTGGCTTGTAGGCCATAAAGTTGGCAAAGGTGCGTGCGGCGTGCATAGCCTCTCGATCGGAGACCGCATCACGACGTCCGCGCAGGGCACCGTAAAGACGACGCAGATAGGCCTTTTTCTTGTCGTACTGCTCAACTTTTTCGAACTGTTTGCTCAGGACCTGATTGAATTTATCTAGGGGCAGAGCCCATTTCTTCCCATCTCTATCTTCTTTGACAATATCACCTTTCGCCAACTGTTCGCCGGGAAATATGAAAAAGCGCAGATCGGTCTGACGAGCTTGAGCGGGCTGGCTACTGCTATCAAGATTGGCAGAAATTCCCATCACCGCAGTAAAGGGCTCTGTACCCTCTTCACCGCTGGTGGGATAAAAAATACCGGCAATATAGCAAGTAGCACTCGTTGGGCGGGCGTAACTGCCGTCGTCACAACCCAGTACATAAGAAGCTAGTGTCCGCACCTGCTTGCCACCACGGCCGCGCTGGGTGGTTTCATCCTGCCCCGGGTTAAAGGTAAACAGGGTGTCGTGGGCGGCGGTCATCAATGTCTGGATAGCATCGGCCGCCGTAGTTTTACCGGAACCGTTGCCACCGGAAAACAGGTTGATCGGGCCGAAATCATATTCCAACTGCGGGATATTGCCCCAGTTAATCAGGATCAGTTTTTTTAGGAACATAGTCTTTTCAAAAAAACGGTCTTTTCAAAAGCAGGGTCTTTTTGCAGGCGGGAAGCCGACACCCCTCTCCGAGGCTCCCGGGCGCAATTTACGCAAGCCCGGGCGGTCGAATGTTTTCGATTTTTTATAGCCGCTACTGCGGCCTCTATTTTCAACTAGGAAGCGGCTTCACTCTCAAACAGGCTGTTATCTTCGACTTCTGGAGTGATGCGTTCGAGCACTTGCTCTTCTTCCGCTTCTTCAGCCTCATCAATTTCATCAGCTTGAGTGGCCTCGCTCTCCACTGCGGGCGGGGCTTCACTGTCAATCAGCTGGTGCAATACCGACTCGCTGACAAAGTGGGCGATGGTCGGGCGCACGCGCAGCCAGACTTCCGCACTGGTCTCCACCTCTTCGCTGCTGAACTGCACCAGGCGCAACTGGCGCAATTTCTTCAGCAGATTTTTACGCTCGGCGTGTTTATCCGGCAGGGACATTTTCAGCAGGTTGCGCATGCCCAGTTCCAGGGCTTCCATCGATAGCGCGGCGCAACCACTCTCATCCACCTGCCCTTCCCGCAGCGCTTTATCGTATTCCACGCGCAGGGCGAGAATCGCGGCCACCTCCTGCTGACTGAGGCGGGCGCGGAAGCCGCCGTGGTGCGGCTCTTCCTGATCCGGCAGACCCGGCACTTCGGCGCCGGGTGGATACACGCGGATAAACTGGAAACGGCTGTCGTGCTGCAAACGCAATCCCAGTGGGGCCAACCACTCGCGCACCAGCTGCTCGCAGCGCTGGAAGCGATCGTAAAGGGTGGTCTCAATTACGCTTTCATCCCGGCAGATAACGCCGTAATCCAACAGGCGCACCAGCAGCTCGGAAAATTCGCTGCGGTTCAGGCGACACTGCGCCAGGGCCTCTTCCAAAGCCTGTTCAATCACTGTTTTTCAGCTCCAGGATATATTCGTCAAATTCGGTGAAATAGTCATTGCTGGCAATTTCACCGGTAAATTTCACCTGCAAGTCGGCAGCGCCGCTCTGGTTCACCGCCGCCGCTTCGATCACATGGCTCATAGCGAGCAGATCACGCGCATCGCGCAATGGCAGGTTGCGGCTGTTGATCTGGCGGCCGGTGCCAAGGGCATCGCTCAGATAATCGCGCAGGTTACTGTTGTTGAAGTTAAACGCCTGGTCGAGCAGTTGTTGCAGCTCGATCTCGCGGCGGTTTTCTTCACCGATGGGGGTTTCATCTTCGACCCGGGTATTCACCGGCTGGCGGCGGTTGCGCTGCCACAGCTGGGTTTGCTTGGGGTCAAACAGGCGCAGCTGGAAACCGCCCAGCTGTTCGCCCAGCTGCTCGAGAATTTGTGTTTTTTGCTGGCTCTCACCGAGACGCTGGCACAGGTCGGCAAATTCACCTTCAGCCTGGCTGTGCAGGTAGCTGAGCTGGCGGATAATAATATCGGCACGCTTGGTAAAGCCCTGTAGTGCGCGGCGCAAAGCGGGCAACTTCACCTCGCAGGCGCGGCGCATGCGGTCCTCGATGGTATCGAGCATTAGCCACAGCAGGGACTGGCCCGGCTGCATCAATTCCGGCAGCAGCTGGCGCAGGCGCTTCTCCCACTCCGCTTTCTGCACATCCTCCTTTCTGCGAATGCAGTCAATCACCCGATTGATGGAATCGCGATGTTTTTCCACGCTGTCCGCAGACAAACGGATAGCCAGGTCCGGCTGGAAGCGGCTCTCCATAAAGGAGAAAAACTCATCGGTGGCCTGCTGCACCAGCAATTGGGCCTCCACTTCCCGCACCATTTCCCGCTTGCGCTCTTCCAGCTCGGCGATCATATCGGTGAAATCCGCCACGATACGCTCGGAGTATTCCCAGGCATCGATCAAGTCGTGGATTTCACCTCGGCTGGCAAAGGCTTCCAGGGCATTTAAGGTGTTGCGGGTATTGCGGTGGCGGGTGCGCACGCGAGTGCCGTTCACTTCAACCAGCGGCTGAGTGAAAAGTCGGCCCCGGCGGCTAAACGGATAGGTGGCAGTGAGCGTGGCGCTGTCTACCTGCTTCTCCAGCCAACCGAACTCCACCAGGCTGTTCAGTACCCAGACGGCCTGATCGCGCAGGTTGCGGAAGCGGCCCTCGGGGTCCTGCACTCCATCTTCACTATCGAGTTGGGGCGCGCGGGTCAGGGCCTCGGCAAAAATTTCCAGGATCTGCTCGCGCAGCAAAGACTCACCGTAGTCAGCCTTGGCGGTGTACAGACGCTCATACAAAAGACGCAAGCACTCAACCACCTGCTCGCGATATTTACCGGTCAGCGGGCGGAAGAAGTGTTGGTAGGAATCGACGAAGAACAACGACTATAGGCCCGCTTATTCCTCTTCCGGCTTTTGGTTGAAGACACAATATTTTGTGTAGTCGCGGGTATCGTCAAAAGTCCACTGCCCTTTGGGAATGCCATCCATTTTCTCGCACCAGGCATCGGAACCCCGTTTGGGCTCACAGCCGGTCAGTGCGATAAGGGCGATCACAGCGCTGGTCAGGACAAATACTTTTTTCATGGTTCGCTTCTACAAATGAAATTCGAATTTCACTTCCCCGGCAGCCGCAATGTGCCAAGCCAGGGAAAATCTATCGGTGTCTCAAGTCTATCCGTGTCTCGGGGTGGGACCGCGCTATTCGCGGCGCCACTTGGTCCCTTCGCGGCTATCCTCAAGCACCACACCTTTGGATTTTAACTCTTCGCGAATCTCATCGGCGCGGGCAAAGTCACGGTTCTTCTTGCTTTGTGCGCGCTCTTCGATCAGTGCTTCAACTTCTTCGGCAGAAATACCTTCATCGCCACCACGGGCCTGTTTGAACCAGGCTTCCGGGTCTTGCTGGAGAATGCCCAGCATATCTGCAGCGGCCAGTAGCAAGCCTTTCAGGCGTGCTTTATCCACCTCATCGGCTTTGTTCAGGTCGCGGGCGATCTGGTGCAATTCGCTGATGGCGATCGGCGTATTCAGATCGTCTTCCAACGCCTTGATAAAGGCGGTGCCATTAAGATCTGCCGCTTCAGCCTCAACCGCTTCCGTTTCACGCAGTGCGCCATAGAGAGTATCCAGGGTGCGCCATGCCTGATCCAGCAAATCAGCACTGAAATTCAGTTCTGAGCGGTAGTGGGCAGATAGCAGTGCGAAACGCAGCACTTCACCGGGGTATTGGCTCAGCAGGTCTTTGACCATGCGGAAGTTGCCCAGGGATTTGGACATCTTTTCGCCATTGATATTCACGTAGCCGTTGTGCATCCAGTAGCGCACAAAATCCACACCATTGGCGCAGCAGCTCTGGGCGCGCTCGTTTTCGTGGTGGGGGAAGGTCAGGTCGCGACCGCCGCCATGGATATCGATAGTGTCACCCAGGTGCTTCTTGATCATGGCCGAACACTCCAAGTGCCAACCCGGGCGCCCACGGCCCCAGGGGCTGTCCCAGCCGGGCTCGTCATCGGCAGATGGCTTCCACAGTACGAAGTCGCCGGCGTACTTTTTGTAAGGCGCTACTTCCACCCGCGCACCGGCGAGCATATCGTCGAGGGAGCGCTTGGACAGCTGACCGTACTCCTGCATGGATTCCACGGCGAACAGCACATGGCCTTCGGCGGCGTAGGCGTGACCTTTATCCAGCAGGCTTTCGATCATCGCGATCATTTCCGGCAAGTGCTGGGTGGCGTAGGGGACAATATCCGGCTCCAAGTTATTGAGCGCGGCCATATCCTCGTAGTAAGCCTGGGCATAGCGCGCTGACAGCACGCCGATTTCCTCGCCGTTATCCCGCGCGGTCTTCATGATTTTGTCTTCAATATCGGTGATATTGCGCGCGTAAATCACATCGCTGAAATTTCTTTTCAGTATCCGGTACAGGGTGTCGAACACCACCACAGGGCGGGCATTGCCAATATGCACGCGGTTGTACACGGTGGGGCCACACACATACATGCGCACCTGATCTTCCACCAATGGTACGAAGGGTTCTTTCTTCCCGGAAAACGTGTTGTAGACTTGTAGAGACATCTTTTCTCTCGAATTCTTTTTGCTGTGTGGCTGGGCCAGTCATTGACCCAGCCGCGAAAACTGCCGCTCGGGCAGCCCTCCGCTTTGCTATTTGTTTTGCTCTTTGGCCCAGCTGTCGCGCAGACCAATAGTGCGGTTAAACACCGGCGCTTCCGCGCTGCCGTACTTGCTGTCGCGACAGAAGTAGCCGTTGCGCTCGAACTGGTAGCCCTGCTCCGGCTCCGCTTTGGCCAGGCCGATTTCCGCCTTACAGCCTTTTAGGATTTGCAGGTTGTCCGGGTTTACGCAGTCGAGGAAGTTCTTGCCGCCGGCATCCGGCGCCGCATCATTGAACAGGCGATCGTATAGACGCACTTCGCAATCGACATTGTTGTCCGCAGATACCCAGTGAATAACGCCCTTTGGCTTAACGCCGTCGGCCGGGTCTTTGCCCAGGGTGTCCAGATCAACTGAACAGATCACCTCAACAATTTCACCGGCATCGTTCTTCACGACTTCTTCAGCAAAGATCACATAGGCGTTGCGCAGGCGAACTTTTTTGCCCAGCACCAGACGCTTGTACTTCTTGTTGGCCTCTTCGCGGAAATCTTCTTTCTCAATATAGAGAGTGCGACCAAAAGGAAGTTCACGGGCCGGCAGATCATCGCGCACCGGGTGGCCGGGTGCTGACAGCATCTCTTCCTGGCCTTCCGGGTAATTTTTCAGGGTGACCTTCAACGGCTCCATCACACACATGGCGCGCGGTGCATTTTTATCCAGATCGTCGCGAATGCTGTATTCCAGCATACCCACATCGACAACTGAGTCGGAGCGGGTTACACCGATCATCTCGCAGAAGTTGCGAATGGAAGCCGGGGTAAAGCCGCGACGGCGCATACCGGACAGGGTCGGCATCCGGGGGTCATCCCAGCCGTCTACATGGCCTTCGTCTACCAGTTGCTTGAGCTTGCGCTTGGACACCACGGTGTAGTTGAGGTGCAGGCGTGCAAATTCGTACTGACGCGGGCGCGAAGGCACCGGCAGGTTCTCGATCAGCCAGTCGTACAGGGGCTTGTGATCTTCAAACTCCAGGGTACAGATGGAGTGGCTGATACCCTCAATCGCATCGCACTGTCCGTGAGCGAAATCGTAGCTGGGGTAAATGCACCACTTATCACCGGTCTGGTGGTGAGCCATCTTTTTGATGCGGTAGATGATCGGGTCACGCAGGTTGATATTCGGTGCGGCCATATCGATCTTGGCGCGCAAGCTGCACTGGCCCTCTTCCATTTCACCGTTGCGCATCTTTTCAAACAGCGCCAGGTTTTCCTCGACGGACCGATCCCGGAAAGGGCTGTTCTTGCCCGGCTCTTTCAGCGTGCCACGATAGTGGCGAGCTTCTTCTGCGGACAGGTCGCAGACATAGGCTTTGCCATCTTTAATCAGGTGCAGCGCCCACTCGTACAATTGATCAAAATTATCCGAGGAATATTTGGCCTCGCCATTCCACTCAAAACCGAGCCAGGAGACATCGCGCTTAATCGCATCGACAAACTCTTCCTCTTCCTTGGCTGGGTTGGTGTCGTCAAAGCGTAAATTACAGGTGCCACCGAATTCCTGCGCCAGACCAAAATTCAGACAGATGGACTTGGCGTGGCCGATATGCAGGTAGCCGTTGGGCTCCGGCGGGAAGCGGGTCGCGATCTGCGTAACCCGGCCCTCAGTCAGATCTTCACGGATAAGGTTCTGTAAAAAGTGAGCTGGCTTGCTCTCGGATGTCATAGGATTCTCTTAATTTACAGCTGTGCGAACGTAAACGGCGAATTATAACCTACTTGAGAGACAGAATATCGAATTTGAAGGAACGCTTTTCATAGAAATTCACTGCAAGCGTTTGATTTTTGTGCAATTGACACAGATATTCCGACACAGCATTTTACAGCTACAGACTACAAGGTATCATGCCGCCCCAAATCAACCCTCATAGGACATTTTATGATCACCCTTCACACAACCCATGGAGATATAGCCATCGAATTGGATTTCGAAAAGGCACCCAAGACTGCTGCCAACTTTTTGCAGTACTGCCGTGACGATTTCTATACCGGCACTGTCTTCCACCGGGTGATCAACAACTTTATGATCCAAGGTGGCGGCATGACTCCAGACATGCAGCAGAAGGAAACCCGCGATTCCATCGAAAACGAAGCCAACAATGGCTTGAAGAACGACACTGGCACCCTGGCCATGGCCCGCACCATGGATCCGCATTCCGCCAGCTCCCAGTTCTTTATCAATGTTAAGGACAACGATTTCCTGAACTTCCGCAGCGAAGACTCTCAGGGCTGGGGTTACTGTGTATTTGGTAAGGTTGTCGACGGCATGGACGTGGTCAACAAAATCAAAGACGTTAAAACCGGCAGCAAAGGCTTCCACCAGGACGTACCCCTGGAGACTATCGAA
The DNA here is from genome assembly GCF_030012985.1 of Microbulbifer sp. VAAF005. Classification (NCBI taxonomy): domain Bacteria; kingdom Pseudomonadati; phylum Pseudomonadota; class Gammaproteobacteria; order Cellvibrionales; family Microbulbiferaceae; genus Microbulbifer; species Microbulbifer sp. VAAF005. Next base: position 5,123,263 of record NZ_CP120233.1, on the reverse strand, counting down.
ATCACCGGTATCAGCATCTCTGACGCCTACGCCGATAAGTAATTCCACGGGTCAGTACCGACTCTAAGGCGGGGACATTGTCTACTTATTTTATTTCTGACTTGCACCTCGACGAAAAACGCCCGGATATTACCCGGGCGTTTTTTGATTTTCTGCACGGGCGAGCTGCCGGTGCTGAGGCGCTATATATTCTCGGCGACTTTTTTGAGGCGTGGGTTGGCGACGACGACGATGCCCCGCTGGCCCGCGAAGTAATAGGCGAGTTAAGTCGCTATAGCGGTACCGGCGTAGAGTTGTACCTGATGCACGGCAATCGGGATTTCCTGCTGGGTAGCGACTTCGCCCAGCGCGCGGGAGCCACTTTACTTCAGGACCCAACTGCGTTATCCCTCGGTAATGAGCGCGTGCTGCTTATGCACGGCGACAGCCTTTGCACCCTCGACAAAGAGTATATGGCGTTCCGCCGCCAGGCCCGGGACCCCAAGTGGCAACAGGAATTATTGGCCAAGACTCTAGAAGAACGTCGCGCCATTGCCGCACAGATTCGTTCCGCGTCCAAGAGTATGAACAGCCGCAAGGCGGAAGACATCATGGATGTAACCCAGGAAGAAGTGGAGCGGGTGATGCTCGAGCACAATGTGCATCGACTGATTCACGGCCACACTCACCGGCCCGCCCGCCACGGGTTGACAATCAACGGTGAACAGGCGGAGCGTATTGTGCTGGGAGACTGGGATAAGAATGCTTGGTGCCTGAAAGCGGACAACGACTCACTGGAGTTGATTCACTGGCCGATCGGCTAGGAGCCGGCGTTTTGGATGAGGCTCTGCTGTTGCTGCACAGCCTCTACCAATTCCTCAAGCGTCTCCCGCAAACGCTGCACACCCCCAAATTGAAAACCTTTCCCCTGTAAATAAGCGCAATCCATCACTGCCGGCGGTTTCACTTGTGGCTGGGGAGGTAGCGGTCCCTGTTGTCCGGATATCGATCTTAGAATCTTCACCAACTCGCGACTGCTAACCAGGCAATCACTACAGTTTACAGCCCGCCCCCGGGCATCCTCGTGCTCCAGTAAAAGCTCTACCGCCCGCGCCACATCTTCTCCGTGCACTTCCGTTGAAAGCCGGGAATTTAAATAGGCTTCCCCAGATATCACGGCTCGAGCGATGTCATACCACTTGCTGCGACTTAGTGGACTCACCAGCCCGTAAACTCCAGTTAAGCGCAATGAAACCGCATGCCAGCCACGCTGATACGCCCAAGCAGACAGCATGGCTTCCACAGCCGCTTTATAGCCGCCGTAGAAAGTATCCGGCTGAACAACCTGCTCCTCGCGTAAAGAGCCGCTCAACTCTCCAGTGGCATAAACGGCACGACTGGAAATAAACACAAATTTTTTTACCTTTGCTGCATAGGCGAATCGGATTAATGCCAAGGTTTGACTGAGATTTACATGTAAAAAACCCTCGAGATCATCCCCTTCTCCATTTCGATAGCGACCGGGAAGATGCTCGAAAGCTGCATGCACCACCACATCCAGATTGCTGACGAATGTCTGTTGTGTTGTATCAGAAGTAATATCCCCGACACTGCACGCCAATCTGGGTGAAGCAATACTGCGAAAAAGAGCTGCACTTTCCTCCCTGCGCAGTAATACTCGCACTTCATAGCCCTGCCGTAAAAAATGCCTGACTAGAAATTGCCCCACATAGCCACTCGCACCAGTTATCCCTATTCTCACAATTCCCTCTCTCGATTTTATTTTCTAAGCACGGGCTAACTCATCCAGATCAACGGCGATATCTCGCCCTTCGTAAACCGCCCACCACAAGTCGATCAGGGGCTTGAGCTTTTCAACTTTTGAGTGCTGTTTTTGCCAGGGTTTTTCATATTGGTAGTGAATGACATGAATACTGTCCCACTGCCACAGCTGCGGTAAATTGAGGTAGAGGTATTGCAAGGCGTTATAGATATAAGGCAGGCCGTGCCAACGAGGAAAAAAGGACTGCAAAAATGTCTGGTCTGTGCGCCGCCAGAAAACCCCTGGTCGATCCAGTTGCTCAAGCATTTTTTGGTAGGTCGCTTCACTCGGTACCGCAGTAAACAATCCCGAATTCATACGATGAAATCCATCCAAGTCTTCGTAAAGATTGGGCGCTGCACAAAATTCCGGATAATTCATCAAGTGGTCAATATTGCGCAATACCAGGGTGTCCGCATCCAGGAAAACAAGCTTATCGAATTGGGTCAATTGCCACAGTGCCAATTTGCAAAAGTTATTTAGTGGGTCGTGAAAGGCTGGTTTATTGCCCTTATCAAAGGGCGCGCGCCGGTGCAGCGCTTCACGTTTATGGCGACTGACAAATTCATCAGAAAAATGGGGAGGGAAGACTTCTTTGATCAAACAACCCGATGCTTCCAATGGCGAAACATCACAACTATTTGCGGGCACCATACAAACCAGCGGATGAGCACTGGCCACCTGATCTAATGAACGTTTTAGTGCCATCGCACCAATTACATAATCCCGACTATTAACCAAAGTCACGAAGGCACATCTTGACATAACAATTGGCTCAACAATCCCTTTGCAGCATTATTTACAGCTGAGGAAGTACATCTTCAGGCCCGCACAATAATCTGTCACACCAGCGGCTTACGATTGCTTCTACTTGTTTTTCCTCAAAGCAGTTCTCATTGTAGATAAAGCTCGAGCGCAACTGTTTCCCAAAGACGGTGATAGATAAATAGATGCCATATGGCGTCAAGCGCGTCGCCAGGGGGGCAATCCGGATCTTCAAGTGATCATTCAACCTTGCCCAATCTGAAGTCTCGCCGGTGTAGACAGCAAAAAAACCTTCCCTGTGCTCCTCCGTTTGTAGAAAGGTCACCAAATAGCAATGGGATGCATCAAGGTGATGGCCAATCCGGCCATGCGGACCGATGGACTCAGCAGCATAAACCGTGCGCATTGCATATTTTATCTCCGTAGACAGGCGCGCAAGCTTTTCATGCCAGGGCTCATCACGACAAACCATCAGGTTCACATATCGACACATAGGGCCGAACACTTCCCGATGCTCCTTCTTCAACCGAAGAGATAAATTCCCACTCATCCAAAAAGTGTGTGGTAGAAACTCACATAGCACTTGCTGAAAGGCCGCCGCCAAATAAGCAAAGAGGCTGACATTCTCCGAGCTAGCCAACGCCATCACCCTCTCAATTTCCCCTTCGCCCAGACTACAGACTGCTTCACTGCAAAGAACCGAAGTCTCTTCAGACTGGGGTAGCTGCTTTATTTTTTCCTCTTGGATTTGCAGTCGATCTTGCCAATAGTCCCGCGCCTTCTGTCCACGTGCCGACAGCAGGTAGGCTTGTTCAAAATTTACATAATCTGCAAAGTCAGTAGTTTCCACACGAGGTTGGTAGTCCTTCCCCACTTCCCCACTCAAATAGTGAGACAGTGCTTCGGACCAAAGAAGTGACAAGCTAATTCCATCGGTAATAATGTGGTGGCACTTGGTTAAAAAGATATATTCATCTTCGCCAGTTCGGAGAAGACTAAGGCCCAATAATTGGTCTCTTTCCAAATTAATTGGCGAACTGCCAAATTGGCGCAAAAAACTCGCAACATGCGCTTCACTCAAATGGCGAATATCCAAATAGTCCAGTTCGATATCGACAAAAGAGCGAACAGCGGGCTCTCCGCTATAGCGGCAACGAAAAATCGGATAGGTATTTACTACCTCTGAGATAGACTTTTTGAACAACTCAACATCCAGGTCTCCCTTGACCACCATGGCACGGGTGATCAGGTCGACCAGATCCTTACGGTGATGCAAGTCATAAATACGCTGCTCAGTGATCGACAAAGGAACCTGCGTCGATAAACTCCAACCGGCCATGGCGGTCTCCGAAAATCATTTGCCCGACAAAAGATTACGGTTAAATCTAGTAAAAATACGCAAGTCCCACGGGCACGTTACTTTTAGAATATACAAAACAGCGGGATGCAATGGCGCTTCACTATGATCACAATCAATATTCTCTTGCTTTAGGTCGCCGGCACAATGCATGATCTCTTCAGACTACAAGGGGCAGGAGTTCCATCCAGGTGATCAATAACCTGAATAAACGCGTATTGATTCTCGGCGGCTACGGCAATTTTGGCGCACGCATCGCGCAAATGCTGAATACGGAGCCCAACATCCAACTGATCATTGCCGGCCATAACAAATCGCTGGCCGACCGTTGCGCCCAATCACTCGGCGGTCTCGCCGAGGGGTTACGACTGGAACGGGACTCCATTAACCTCGCCGCACAATTGAAGGCCCTGCATTTGGATTTAATCATCCATTGTGCCGGCCCCTACCAGAGAGAAACTGATTACCGGGTGGCCAAAGCCTGCATTGAAGCCCGCACACCCTACATCGATATTTCAGATGCGCGCCGCTTTGTATGTGATTTTCACCGTCTCTCCCCAGCCGCCGAGGCCGCCGGTATCGCCATGGTATCCGGTGCCAGCAGCCTGCCCGGCCTCAGCTCAGCAGCCATAGCTGAGATCCAGAAAGAACTGCCGGTCATTCGCTCCGTGCAGGCGGCAATTGCTCCGGCACACAAAGTAGAGCGCGGCCTCGCCACCGTGCGCTCTGGCTTTGAAGCGCTGGGGGAGAGCTTCCCCAATTGCGGGATGGGCGCTGGAGAGAATCATTTGCCGGCAATCACCTGCGCTCGGTAACTCTTGCCCATCCAGTGGGAAAACGTTGGCTGTGCGATTTTGAGGTTCCCGACCTGGAATTGTGCCCAAGATACCTGCCAGATTTAAACACAGCACTATTTTCCACGGGGACAGAGCCCCTGATTCTCCAGGCCGGCCTGTCTTTATGCGCCCAACTCTCGCGCCTAAATTTGCCCGCCACAAGTTCCCGCATCGCACAAATTGCCCATAAATTGAGTGCCCGCTGGCCTGGTGGCAGCTCTCACGGCGGCATGATTGTCCGCGCACTGGGTGAAGATGCTGACGGTAGGACAACTGGTAGGCAGTGGCAAATACTTGGAATGGATGGCGATGGTGTCTGGATTCCTGCAGCACCCGCAGTGGCCTTGGCGAGAAAATTCCTTCGCGGTGAAATTTCAGACAGTGGCGCGCGCGCCTGCTGGCAACTATTGAAGCTGGATGAAATCCTGGATGAACTGAAGGATTACTCGATCGTCACTGCCATCGAGTTTTTACCTGCAGAGCAAAATTCACTGCCTGCGTTGGCGGCGAGCTAGGGGAAAAAGCCCTTTAGTTGGCCTTATCAAGGCAGAACCCTTACAAATGATCTAGGTTCAGTATCGGAACTTTATGTAACGATGCTGAACCTGATTTTATGAGTAGCTCCAACCCTTGGTGCGCCTATTCCGGCCGGAATGGTATAAAGCGCGCAATTATCCCCATTACCGCTCTTATCCTGACCCCATTCTTCTTGGTGCTCACGTTTACAGACAGCGCCTGGTGGCTGGTGGCTCTACTGATTAGCGTTTCACTGGTACTACTGGGAATCTACGATATGCTCCAACCCCACTGGAGCATCACGCGGAACTTCCCGGTTGCCGGCCGCATTCGCTGGATATTCCTGAATCTGCGTCCCTATTTCCGCGCCTATATGGTCGAGGGTGATGAGGAGGGACGCCCTTACAGCATTGAAGCCCGACGACTGGTGTATGCCCGCTCTGAAGGTTTTTCCGATATGCATCCGTTCGGCACTGAAAAGGATGTGCAGAGTGAGGAATATACCTGGCTCACTCACTCGGTGAAGCCCGAAAAAAATGCAGACACTTCCTGTCGTACTGAAGTGGGCACGGGCCGCTGCAAGCAGCCCTACTCCGCCGCCCTGTTAAATATCTCTGCCATGAGCTTTGGCGCTCTATCCGCCGCCGCAGTAGAAGCCTTGAATAAGGGAGCCTCAATTGGCGGCTTCTATCACGATACCGGTGAGGGAGGTATCAGCCCCTATCACCGCAAGCATGGCGGCGACCTAGTGTGGGAATTAGGTACCGGTTATTTCGGTGCGCGCAACGATGACGGCAGCTTTAACCCGGATCTATTCCGCGAGGCCTGCAACGATCAGGTCAAAATGACGGAAATTAAATTGAGCCAAGGCGCCAAACCCGGGCACGGTGGGGTTTTACCCGGCGCCAAAGTTACCCAGGAGATCGCTTCCACCCGCAAGGTTACACCCGGGCAGAACTGCGTCTCCCCTCGCGCGCACTCCATGTTCTCCACCCCCATTGAAATGCTTGAATTCGCCGAGCAAATGCGCGAACTCTCCGGCGGCAAACCGGTAGGCATAAAACTCTGCGTAGGGCATATCTACGAAGTGATGGCCATTATGAAGGCCATGCACGAGACCGGGAAACTGGTGGACTTTATTGTTGTGGACGGCGCCGAAGGCGGCACCGGCGCAGCACCATTGGAGCTGTCCAACCACGTGGGCATGCCGCTACTGGAAGGGTTGATTATCGTGCGCAATGCCCTGGTGGGGGCGGGCCTGAAAGATAAGGTGAAGCTGGCCGCCAGCGGCAAGGTTTATTCCGCGTCCGGCCTGGCACAGTGCCTGGCCATTGGCGCTGACTGGTGCAATGCGGCGCGGGCATTTATGTTTTCCGTGGGCTGCATCCAGTCCCAGCGCTGCCATACGGATACCTGCCCAACTGGTGTTACCACCCAGGATCCTCGGCGCCAGCGCGGGCTGGTGGTGGATGTGCAGAGTAAAAGGGCGGCTGCTTTCCAGGCAAAAACTCTCGAAGCTCTGGGGGATATAGTGGCCGGTGCAGGACTTACCGATCCCCGGGACCTGAAACCCTACCACCTGGTTCACCGAATTAATGGCGCTGAATCCAGGCCGATAGACCGTATCTGGCATTTTCTCGACACCAACTCCCTAATCGACGCACCAGAAGATACGCCCTACTGGCACTGGTGGCTGGCCGCACAGGCAGACAGTTTTCAGCCTGCGATCAAGCTCGAAGAAGGCAAGTACGCGTCAATCCGCCGCGCTATTAACCGCTAGCCCCACCCAATCTGTGGAGACTGCTATGCAGACCGTTTCAGAAATTATTGTCGATACACTGGTCAAGGCCGGCGCCAAACGGTGTTACGGCATTGTCGGCGATACCATCAATCACTTCACATCAGCGGTGCGCACTTCCGATTTGGAGTGGATACATGTGCGCCATGAGGAAGTGGGCGCTTTCGCCGCTGGGGGTGAGTCTTACCTTACCGGTGAGCTGAGCGTCTGCGCCGGAACTGCCGGGCCCGGCAGCCTGCACTTTATCAACGGCATATTTGAAAGCCATCGCAATGGCGCCCCGGTGGTACTGATTGCCTCCCGCATTGACCGTGCGGAACAGGGGTTCGGCTATCCACAGGAAGTGGACCAGCAAAAGCTCTACGAACAGTGTTCGGTCTTCTGTGAAACCATGACCCACCCGGAGCAAGCCCGTCGAATGATTGTGCAGGCTGCACAAACTGCGCTTACTCGCGGTGGAGTCGCGGTGGTGCAAATCAGCGGCGACTTGTTCAAGGAGAAGAGCAAAGACAGTCTGCCCTGGTCAGTACATCGCCCTGAATGGCTAGCGCGTCCGTCTGACTCTGAACTCGACGCCCTGGCAAAGAAAATCAACGCCGCAAAAAATATCACTATTTACGGCGGTATCGGCTGCCGTCACGCTCACGATGAAGTAATAAAATTGGGACAACACCTGGCCGCTCCTATTGCCCACACCACCAAGTCGAAAGAGTTTCTCGAATACGACAACCCCTGCCATGTGGGCATGACCGGGATTCTCGGCAATCCCGCAGGCTACCGGGCCATGGAGACTTGTGACCTGTTACTATGCCTGGGTACCGATTTTGCCTACACCCAGTTCTACCCAGAAAAAGCCACCATTATTCAAATTGATGCGGAAGCGCCGCACCTGGGGCGACGCGCTCCTGTGGATATGGGCCTGGTTGGGCATGTGGGTCCAACCATTGAAGCCCTCTTGCCCCGATTAAAGGCCCGCACCGACAGTACCTTCCTTAATGACCTTCTCGAACGATACAAAAAAGATCGGGAAGAGATGAAAAGCCGCGGCAAAGAGAAAGACCCCAGCCTGATTCACCCTCAATTTGTCGCTCAGACGCTCAACAAGCTGGCCGATGAGGATGCCGTGTTTACCGCCGATGGCGGCGCCTGTATGGTTTGGATGCTCCGCGATCTCACTGCCAACGGCAAACGCTCATTTCTTACCAGCCTTTCCCACGGCACCATGGCCAACGCCTACCCCCAGGCGCTTGGCATGGCCAAAGCCTATCCCGGGCGCCAGGTCATCGCTATGTGCGGCGACGGTGGTATGACCATGTTAATGGGGGACCTGCTGACACTGGTGCAAGAAAAAATCCCATTAAAAGTCCTGGTATTTAACAATCACTCCCTCGGCTTCGTAGAGATGGAGCAGCGCATTGAAGGACTACTCGACAGCTATACCGACTTACATAACCCGGACTTCGGCCGCGTTGCCGAAGCTTGTGGCATCAGTGGTGCCAGTATCGAGAGTGCGGATCAGCTTGAGGACAGCATGAAGCGCTGGCTCGCCACTGACGGACCGGCGCTACTCAGCGTACCGACCAACCGCGTGGAACTGGTGATGCCACCAGAAGTTACGGCGCAGCAAGTCACCTCCACCGCACTGTTCGGACTTAAGGCAATACTCAACGGCCGCGCCGATGAGGTGGTAGATCTTTTGCGAGACAATTTCCTGCGCTGAGACTTTTTAGCAGGCCACAACAAAAGGTTTGTGCGGCACTCATGCATCATTTCGGACAGCAACGCCATAACAGCATGCTGGCCCTGATCGCCAGCAGTGAAGTCGACGACAACAGCGCTCCCGGCCGCGCCGCCATGAGGCTACAGGCAGAGTTATCAGAGCGAAAAATTGACGTAATAACAACCACCAGCGGTAGTGATGCCTGCGCCATACTGAGCACTAACACCGCAATCCAATGCCTGCTGATTAATTGGACCCTGCCCGGTGAAGCGAAATGCCCCACGCTGGTTGTATTGGAAGAACTTCGCGCCCGCAATCCCCAAATGCCGGTATTCCTTCTGGCAGATCAGCAGACTGTCAGCAACATGCCGCGACGGGCCCTGGAATTAGCCAACGATTTTATCTGGATGCTGGAAGATACTCCGACCTTTATCGGCGGTCGCATCCAGAGTGCGATTGAAAGATACCGCCACGCCATTCTTCCCCCCATGTTTCGCGCCCTGACCCACTTTGCCCGGGTCCATGAATATTCGTGGCACACACCCGGCCATACTGGGGGAACAGCTTTTCTCAAATCCCCTGCGGGTCGCGCTTTTTACGATTTCTTTGGGGAAAATATGTTGCGCTCGGACCTCTCTGTTTCTGTAACAGAGTTGGGATCGCTTTTGGATCACTCGGGCCCCATTGCCAAGGGAGAGCAATATGCAGCAAAAGTATTTGGTGCGGATCGCACTTACTATGTAACCAATGGCTCTTCGACATCCAATAGAGTGATATTGATGGCATCGGTTACCCGGGGGCAATTGGCTCTGTGCGATCGAAACTGCCATAAATCCGTCGAACACGCGATCACCATGTCAGGTGCAGTTCCAACCTACCTGATTCCCCTACGCAACAACTACGGCCTCATAGGCCCTGTCCCTCCCCAACAGTTGACGGCCAGCTCTGTTGCCAATGCTATTCGGCAAAACCCGTTGTCCAAGCACGCCAAAAACTCCCGTGCCGTTCACGCAGTCATTACTAATTCCACCTACGACGGTCTCTGTTACAACGTGCGCAGAGTGGAAGAACTTCTCGGCGAGTCCGTTGATCGCCTGCACTTTGACGAAGCCTGGTACTCATACGCTCGATTTAATCCTATCTATCGAGATCGCTTCGCAATGTACGATTTGGGAGAAACCGACACGAAAAATGGCCCGAGCAAATTTGCCACTCAGTCAACACATAAGTTACTCGCCGCATTGTCCCAGGCATCGATGATTCACATTCGCGATGGGCGTAAACCCATTGAGCATGGGCGCTTTAATGAAGCATTCATGATGCATGCCTCAACCTCCCCACTTTATTCCATCATGGCCTCCAATGATGTGAGCGCAGCAATGATGGATGGACCGGGTGGAAAAGCATTAACAGAGGAGTCAATTGCTGAGGCCGTAGCGTTCCGACAAGTATTGGCCCGTTTGCAACAGGAGTATCGCGATAAAGAAGAATGGTTCTTCGGAGGTTGGCAGCCCGAGCATGTCACCGACCCCAGTAACGGGCACAACTACGCCTTTCACAGCGCCCCAGCAGAACTCCTGTGTCATGAGCCCAGCTGCTGGTTATTAGGCCCCGGCGAGTCATGGCATGGATTTGGTGATATTGAGCCAGATTACTGCATGTTGGACCCGATTAAAGTATCGATTACCACCCCGGGGATAAACCCTGATGGCAAACTGTCTGCATCTGGAATACCTGCCAACATCGTCAGTAAATACCTGGACAACCTCGGCATTATCGTGGAGAAAACTACCGATTTTACGATTTTGTTCCTGTTTTCTATCGGTATTACCAAGGGTAAGTGGGGCACTCTAATCAATGCTTTACTGGCCTTTAAGCGCGACTTCGATGCCAACCGGCCCTTAAGTGAATGCCTGCCAAACCTTATAAAAAAGTCCCCAGCCTATCGCAATATCGGGCTGCGCGACCTTGCAGACAATATGTTTGCTTCCATGAAAAAATTGCAAACCACAGTGCAAATGTCTGCAGGATTTTCAGCCTTACCTAGAGCTGACTGCAGTCCGGTACAAGCTTATGAAACCCTGGTTCGCGGCGATGTGGAAATGCTTCCGCTAAGCAAGTTACCGGGACGTACGGCTGCCACGGGCGTTGTACCCTACCCTCCAGGTATTCCTCTGCTAATGCCCGGCGAAAATTTTGGCGATGAAGATAGTCCGGCATTGATTTACTTGAGAACTCTGGAAGCCTTCGACCAGCAATTTCCAGGCTTTACCCACGATAACCACGGAGTAGAGGTGCAGGACGGCCACTATCATATTTACGCCCTGCGGGGAGACTCGCCATAGGCTCGCCTATCAAAGAGGAGCATAAAATAGGCCTGGTCCCCGCAACCCTGATGGTTGCAGGCAATATGATGGGCTCCGGGGTTTTTATGCTCCCCGCCAATCTCGCTGCAGTCGGCAGTATCTCTTTGATCGGCTGGTTGATAACCATCGTCGGCGCTATCTCCCTGGCACTGGTATTTGCCAAGCTCGCCGCTATCTATCCCGCAGCCGGCGGCCCCTATGCCTATGCCCGCCGCGCTTTTGGCGATTACATTGGCTACCAAACCAATCTGGTTTACTGGCTGGCCAATGTAATCGGTAATGTTGCGCTGATTACTGCAGGCCTGGGCTATCTGACCCATTTTTTTCCACCGTTAAAAGACCCACTGACTTTTGCCATGGCCCAGGTTGCCATGGTCTGGCTGCTAACTTACGCCAATGTACTGGGCCCGCGCACCGTCGGTCGCATCCAATCCCTCACCACCGGCCTGGTTTTGCTTCCAATCCTCGGCACCGCTATTTTTGGCTGGTTCTGGTTCGACCAGCAAAACTTTACCAGCAGCTGGAATGTCTCAGGCAAAAGCGACCCCAGTGCTATTATGGCCAGCCTGACCTTCACGCTCTGGGCCTTTATTGGGGTGGAAACCGCCTCTGTATCCGCCGCAGTGGTAAAAGACCCCACCAAGAACGTCCCAATCGCAACGGTTGGGGGAGTTATCCTGGCTTCTATTGCCTATGTACTCAGCTCATCGGTCATTATGGGGATGCTGCCGAACCAGGAATTAATTAGCTCCTCCGCTCCCTTTGCCGATGCTGCTCGCCTGGCACTGGGAAATACTGCGGCCAATGTCGTAACCCTGTGCGCCGCTATTGGCTGTATCGGTTCATTGGGCGGCTGGATACTGTTGGTGGGGCAGTCTGCCAAGGCGGCGGCAGATGATGGCCTGTTTGCAGCACTATTTGCCCGCACCAATAACAAAGGCGTGCCTACCGGCGGATTGACTCTAGTAGCCGTGTTGATGTCTGTATTGATACTTACCACCATATCGCCAACGGCCAGCCAGCAGTTTGGCAAAATTGCCTCTGTCGCTGTGATTATGACGCTGATGCCCTATATCTATTCAGCGGTAGCTTTGCGGGTTTTGGCCTACGGCAAAATGCCGCCTCAGCAGTACGGACTGTTTACTGTGATTTTGCTGATTGCAGCGGTGTACTGCCTTGTGGCCCTGGTGGGATCTGACGGGCAACAAACCCGCTGGTCCCTGATCTTTGTGATTGCGACAGTCATTTTTTATGCACTAATTTTAAATCGCCGTCGCAGCGTTGAAGAAAAGCACTTTCTACCCGGTGGGCCAGAACCAGCCTGGGTTCACTACTTCACTCTCTTTGCCACAATTGCTGCCCTGTGCCTGTTCTTCTGGTTTTCCGTAGGGCAATACCCGGACTTGGAATTGCGCCTGCGCGCACCCAACCCCTCGGGTCATCATCTTGAGAGGCACATTGAACCCTAGACTCAGCGGGTTAGCGCCCTCTCGATGGTTTCCGCGGTAATTTCAGTAATCCCTTGGGAGTTGGATTCACGGTTACCCGCCACATTGAGCGTCTGCGGACGGTTCTTGAGGATGAAGTCGCGCACCAGTTGTACTCGATCGGCATCAGTCGGATTGACTACCAAGTGTGGTTTCCCCAATACCTGGCAGAACTCAATAGTAAACAGGGTGCCATCACTACCGGGATTGGTTGTGAAGATAACCGTGGCATCGGAGTTGCGGATATTCTCACGAGTACGCTCTTCCAGGTCCGGGGACGTGTTTTCAATCAGCCCAAGTCCTTTCAGAAAATCAGGCCGATCACCGATCTCAGTCCAGTAACCCTGTGGTGCTGTGCCACCGGTGGCAATTCCCAGGCGCTGCCCCGCCAGCAGGCCTCCGGTATCCGCCCCCGTCTGACCACCACTGATAATTTTCTCCGGTCGGAAGATCACTTTTCTCCCCCATATCGTTCATCGTCTTACTAGCTTGAGCTAGCAGACATCAAGCCAGCGATAATTGACATTGAAATTAACGGTCGCAGCCACTAATTTATCTCCAACTTTAGTCTGACCGGCAGCACTGTGAATTACTATCTAATACTGAAAACACTGCATATCCTCTGCGCCATAGTCGTTCTCGGCACAGGGACCGGCATCGCTTGGTACACCCTGAGGGGCTGGCTGTCCGGAAATGCCCAAGTCATGCAGTGGGTCAGCCGGGAAACGGTACGGGCAGACTGGATATTTACGGGATCAGCGGTAATTGGTCTATTTGGCAGCGCGGTGGGTATGCTGCTGATCAATCCTAGCTGGATGCTACAGGCCTGGCTGCAATTGGCCGCCGGTCTCAGCGCAACCGTGTTCTTGTTGTGGCTGCCGGTCGTTTACCTTCAGTACCAGCTGCGTAAACATGCCAAAGAAGACGGTAATCTAGATAAAATGCGCAAGCTAATGATGGCTTGGTGCCTGCTCGGGGCTATCGCATTTCCCATGACCATTATTATTGTCTATCTAATGGTATCCAAACCTCCACTGTAAATTGGATGGCAATATTAAAATCAACTATGAGCAACTTTTTTAGCTTGTACCTTAAAGATAAAGACAATCCCTCAATAAAAAATTCTCTCAGGTAGGTTAATTGATGAGATTATTTAAAAATAATCAAACCACACATTAACTTTACCAATCGACATTTAAATTATTCAACAAGTGTGGAATACACTGACCCCATCAACTTACAACGTCCTACATGCCTCATCAAAATCCAATCGGGGATTACGCGGATGCAGCTTTTCAGTTTCTCCATACCCCAGGTTGCACAGGAAGTTAGATTTAATAACGCAGTCAGGAAAGTGCTCAGGTAAAAATGCTGGCGCTGAACACCTTTTACTGAAGAACTCCTCATCGACCAGCGCATTATCAAATCCCGACATAGGTCCGCAATCAAGCCCCAGTGCCCGCGCAGCCAAAATAAAGTACCCCCCTGAAGGGAACTATTACGAAATGCCGTTACCTCAGCATATTCCGGATTGTCGGCAAACCATTCCCGTGCAGGGGTCTGAGGATAAAGTCTCGGTAGGTTCTCATAAAAATGCATATCGTAGGCAACAATTGCAGTCACCGGGGCTTGCATTGTTTTTTTGATATTTCCTTCATTGAGGGCCGGTTTAAGTCGCTCCTTGGCCTCCTTGCTTACGACAAAAACCAATCGCATGGGGCAACAGTTGGCGCTAGTGGGCCCAAACCTGACCAGATCGTATAGCCGCTTCAAAACCGCTTCCGAAACAGGCCTGTCCTGCCAGTAACTATGGGTTCGAGCCTCGTTAAACAACTGATCGAGCACTCCAGAGGAAACCGGTTGCATAAAAGCTACCCCAAATGACTTCTCTGGTAACAGTTTAGTTTGCGCATGCCATTTCAAAGGATTAGCAGGATCATAAACAGATGGCAGAACATCACCAAGTAAGTCACAATACTGCGGGTGCGGAAATACTGGTCTCGCCCCGGCAAGTTAGGGTTCAACTTAGCCTCAGCCCAGGCAACAAAGCCAAAAGCGAGCAGCAGCACTGGAAGCGCCCAGGAAGTGCGAAACATCAGCAACGCTCCCCAACCCAATAGCGTCACCAGATTGCTAAGCAGCGCCAACATCAGCCGGTGCGGGTGCCCCACCCGATTAAGTGCAGCACCCCACCAGACACCACAAAGAAAGCTGAGTATCACAGCGCTATAGGTCGTGAACAGCAGGCGCGGAGTCACCCCCAAAATCGATAACCCCAGCCACTGCATAAAGATTCCAACGACAAATGGAATCAGACCAAAATAAGCTAACCAGTCAAAAAACCGGGTATCTACTTTAGGGTAATTATGGCTGTCAGTGTCCATGTCGTCTAAGCTTCCAAGTCAGAGACAGTTTCATCTCAAAGCAACAAGCTTAGCGGCAAGGGCGAGCAGCAATGGATGCCGAACAGAAGATTGACGTTAAACAAGCGCTGCGGGTATTTGATAAAGCGACAAAGAAGGGACTCAAAGAAGGCAATGAATGGCATTACCAGGGGCTGGCCGTCAGTACTGACTATGACGGCTATACAGTGTTCATCAACTCCCCCAAAGTAAAACTCACCATATTTTTTCACAATAAATTTTCTGTAGACTCCACCAGTAACAAAGAACTTGAAGAATTTATCCGGCTGCTGAAAAAGCTTGATTCAGAATAAAAGAAAGGAATCTACGAGCACCAAAATGACACCACTTTAAGAGTGCCCTTCGGTACTCATTAGAATAACAGAATTTGTGCAGACAGAGACACTATTCTCAATCAAAACTAAAATTCTCGAAATACCGCATACACCTGATTTAAAACTGGAGCCTGACTCTGCTGTAGCCAGCATCCAACAAATTGATCATCTTTCATTTTATAAAATTATTTGGGTGATACCGGGTTTTTCAGCACTCTTAATAGGCAGGAAAAAGACTCTGCTGATCCACTGGCTGCAAATTTATAAATTGAGCATGTGACAATTACAATACGTGGGGACGACTTCTATTTGCACAATAACAAAATTTGCCACTACCCTTCGACAAAATTTCATTAACCCATGAAAGACTAAGTACGCAAGTAGCTACAGCAACAAGAGATAACCCAGCGGAACTTTAACCTATTACTTTGTCATAAGTCCGCCGGGTTAAAATATCACTCCTCTCCCAATAGAGCTTTAATTATTGCCCCAATAATATAACCAACGTTATCCACCATTGTACCAGAGGTGCCACTCTCGGCCGTTAACGCCTCCTGTGAAAGGGTTTTTCCTCCTTCAAATGCAGAAGCATAAACCACATCCTTATGTATTGAGCCAGCAAAAGACACACTGACAATTACAGCAACAAGAAAAAATCTACATATAATTTTCATAAAAATTCCTCTTAATTGATCCAGTTTTTCATCTTCCCGTCCTCCAAAAACCTCCCTATTTATGGAACATCCACACTAATGGATATTTGAATAGCCTTCAAACCCATTAAATTAAACTTAAAAATCTCATGTGGAACCTTATTAGCTTTCAGGAATGAAATAACGCCAACGCGATCATCCCAGGTACAACTAACGGAACAATGTGGCCAGCAAAGCTGAAGCTGTGGTAGTCGACACCCTCTGGATCATATTCAATCCCCCCAGAGTCCAAAAGAGCATCAACACCGTCAAAGGTTCAATATTATCACCGGAATAAGCCCGAAGTGCTTGCCGGTCATCCCCTAAAACAAGGGAGCATGACTTGACCATATGATGGAATCCCATTTAAAAAATCTAACTACCGATTATCTAAAACCCGCTATTTGATTGAGCATAAGCCCCAAAATGGCAGTATCTACATCTAGCGTAAAGTCAAGGCTATCATGGAAGATGACAGCGTTGCACCAGACCCTGAATCTACTGTCATATATTTGACACCATGTAACCAAGTCACCATCTCTTCGATCTTCTTTTGAAATCGCTCCTTACTTTTAGTTGCATGTAAATATTTTTTAACACCCCAAGAGTCAATGAAATATTTACAAGATATCGCCTTGCGCATCAATACTGATACCGAGTCAGCTACCCATATTGGCACTCCAACGGCAAAATATTAACCTATCCCAACAGGATAAAGAGGGAAATTAACTATCTTTTTGTGGCCCTTCTTGATGAAAGTCAGGTAGCCTTAATCCCCAAGAGGAGTTTAAAAGCCTTATTGATACGTCCATCTACCCAAGGGTAAATGTAAATCAGGGTCATATCTACTGTGGAGCGTCCCAAAACCCCTTATATTAGCTACAAACCAAAATTCTCAGCAGCCTGAGTGACTAGAGCCATCGTGATATCGTCTTGTTTTATAAGGCCTTACTCAAAATTATCGAGTAAAGAAAAAAACAGCCATGTCTTTGTATTTCTATCCGCACCTATATATTGCCAGGAACTGAAAGACAGCTTATTTTTGGGGAGGGAGGAGAGAAACCAGGCTATCTGGTACCAGTCCACCATAAGAATCATCCCGGCGAATCATTACGCAAACCTAAAGCTAACAAAACCAGGTTTTAATGGAAATTTTTACATTGGGCCACCTTAGGTGTGAGCCCCATTAAATAGTCGGCTCGATCAAGCCTGTCGCCTTAGCCCGCAGTTACCCAGGAAAAACTGAGAGACTGACACATTCAACTTACCTCCTCGACCAGACAAACTTGGCGCAACTCCAGCAACTGTTATGCCGCCGCCCCACAGGCAATCACCAGACTTCTAAACACAAAGAATTCCTATTTGGCACTCACCTGAATTTGCACAAAATAGTAAATAGCCTTCAAAGCACTAGCAACATACTCTGGTTTCAATTCTGCTCGAAATCAGCATATCTGAACAATTTGTTAAAAAAAGAGTGGAAGACCATCGCCGAAAGCACGACCACTCGCTGAGCACTACTAGCAGCTGGAGATGAGTGGTTTTATCAACAAGCTAGATTCTGATCTTACTTTTCCCTTCCAACTTACCCCCGGCTTACTGAAGTAGATCGTTCTACCAGGCTGTCAGTAAAGAACTTCAGCCAGAGGCCTGCCAGATCTTTTTCTGGCACTAGTCCGGACAGATTCGAGTTGGTTTTGGGAGCCTTAATAGCTCGCTATCGACTTCTTTTAGAGAGCTCAAAGTGATCGAGCCAGAACAAAAGAGTAAAGAGTAACGGCGCTTAAATACTCTACTTCAACACATTGACGCCATACAAACGTAGCTTTGTCTTTTTAAGGGAGGGATACCCTGTAGAAGTCTACAGGGCAGTAAAAATATTTTTCAAAACTGCGGTTAACAGAGCTTTAATAGAACCATCCCTGGAGTACGAAGTTTACTTTCTAGCATTCTAACGATAGTACAGATTACAAGTACCCTTTAATACGTACTTCTCACCCCGCATGCCTATAGCGTTCGATCAAGCAATATCGGCTTATACCAGAGAAGTATTAAAGAAGCCCGTACTGAATTTTAAAACAAAAATGTGTAACAGGGGTCCATAGAATCAGGAAGCTTGTAGCCAATAAACATCAGTGCAAAAGCTTCCTGTAAATCTGACCCACCTTAGCAGGCCAAGCGAGAATTACTGCCCGGCACTCTCCGGCACACCACTGTGAAAGCGGAATTGCCCATCACTGCCTTCCACTAATTCCTTTTCTTTCTCCAGCAGTGCCTGAACCCTAGATTGAATATCTTCATCGGAAGCCTTCTGGGCAAGATGTAGATAATCGCGGAAGTGACGCGCCTCAGATTTAAGCAGGGAGAGATAAAACTTCTGCAACTCATCATCTAACTGAGGCGCAATCCGTGCAAAGCGCTCGCAGGAGCGCGCCTCGATAATAGCGCCACAAATCAGCGTATCGATCAGTCGCCCCGGCTCTGCGCTGCGGACTTCGGCACGAAGACCGGCCGCGTAGCGGGAGGCACTAACGTGGGGATAGGCGATACCGCGTTTCTCCATAATCGCCAGCACCTGCTCAAAGTGGCGTAACTCTTCGCGAGCCAGACGCGACATTTTGTTCAGCAGCTCAAAGTCATTCAGATAGCGAAACATCAGGTTCAAGGCAGTACCCGCCGCTTTTTTCTCGCAGTTGGCATGATCGATCAGCATCATTTCCGGCTCCTTCAATGCCGCCTCCACCCAGGCATCGGGCGTAGGACACAGCAGGAATTCATTGATAGCGGACAGATCTGGGACTTGAGCATTCATAGGGCGAACAAACTTAACCGGAGCAAAATAACTTGGCGCGGGATTATAGCGGCCCCAAGCCACAAACGCCCGCTTTTAAACCACCAGCGGGCACTACTCTCCCGACTGACAAACCGGGGCTGCAATTATCCAGGAAGGTCCCTAGTGATAAATACACTCAATTTGATAACGATTTATTAAGTGTATTAATATAAAAATCACTTTTTATCCGGCATATCTGATGAATGACTACAGAACCCAGGCAAAAGCTATCCCGCCGTTATTAGAAAATGTCCATGGCGCCGCCCAAGCCCTGAGAGAATCCCTGGAGTTGCTGCAAAATGCCGAGAAACCCTGGCAGCACTATCTACTTCAGCCCCCTTTCGCACAGGATGCCGCACTCAGCCTCAATCAGAGCTTTGAACGCCCCTATTCACTGTCAGGCACTCTCTACTCACAACTCGACTATCTGGAGCCCATTAGCGCCGGAGGAGATGCCCGCGCTACTTTACAGGTACCGGGTTTATTGGCGGTGCCGACCAAAACCCTTGAGTTTGCTCAACAACTCAATAACCACAAAGAGATCTTTGCCAAGGCTATCGCCGAACTTCGCAGCTCCCTGGCAGAGCGGCCAGTGGCCGAACAGGATCGCACTGTCCGGGAAACCCTAGCGGATGCTGGGTACCCCCGCGCGCATCTACGCCAGTGCTACCGCCTGGTCTTGATGTGCCCGAAGCGGCCTGATGCCATCACTCTTTCATGGATCAAGGCGCGTAAATCCATTCGCAAGGTCACGGTGAAATGGTGTGAAAAGAAGTTGGTGCAGCTGGACCCCCAAGGGTCCGATCCCGGTATCCAATACCAGCGCCAGTTGCTCGCCGGGCTACACAAAAGCCAGCAGGAGGATTTACGCCAGGTGCAGGTACAGAGTCGCCCCAATCTGCAGGTAGCGGAAATCTTCTATGGGCACGGGCTAGGCGAGGAAGAGGAATATCATCAGGTCGGTTATTCCTCCATGCCGATTCTGGTAGAAGCCAACGAAGCCGGGCAACTGCCTGAATTCACCCGAGTCGACCATCAACCGAGTTTGAGTCGACGGCGCCAGAGGCGGGATCTGGCAATCGCCAGCGAACCCTTTCTACCGGCGCTCAGAGTATTTTTGCGCCAGCAGCGCTGAACCTAAGCCCCAAATGGGGCTGCCATCAATTTTTGAACCGCCCTAGGTAATACCCGGCGCCACGTAGCGCTGGTAATAGGCGACAGACAGTGCGTAAAACTCCTCATCTATAAGGCGGCGAATTTCCACCAGAGAGACACCGCGCGCCTGCGCAGTGGTCTGCAAACCAAACGCTTTCAAGTCACCTATTTGGCTGGCCCCTGCCCGCAATAGTTCGAACACCCAACAGTAGGGATTTTGACTTTCATCAAAACGGACCCGCTGGTGATGAAGCTGCTCCAATAGCAGCTCGCGATCCACGATCTCCAACTGGCTGCGCACTGCGTTCACCAAATACCCTTCACGGCGCTCGGCAATTATCCGGCGCTGTTCTTCACTGTAGGCATTCCAATCAATCACCTCGTGTGCAAAGCGCTTGCAGCCACGGCAAACATCATCGCCAATTCCCGTGGAGCAAACACCGATACAGGGCGTGCGAACCTTCTTATACATTAACTATCCGACCAACCTATTTATGCCGCCCGCGCGGCCTTCAAATTGCGCGTAGCCTATTTTGTTTCCGCCGCCAAGAAAAGGGGGAAGTACCAGCTGCCAAACTACTAAAATTCACCTAGCAAATAGTCATAATTCACTTAAATTATTGATTTTTCGATAAACTTAACAGCAGTAGGGCTTTCCTGTAGTATTCGCCCCCCGCCATCAGCGGCCTCGAAAAAAAATCCCGGCTGACCGTTAATAGACCGGGAATTCCACCCGCTGTAGGTGCCACCCCACACACCAAGAGGGACTTATCAGTGCTTGAAGCCTATCGCAAACACGTCGCCGAACGCGCCGAACAAGGCATTCCGCCAAAGCCATTGGACGCCGAGCAAGTCGCCGGCCTGGTTGAATTGCTGAAAAATCCGCCAAAAGGCGAAGAACAGGAACTGGTTGACCTGCTCACCCACCGCGTTCCGCCGGGCGTTGACGAAGCCGCTTATGTTAAAGCCGGTTTCCTGTCCGCCATTATCAAAGGTGAAGCAGAATCCCCGCTGATCGATCGCAAACACGCTGTAGAACTGCTGGGCCAAATGCTGGGCGGCTACAACATTTCCACCCTGGTCGAGCTGCTGGACGACAAAGATCTGGCCGAGCTGGCTGCCGAGCAGCTGAAAGGCACTCTGCTGATGTTTGACGCCTTCCACGACGTGGAAGAGAAAGCCAAAACCGGCAACGAATTCGCCAAAGCAGTCATCCAATCCTGGGCTGACGCCGAGTGGTTCACCAAGCGTAACAAAGTGCCCGAGAGCATCAAAGTTGCCGTATTTAAGGTAACCGGCGAAACCAACACCGACGACCTGTCTCCGGCACCGGATGCCTGGTCCCGTCCGGACATCCCCCTGCACGCGCTGGCCATGTACAAAATGAAGCGCGACGGCCTGGAGCCAGAAGAAGCTGGCGTTACCGGTCCGCTGAAGCAGATTGAAGAAGTTAAAGCCAAAGGCCTGCCCGTTGCTTTCGTTGGCGACGTAGTAGGTACCGGTTCTTCCCGTAAATCCGCCACCAACTCCGTACTGTGGTACTTCGGTGACGAAATGCCCGGCGTGCCCAACAAGAAAGGCGGCGGTATTTGTATCGGCGGTAAAGTTGCCCCAATCTTCTACAACACCATGGAAGATGCCGGCGCGCTGGTATTCGAAGCCCCTGTTGACGAACTGGGCATGGGCGACGTTATCGAAATCCGCCCCTACGACGGCAAGATCCTGGCTGAAGACGGTAAAGTCCTGTCTGAATTCCAACTGAAGTCCGACGTACTGCTGGACGAAGTTCAGGCTGGCGGTCGTATCAACCTGATCATCGGCCGCGGCCTGACCGGCAAAGCCCGTGAAGCCCTGGGCCTGGCGCCTTCCGAGTTGTTCCGCAAGCCTGAGCAACCTGCCGACACCGGCAAGGGTTACACTCTGGCGCAGAAGATGGTTGGTAAAGCTTGTGGCGTTGAAGGTATCCGTCCGGGCACCTACTGCGAGCCGAAAATGACCACTGTGGGCTCCCAGGACACCACTGGCCCCATGACCCGCGACGAACTGAAAGACCTGGCCTGCCTCGGCTTCTCCGCCGACCTGGTAATGCAGTCTTTCTGTCACACTGCGGCCTACCCCAAGCCCGTTGATATCAGCACCCAGCACACCCTGCCGGACTTCATCATGAACCGTGGCGGTGTTTCCCTGCGCCCGGCAGACGGCATCATCCACAGCTGGCTGAACCGCATGCTGCTGCCGGACACCGTAGGTACCGGTGGTGACTCCCACACCCGCTTCCCCATGGGTATCTCCTTCCCGGCAGGTTCCGGTCTGGTAGCTTTCGCCGCCGCTACTGGTGTTATGCCGCTGGATATGCCTGAGTCCGTACTGGTGCGCTTCAAGGGCAAAATGCAGCCCGGCATCACCCTGCGCGACCTGGTGCACTCCATTCCTCTCTACGCCATCAAGCAGGGCCTGCTGACCGTTGAGAAGAAAGGCAAGAAGAACATCTTCTCCGGCCGCATCCTCGAGATCGAAGGTCTGGAAGACCTGACTGTAGAGCAGGCATTCGAGCTGTCCGACGCCTCCGCCGAGCGCTCCGCTGCTGGCTGTACCATCAAGCTGTCCGAAGACACCATGTCTGAGTACCTGCGCTCCAACGTAACCCTGTTGCGCTGGATGATCGCTGAAGGTTACGGCTCCAAGCGTACCCTGGAGCGCCGCGCGCGCGCCATGGAAGAGTGGCTGGCCAACCCGAAACTGATGGAAGCGGACGCCGACGCCGAATACCTGGAAGTCATCGAGATCGACCTGGCCGAGATCAAAGAACCGATCGTATGTGCTCCTAACGATCCAGACGACGCTCGCCTGCTGTCCGACGTTGCTGGCGACAAGGTAGACGAAGTGTTTATCGGCTCCTGTATGACCAACATCGGCCACTTCCGCGCTGCCGGTAAACTGCTGCAAGAACACAAAGGTGGCATCTCCACACGCATGTGGATCTCCCCGCCCACCAAGATGGACGAGCACCAGTTGATGGAAGAGGGTTACTACAACATCTACGGCTCTGCCGGTGCCCGCACCGAAATGCCCGGATGTTCCCTGTGTATGGGTAACCAGGCACGTGTAGCACCGAACGCCACCGTACTGTCTACCTCTACCCGTAACTTCCCCAACCGTCTGGGCGATGGTGCCAACGTGTACCTGACCTCCGCTGAGCTGGCTTCTGTAGGCGCCATCCTGGGTAAACTGCCGACTCCGGCTGAGTACCAGGAATACGCACAGAACCTGGATTCCATGTCCAGCGAGATCTACCGCTACCTGAACTTCGATCAGATTGAAGACTTCCAAAAGTCTGCCGAAGAAGGCAAGCGCATCGCCGCGACTGAGATCCAGGAAGTGAATGTCTAGGTGACAGCCTGATCCAGACGAAAAGCCCCGCAATTTAGCGGGGCTTTTTTTGTCTATAAAAAATATTTCTATCTCCCTACCCTGCAAAACCAGATTTTCCTGCCGCTAATTCCTACGCAAGCCCCTAAAGTCACAACCACTATTGGCCCATAAATAAACTTTTGAAATACCCCACTGCGAAAGTGTATACATTCTTCCGGCTGAGATTCGGGAGATGAGCCTTAAATTGAAAGGCTAAACAACATAAAAGCCGCCACTAAGCAAACAATATATTGCCCACTTCATTACCACCGGCTAGATTTAAAGATTGGCATTCATACAGAGTTTACAACGAGAAACCTTAGAAAATTAAATTCGATGATTTATTGGAAAACAACCTCTATTACTCGATAGACTTTCTTTAAATGAAAAAATTATTGATGAAATTTAGCCGACCTACATTCAAAAAGTTTCCTATAAGACTCGAATCTCCCCCTAAAATCTTTTTTTGCCACATCCCGAAATGTGCAGGTTCCTCCCTGCACTCCGCCATTAGTTCTCAATATTATGAGCCAAATAAATTAGGCAGTTTCAGTATTAAACGAGCAGTTAGCAAACGAGCATCAGACGTATTAGAAATGCCAATGATGTCTGTACGAGAAACTGTAATGGTTCACAACCTGTCTATAAAGTCTAATTATTATGGGCACGGACACTCATTCTGCCGTCCGAATGTTGTAAAGAATTTTTCCCGCGAATGGAATTTTATAACAGTATTACGAAACCCTATTGACAGATGGATATCTCTCTACACCTACAACACCTACAAAAAGAGCCAATGGGACAAGAACTCCCTCCCGCTGGAAAAATATATAGAATCCCAGGTTGGGGCCATGACAGGGCAAGTTTTCATACGGTATTTTTCCGATTTTGCCGACTCCAATCCTTCAGAGCATATAGAGCGGGCCTTAGAAAATTTACAGCAGTTTTCAGTTGTTGGCACAACTGATCATTTAAATAAGTTAACCCAACAAATATCTAAAGACTTCGATATAAAACTAGACATCCCTAAGATCAACAAGAGTCCTAATACCAAACTTGCTCAGGAGATAAAATCAGACGCAAAAGCAATCAAGAAAATTGAGAAGATTTGCCAATATGATATGGAAATTTACAAAAGATTTACTGATAAGCATGGACCAATATTTTCTGGCAAGGGTTACAAAGAGATGTAAAAACACTGAAAACATACCAAGTCGTGGAAGCCCCCACCAAGACGACAACCCTGCAAAGGGGGAGAGGATTACGAATGGTATAAGTTATGCTGATTCAAATAAAAAGAGCGCAATGTTGCTACCCATATACAAATATAAGAAACTCCCTCCAAACATACTACCTAGGCAGCAGCAAAGAATACAGTCGACTCTTGAAAAAATGATTTCACAAGTTTTCTATTTTTCTTGATGCTCTGCAAATCTGCATTTGCACGACTCAGTAGTGTCTCACCTTTTTTCAGCGGCCTCTTTGAAGTCCCTATATTTCTCATATGATTCCAGACCAACTCATCTGGATTTAGGTCTGGTGCATATGGCGGTAAGAACACCATTTCAAGCTTTCCATCCTGTGAATCGACATACTCCAATACCTTTTTCGATTTGTGTACTGGGTGCCCATCAACAATGAGAATCACTGGTCTTTTCTGACTTCTCTGGAAATTTTTGAAGCATTCTACGCACTTTTCTGCCGTGAACTTTCCACTATAAATATGATACCAGAAGCCACCTCTATTCGATAAAGCTGAGATCGCATTGATTGACTGTCTTTGACCACTCATTTTTACCACTGGAGTTTTTCCTTTTTCTCCCCATGTCCTTTGGAGTGGATCGTCTGATCTGATACTAGCCTCGTCCAGCCAAAATATTTCTGCACCAGTTTTTTTCGCATAAGATTTAATCTTTGGATAGACTTCCTTTACCCATTTATTCACCGCCTTCTCATCTCTCTCGTAAGCTCTTCGTAGAGGCTTTTGTGGCGTCAGGCCCAGTCGATGTAGAAGTGTGCCGACACTAGAAACGCTAAGTTCAATTTTGAATCTCTCAAAAATCAAATCCGATACGATCTGACGTGTCCACAATCCGAAATCAAAGCCATATTGCCTTGGATCGCCACCAATAATCCATCGTTTGACTTCCTCTTCTTCAATAGCTGACAGTTTTCTACCGCGTCCAGGTCTAATTTTTGGAGATAGCGCTTCAATACCTTTCTCCCGAGCAGTCCTTAACCATGGGAAAATAGTTCTGCTCCCCAGCCCTAGGCTACGACTAACCTCCGCCGCAGATTCTCCATCAAATACTCGCTGAACAGCAATTTTACGTATGAGGTGCTGCTCCTCAGTACTAAGTTTTCTGGCATCGTATTTCATGCAGTTTATATTACCAGGGTGTACTGATTATTTCTGCCCCGCTAGTATCTCTTAGATCATCCGCACCCACAACAGCGAAAACTTCTCGATTATTGCTTGAAATATAGCTACCTTTGAATCTACCCGAGAAGACAAGTGGAACGACGCGAATTGTTATCACTCATAACCACCTCAATTTGTATCAACTAATGGCGATAAGCTTCAGTGATGGCGTAATTTACAACTTCCTTTGCCTCTCCATCCCTAAAATCAGGTCAGCTATAATCATTTACAAGCCATAATGTAAAAGTTCGACCATTAGGAATTCCCCTGATAACAATAAGGTTCGCTTAAATACACCTTCAAAATATCGAACTATAAGAATATAGATACCAATGCCCATTAAACACCCTGGTTTTAAACAAAAACCAATAACTCCCGGTAAAGATACTTTTTTAATACGGTGGCAGAATCGCCGGGCGTTTTTCATTCAAAAATTCAAACGGAAGACCCTGAAGTATGCCGGTCGCCTAATCAATGCTATCTTCCACAAGCATCGCCATTTCCCAAACTTCTACTTCCCCAATAGTCGCCCACCCTACCCAAAGACTATACCAAGTAACTCCTATACAAGCACATCAGACAATGCACAGACTTTTATTCTTTACAGAATTATCGGCAACGACCTAATCCCTCGACACAGTGCCGGACAATCCTACAAAAATCTTGAATTCATCTTGCAGCATGAACCTCCACTAGAGGGTTGCAAGAAGGTGTTCATCCTCAACCGAATTGTCGACCCAAGCGAGGAAACTGCCATTATCAAACTGCTTTGCAATTACAAACAAAGTTACTTGAGAATCCCCTTTCACTGGGATGAATACAAAGAAATTGGGTGGAACATCTTGGATTACCCGATTAATTATGCCCCCTATAAACTGAAAGACCTTTGCATGCGACGGGATTTGGAAATACAAGCCGAGCTGGGTCTATACCGTCATAAAAACAACTATGTAATGAATAATAATGGAGCGAGAAATCTCGCTCTGAAAGATGGCAAATCAAAAGCAGATTGGATTTTACCCTGGGATGGCAATTGCTTTGTGAGTTCAAAAGCCTGGAACGCAATAAAACAACAAGTTCTCAACCATGCCACTTACCCATACCATATTATCCCAATGGCAAGATTATTGGATAATCAGTCCATACTGCGTGAAGACTTCGAACCCTCCCCCACAGAGGAGCCACAGGTTCTATTTCGATCTGATAGCACAGAGGTTTTTGATAGCCGATTCTGCTACGGAAGACGCCCTAAGGTAGAATTTTTATGGCGCCTAGGGGTACCGGGGAAATGGGATGATTGGGCCGTTTTTCCCTGGGATCTCCCATGCCCTGACTACTCAAAGGATGCAGGCCACTACATTCAGGGCGCCTGGGTGGCCAGATTGTTTTCTGGTAAACCCCACCTAGAAAGAACGGATCAACAGTCCAGCCGAGAGCGGGGAGAAACCCGTTCCGAAGCCATCCTTACAATGCTAGATCAACTGGACAACTACACCCCAAACAAAAATACTCCAACCACCATGCCATCTGAACCGAATAGTACGGGTAACCTCAGCTTTTCTTATCTCACTCTATTGAGCGAAGCCACACAGAGAGCAGCGAGAGCACAACAGAAGTTACAATCCAATTCAACAGACTGCCTGCTGCAGGATTTAGTGATTGCAGGCCTTGCTCAATCTCACAAGGTAAGACCAGAGTTTTCCCGATTAATCGACGATAGCCTACTCAAGCTATTCCCAGATACCCAAGACAAAGCAAACACCAGACGACTAGAGACTGCAAACCCCAGCCTTCTGGCCCACTTGCTTTCTACTCTAAAAAACCTAAAACAAACACATCGACTCTACTCAACAAGAATTCAACAACTAGACGATCTCCTGAAACGGCACCTCATCTGGTTAACAGGAAGCCCCTGCGGTCAGTCTATGCGCTCAGATTTGGGGTATCTTGGCACACAGTATGATTTACAGGTCGCAGCGGTAGCTCTCTATCTCGACCAGACACAAATTGTCAGGAAAACCCTTAGAGACTCTCGTTTCCGGATACTGGAACAATTTGATGCTTCGGGTAAGCAACAACCAAAAACCAAAGGAAAAAATAGCACTCACTATGAGTGTCTCAATCTGCAGTTATGGATACATCTTGCTGAATTGGCAATGACGCTAGATGAGAACCTATGGAATTTTACTGCAAGAGACGGAGCTGGTGTCCAACAAGGAATACGCTGGTTCCTACAGAAATTTGAGATTCATAGAAATGCTAAAGATATTGATAAGCAAAGGCTGCTCCCAATTATCAATGCTTACCAAAAACAATATGGGGAACTACTGAATTTACGAATCAAACTTGGCCCCAAGCATACCCCCCAATACAAATCTATTTTTCCTATTGAAACAGCAATTCACCCATTTTGGAATTTAGGCTACGAAGAACATAGCAATTCATTCACAACCACCAAGAAGTTAACTCCAGAGATCCCTGAGTAAAATACAATTAATTTATAGTATTCTTATCAGCTTCAACAAATAGGATACAAACAACAAAAGCAAATATTGCCAAACAAGCATTGAGAGTAAATGCATGATCAATGCCTGATGGCATATCTTTGGCCATCGCCACTATAGTGGTATTTAAACCCAACCCTACAGCTCCGCCCGCTATCTGAAACATAAATATGATTGCACCTGCCAGGCTCGCCCTACTCTCATCAACAACCGTAATAGCCACAGTTGTAATAGTGGAATTGAACAAGCCGATACCTCCACCCAATATGACCAGGCCGGGAATCAGAGAAGTATACTGAGTATCTTTATGAATGTGAGATAAAATATACATTCCTAGTGCCATTAGTAATGTCGCTGCAGAAACTATTTTCTTCGCTCCGATCACATCATATAATTTCCCTGCGAGAAATCCGAAAACGCTGAAGGATAACATCATAGGGATCAACCCCATTCCCGCCTGCATAGCCGATGTATTGCGAATATTGGTTAAGAACTGTGGAATAAAGAACAACCCGGCAAAGAAGAGTGCAGAAATCAGCAAAGTAGCAATTCCGGCGAAAATAAATCGCCTGTTCCCAGCCACATCCGGCGGAATCAGGGCCTGCTGCCCCACCCTGTTCTCTACAAAAGCAAACAGGCAAATAAACAGAAAAAAGGCGATAATAAGGCCGAGAACCAGTGGGCTTTTAAAACCCACATCAACAACAAGATCAAAAGCGAGCAATAGAGCAAGTAGCGCCATCGACAAAGAGGTGATTCCGGCGTAGTCAATGTGTTCATCACAAGACTCTGGAGAATCATCGGGAATGACTCTCCAGCAAACGTAAAGAGCGATCACCGATACAGGTAGGTTGATAAAAAAATCCACCTCCAACTGATATAATCAGCCAGAGCGCCCCCCAACAGTGGGCCGGCTGAATTGGCAATGCCGCAAACAGTGATCACCAATCCCCCTGCTAACCCCGCTCTCTTCTCTGTCATCAAACCATAGGTCATGCCTAAAATTGATGGCCACATCATCGCCCCCCAACCCCCATCAAAGCTCGGGATATCAACAACATACCCATATTGATCGCTATTCCACCCAACAACGAAAAAACCATGAATAGTAAGGTTCCGACAATAAACACTCTTCTCCTGCCATACATATCGGCAAGACGACCACCTGAGACTATCAATACGCCAAAGACCAGGGCATACCCATTAATAACCCACTGTGTGGTTGTTATATCTGAGTGAAATTCATGCTCGATGGTAGGTAGTGCAGGAGAAAATGCGGTGAAATCATTAGCGACAATAAAGATTGCAAGGGACAAAGCCATCAGGCCGGCATAAAGATGCTTATCTGCTGATACTTTTCGCTCGTTCATCCCTGCCATCCATGATTAATAAAAATAACAAATTAGCTCCGATGACCTTTTAGATAGGACTAGGTATTATGAATAGTGAGCAGTTAATTATCTTTGCGATAAAAGAGAAACAACAACATCAACAAGCCATTTACAATAAAATCATACGCCATTACTCCTTAGCTGCCAGGATCCAGAGCCAACCCACATCTTCACAACCAACAAATTATGTAGAATATAATCAACAAGTTAATGGATATAATACAAAAATAGATGCCTTCTGACAGCCGATGAAACCCACTATTTAGATGTACATGCGTGTCATCTTAGCACCTATGAGGGTGACATACTCGCCACATTCTTTCATAATTCATCGTGTACACTATAAACAGTATAATTTCTACCACATCAAGAGGATAAAGTGGGATAGAAGACTTTTAGCCCATAAATACATGTCCACCAATTATTACAAGCCACCTAAGGCAAACCTGGAAAATAACCCCCTTCTAAGCGAAGGGATATATCTTTCCTGATTGCCCTTACAGCAACATCGATGACATGTATCATGTTGCCAACCTTTATTGCAATATTTTCCCTGCCAGGAGCATCATTTTTTCATATCATTATTGGTACGGTGCCCATGCTGGTATTTTATCTGGCAACTACTGCAATCGCCCTAATCGTAACCCTTACCTATGGAAGATTGGTAGAACACGTCCTCCAAAAAATGCAAAGATATAACCGAGCCTCTATGATTTTTGGTGGTATCCTTCCCGGCATATTGATTTATTCAATTGGAGCAGTAACAACCACACCAAATCTTGCTAGCCTCGGAATTATTATCGCTTTATACGCCACTCCCATTTCCTTTTTATGCTATTTTTTTACAACCAAATCCATCAAACTTGAAAATAACGAATAAAACACCCGCCCCACCTTTCCCCCTTGTAATACTTAGTTAAAACCTTAAATCCGCCTATGCCTGGGAATTTTTTCTCAGATTATTGATAGTTAATTCCCAAGGAAAATACTTGGTACCTGACCGAGAATCGGAGGGTCATCCTATAACGTCATCCAATATCATTTTAACGATAGAATTTTGGATGCCAGTGGTAACTTTGGGTGAAAATAATTCAAGTAATTACCCAGAGATTTGAGAGTCGTCTTTGCCTAACCAGCTATTCAGCAAAGTCCCAAATCGACAAACAGGCAGTAATGCGCTTGATAGAACTTAATATGTTGATTTGTAAGGAAACAGATATGAAAACTTACGCCTCCATTGCTGCGGCAGTCGCTTTAGTTATCAGTGGGCACGCTGCCGCCAACACCACCATTGTCAATCAAAATGGTATCGGGAATACTGCTACATCTAACCAGGCTGACCCGACCACCTCCGGCAATTTTGCCATATTCACACAAACAGGCGACAACAACTCATCAACCACATCCCAGGTAGTCAACTCTACCAATAGCGTTATCAATAGCACCCAAATTGGCGACAACAACACCGTTTCATCGATTGATCAAAGCGATGCCACTACGTCAGTAGTTAATGTATTGCAAAATGGTCAGACTAATTTATTCAACGCACTTCAAAATACTACTACATCAAGTACCTCAACAACTACGCAAACTGGCACCTCCAACCAATATGCAACGGTACAAACGAATTCATCCCTAGATACCACCGTAATTACCCAAAATGGTGATTCCAATAGCGGCTCTATTGTTCAAGCATTAGGTTCGGGGAATGGAATTTTTGTCACCCAGCTTGGAACGACCAATTCCACAGGCGGTACTCAGTCAAGTGAAACATCCAGTACCACTACTGTATTTCAGGATGGTACATCAAACATGGCCTCATTTGGCCAAGGGCTAGGAACGGGAAATATCCAGACTACAATCCAACTGGGAACGAGTAACACTTCATTAGTCGTACAGTTTACATCCATCGGCGATTATGCTGAACTAATACAGGATGGTGATTCAAACGATGCCGACATCGAGCAGGATTTAGGTTCTGGTAATAGCCTCTACGCCGAGCAGCTTGGCACCTCCAATATGGTGATGACGTATCAAACTGGAGCAGGTAACGAAGGGGAGATCGAACAGGATGGTTTAAGTAACTCTGCGGACCTCTCCCAAGATGGAAGCCTACTGCTGGCCTTTATGGAGCAGATTGGCGATACCAATACCGCTACGATTACTCAAACCTCCACCATGAATACTGCCAGTACAATGCAAATGGGTACAACTAACACCCATGACACTACCCAGGCAACATCTGGAAACTCTGCAACTGCTACTCAAGTGGGAACCAGTAACGTAGGTACCATCCTACAGTAATCCAAAGGCCGGCATCCGGGAAATTTCAACCGGAGCCGGCCAACCGAGAATCTCATGGATCTTGATTTTCAAGTGAAAATCTACCCGTCTGTTATGCTCCAAACTTTTCACTTCCAAATTTCCAATGAGCAAGAAAAGTAGTTGATTCGGTTAGCCTCTGCCTATCTTGCTCATACAAAAACTTAAGAACAAACCTGTAGCCATCCCTCTAAGCATTTATTCTCAGCATATTGATATTTAATTCCCAAGGAAAATACCGCTCACCTGACCGAAAATCGTTAGGTCATCCTACATCATCACCCAATATCATTTTAACGATAGTGTCTTGGGTGTCAGCGGTAACTTTGGATGGGAATAATTCAAGTAATTACCCAGGGATTTGAGAGCCGTCTTTGCCTAACCAGATGTTCCGCAGAGTCCCAAATCGACAAACAGGCGGTAATCCGCTTGATAAAGATTAATATGTTGATTTGTAAGGAAGTAGATATGAAAGCTTACACCTATATTGCTTCGGCACTTGCTCTAGCAATCAGCGCGCATGCTATCGCCAATACCACGATTGTCAATCAAAATGGCATCGGGAATACAGCAACAGCCAACCAAGCTGACCCCACCACGTCGGGTAACTTTGCGATATTCACTCAAACCGGCGACAACAACTCATCAACCACATCACAGATAACCAACTCTACAAATAGTGTTATCAACAGTACCCAAATAGGCGACAACAATACCGTTTCGACGATTGAGCAAGATAATGCGACCACATCGACAATTACTGTACTCCAAAGTGGTCAAACTAATTTATTCGATGCTACTCAAACCAATACCACATCGGTAACTTCGACAACCACACAAATTGGCACGTCCAATCAATTCACCACAACACAACTCAATTCCTCCCTCGATACTGCCGCTATTACCCAAAATGGTGACTCCAATATCGGCTCAATTGTTCAATCAAGCAGTTCAGGGAATGGGATTGTTGTTACCCAACTTGGAACATCCAATGAAGTCGACGGTACTCAGGCAAACGAATCCTCTAGCACGGCAACTGTATTTCAGGATGGAACATCAAATATGGCTACCTTTTTTCAGGTCGCCGTTGGCTCGGGGAATGTTCAGAGTACAATCCAGTTAGGGACAGGTAATACCTCACTCATAACACAATTTACATCTACCGGTGGTACTGCCGAGCTAATACAGGATGGTGATTCAAACGATGCTGATCTTGGACAGCAGGACGGCCTCGGTAATAACCTTTTTGCCGAACAACTGGGTACAACCAATATGGTTTTTGCCATTCAATTTGGTGACAGTAACGATGCTGAGATCGAACAGGATGGCCTAAGTAATTCCTCTACGCTGTTTCAGCTCGGAGATTTACTGGTTGCCGATGTGGAACAGATTGGAGATTCCAATACGGTTACGATTAACCAATCAATGATGATGAATACCGCCAACATTACGCAAATGGGTACAACAAACACCCATGATACCACCCAGGCAACATCTGGAAACTCTGCAACCGCTACGCAAGTGGGCACCAGTAACACAGGCACAATCTTACAATAATCCCCAGGCCGGCCTCCAGAATCACGATTGAGGCCGGCCATTTTGTGTGATCGGTTGAGGCTTGTATTCCTAGAGAATCACTCCCTTCACCCAGTTTCATGACCATCAAACTTTTACATAATTAAACGGCTCAAGCATAAATCCACTCGTAGAGTTAAAGTTGTATTTCAAGATTCAACTCTAAGGCCAGGGGTACTTACCAGTACCCTCTTTCTCAAACTGCTCTAACTTCTCTTTAGCTTGAGGTAAAAGGTCATAGATTGGCGGATTATTGGATATAAAACCGATCTTGAATTGTGGGGGATACTTAATAAGTTCTTTCATGTAGTCCCCTGCTGTTGTCATCACCGGCACAAGCATTGGCAAATGACGCACACCGATACTGACATCTTCCTGAGGATTGGAATAAAGGTTAAATAATATTGCCCCGCCACTCTCGACAAAGATAGGACCACTAAACCCGCCCCAGTTCCCTCTCTGTACAACACCATTCTCGATTTCTGCCGTCCATACATATTTGAACTCATCAATACGCATTGCAGAAAAATACTGATTCATTGTATAGGGTCTGCTACGGCGTGCAGACTGGCCATTATCCGCCAACAGCATTCCCGTTTGATCGATACCATCGATATATCGATCTTCACTGACAAAGCCGGCAACCTCTTTGCCTGGCTTACCTGCTATCGAAATGGCCGTGTTAAAGAGATCAGCCAGGTCAAACAACCCTTCAGTACGGCGAGGCTTTATCATCCCCTTCCAATAGGCAAATGTCGGCACTCTTACTCCACCCTCCCAGCTTGTACCTTTACAACCCCGGAAAGGGGTTCGGCCATAAGGGGGAACCTCGCACTCGGGGCCATTATCCGAGGTGAAGAAAATCAGGGTGTTATCCAGCTGGTTTGTCTCCTGCAATGCACTAAATAGCTGTGCAAGTACATAATCCATATGCACCATACAGTCGCTATATACTGTACGAGCTCGCGATTTCCCTGCCCATTTATCAGATGGATAATTATCAAAGTGACAACCTCGGGGGGCGTGATACAAAAAGAATGGCTTTTCAGAGCTTTTCATTTGCCTAATGAAATTTACACTGTAATCCATCCATTGGTCATCGAGCACCTTGATATAGTCCAGATCAATCAAATGAACATCTTCACACCGTTCCGTATCCTGCGGCGTACAGTGTACTTCGCTATGACTAAAAGGCTCCTTCTGCATCATGGCAAAGCGCTCTGGAGACAGTGCCACTTCCGGATTAAAATAGATGTCTCTCCATTCCGTATACATATCTGATACACCGAGAAATCCCCGGTAATTGTCATAGCCAACATTCTGCGGTAACGATCCCTTATTTTCGCCCATATGCCATTTCCCGACTCCCTGGGTAATGTATCCCAACTTCTTGAGTATGGCGGGCATTGTGACTGCACCATCCAAACCGCCGGCTTCACCATACATCGGCGGGCGCAAAATGCCGTGGTGCAAGGGATTCTGACCGGTATGAATCGTTGCCCGTGTTGGCGAGCATGAAGGCGTTGAGTAGGCAGAGGTTAGAATAAGCCCCTCATTCGCCAGCTTATCCATGGTGGGCGTAGCATTGCCGACAGCAATACCTCCACCATTAAAGCCAACATCCATCCAGCCCACATCATCAAGTAGGAAAATCAATATGTTAGGCTTTTTACCAAATTTCTCCTCCAGAAGAGCCAGCTTCTGTCTAGCTTGCTTTTCCTCTTGCGGATGCTGAATTACCGGATACATATTGTCAGCCAGTTTTACAGGCTTTAGATGCAGAAACTGATCCGGGTGGCTGTATCCTGGTGCAGAGGTTGGCCCCGTGGTGCTTCCCCGCAAGTTTTCTGCCTGAACAGCAGAACTTGATAGAACAAAGATTAAAGCAAAGTAAACAATAGATAGTTTTCTGCGAAAGAAACACAGCCAAGACAGCTTCATATCCGACATCCCGTTAACGTAAATATTGACTTGTGGCCGCTAAAACCACAATACCGCAGAATCCACCAAAGTTAAATTGCCAATAGCCCATACAAATTAAAATAGAGATAGCTTTCCCTGATATTCATTTAAGGATAGCTCTGAGTGCTGGCCCTATACTTTACAATCAATATTTGGAGAATATAAGAAAAGGAACACGCCTGTGAAGGACAGTAAGAAACTAGGTTACCAGGAGGAAATAAATATCCTTTTATTACCTTCCCTTCTTCTCCTGGAAGAAGAGAAGAGAAATCAAGAAACCTATCAGAACAATAAACCCATCTACCAGTAGTGCTCGGTTTACACCGGCAGCAATATCCGGCGCTGACGCCAATATGGCTGAATTGATCCCCAAGCCCACAGCGCCACCTAAAAAACGGAACATATAGACAACAGCGCCAGACAAACTGGATTTACTGGCCTCCACGGAGGTTATTGCGGCAGTCACAGCGGCAGGGCTAAATATACCTAATCCAATGCCAATCAATAACATACCCGGTACAAAGACCAGATAGACGATATGATTACCGTGGACCGAGAGCATAAAAAGCCCCAGACTCATCGCCAAAGCACCTGAGCAGAGCAACAGCTTTGGGCCAAACCGTTCATGAATAGCTCCAGATACAAAGGCAAAAATGCCAGAAGAAACCATAGCCGGCAACAAAGCCAATCCGGCCTGAAATGCGGAATAATGATGCACGCTAATAAAAAGCAGAGGGATATAGACAAGGATTGCAAAGAACGCGATGGCAACAAAAAAGACACTGACTCCTGACACCATGAAAATACGATTAGTTACCAAACTCGCAGGAATCAGTGCATCATCTGCCATATATGACTCAATTATGATAAAGCTGATCGCAGAGATAAGCGAAACTACCAACAAGCAAACAACCAATATTCCAGAAGTGGTTTTTTCTGTCATAAAATCCAAGGCAAGCAAAAATAGGAATAATGACAGGGAGAGTGTCAATACACCCAAATAGTCAATTCTCTCCACTTTTTTCTCATATTTTTCTTTGGGGTACTTTAATCCATAAAAAGCAACCACCAAAATAGCAATGGGAATATTGATAAATAGAATCCAGCGCCAGCTCAGAAAGTCTGACAAGATCCCACCTATAACAGGGCCGCAAGCTGTAGCCACCCCTAGCGCAGCCAAAATAAATCCCCCGACAAATCCAGCACGATCTGATGGCAACAATGTATAAACCATCCCCAGCATTGCCGACCAGGCCAATGCACCCCCTAGCCCCATCAATGCTCTGGCGATTAGCAGCACCTCAACTTCATTGGCAAGGCCACCCAGGAGAGATGAAAGGGAAAATATAAAGATACCTATCAAAAAAATCTTTCCACGCCCGTAGATATCTGCCAACCGCCCACTGGTCACAATAATGACTCCATAGGCCAGGGCATAGGCATTCACAACCCAGTGAACGAAAGATATGCGGACGGAAAAGTCTTTGGCGATAGCGGGGAGAGCCGGTGAAAAGGCGGTAAAATCACTGGCGATCAAAAATACTGATAAAAAGAGAACAGACAGCCCCCAGATTTGCCCTTCTGAGATACCCTTCACTTTTGTCATTTTTACCATGCAAGCTCTCTAAGACCCCACTTAGTGACACTCTAGTCCATGGGGTCAGAGTAGGAGTCTCACAGCCTGTACAGCTCCATACTATTGCATCTGGGGACGATTGAAGAAAGTGGATTGGAAGGCTTACTGACTGAATCGGTTAAATGACGACTAATAACGCCATTTACTCTTTACTTAAAAAGTGGAGTTACTACTGGGGTGGAAGGAAAGAACACACTTCACTCGAGACACGCTGTGAATACATCCCTGTAAGCTCCTAATCGGCATCCATGCCTCATAGGGTCCCGAGCGCAGTGTATTATTTCCTTCTCCCTTTTTAGTAAAAGGTAAGATTAAGCAACCTAATTCTTTTCCATTTTAATAACTTCACATTATTGTTTGAAGCTCAAACGAAAAGGATAAGATTTAAGGCCCAACCTGCGCCGGGCCCTAAAATTACAGCTTGCCAATTATATTAATAAACACCCCATGACTGTCATAGTCAAGCTGGGTGAGGTCATCAGAGAAGTCGGTAAAGTTGTAGCCCACCCCCAACTTAAGGTGATCCCCAACATGGCGATACAAGCCGATTAGGGCGCCGCTCTTACTATCCTGGGCATCGGGTAGATCGAGCAGACGGGCTTCCAAGAGAAGGTCCCAGCGTTTGATAAAATGCCAATCGGCACGCAGTACATAAAGGCTGGCACGGCTATCGAAAAACTCCGGGTCTTCCGTGTCCATACTCAACTGGCCCAGACGATAAGCGTACTTACCACCCAAGGTCCACTGTCGATTGAGATCGTAACTGGCGTCTATCGAAAAGATATGACTCTTCTGGATAAATTCAGTGGAGGTATTTTCAACCGTCACCTGGTCCTGGGTCGGCACATTATAGAAATAGGTGTACTTCATCAGGGTATTCAGGCGGTCGTTATTCACCGGGCGATAGGCATAACCCATTACCGCTTCGGTAAATTTGCCATCGTAGAATTCACCTTCCGAACTTTTGCTGTCTGAATAGTTGAGTTTGCCAACCAAGCGCCAGTCTGGAGTAAACTGGTAGTTAAAGGTATTTTTTAATAACCATGTATTACGTTCAGTTTCCGATACGGTATTTTCGTCCGATACGGTTTCCGATATATCCGTACGGTATTCCAGCGCTGATGCTATACGTATCGCATCCCGGCCATAGCCCATATTAAAACCCATGGCATTGCGTTCGGTTTTGGCTCCTGTATCCGGATCTTCGAGCGTACCCGCCTCCAGGGTAGTGCCATAGCTCCAACGGTCATTGGGCGCCAGATCCATACCCAGAGCGTGGGTCAGGCCAGTGGAAACATCGCCGTGACTGTAGCGCTCTTCACCATAAATATTGAGCGTATCGGAATAGCGGCTGCGGAAGCCTGTGCTCATATTGCCCTTGCGTGCACGCACACCGGTATCACTGCGCTCGTTATCCAGCGCATAATTCATATAAAGGCTGGTTCTGTCAGTCACCAGAAAGTCCGTACCGAGCCGGGCAGCTGTGCCGGTATCACCGCCGGAAACCTCACTATCCATTGTCAAACGGTCACTCACCCGATAAGCACCACCGAGGCCGATGCGATTGTTCTCTTCCCGAGTACCGGTCACTTCCATCGTGTTCTGAACAAAACCAAAGGCGCTCCAACTCTCACCGGAGTCATAGCTGGCCTCGACAGCAACATCCGTTCGATCCCCTTCTGTCTGGGTTGCGGCGACAACTTCGGATTCATCCTCGCGGCTGTCATTGCGAACCGCAGAGGTGAGACGCCAGTGATCATTGATGCGGTAGCCAAGCATCAGGTCCATGGCATTGGTTTGTAAGCCGTCTTCTTCCTCTTTGGTGTCGGCTTTGACCCTTACATCAAAACTCTCACCTATCGGCAGGTTAACGCCACCGCCATATTGGATGGTATCGCCATCCACAAATTGGCCTGGACCGGAAAAACCCGCTTCACGCTCTTGATGGTAGAAATTACCAGAGCCGCGCAAACTCTCGAAGAAATCTCCCAGCTGTAAAACACCTTCCACTTTAGTTGCACCGGCGGCAACTGTGGAATCCAGGCTTTCGTCTTCAAAGGTGTAGCCACCATCCAGTGAACTGACACTATCGAGGTTGCTACCCTCGCTATCGGCCATTTCAATTTTCACCCAACTACTGGCGCTTTTACGCAAAGTCAGGTCAATACCCTGCAGGGAACTTTCTTCCTCATCTTCGTCTTGCTGAATACTGCTTAGGCCCAATTTGACATGATCACCTAGCCAATAGTGGGCACGTCCACCGACAGCCAGGGTATCCATTTCCTCAAAGCCCGGTGTGTATTCGTAACGCGCTACCAGATATTGGGGGTTACCGTTGTAAGCGCCATCTTCAATGAGCAGTTCATCATTTGCCAGGGAAGATAAGGGGCTATTGAGCAGGATACGCCCTTGGATATAGTCAATGTCGTAATCAACTACTGCAGTGAGGGTCTTAACTGCGAGCACCAGTCCGGAATCTTTATCCCGAACTTCCACACGTAAACTTTCCGAGCCGCTGGAAATATCCTGGTGCCGAAGGTAATACAAGGAACCGCCCGTTCCGCGATACTCATCGCGCCCGGCAACTGTTCCAGGCTCGGCCCCAAAGGCATCTATTTGAAAGCGCTTTTCGCCAAAGCTGGTCATCGCATCGGTTTCAAAGTGACCGCTACCGCCGTAGAGCGTTCGATCAATTTGGGCCAGTTCATTATCGGCGTAGTTCGCTTTGAAATTACCCCAGAGGCCGTAGTCATCGTACTTGGACAATTTCACATAGAACTTGCCAGAGGTAGGGGCGTCTTCAACGACAGTGGAGTCATCGCCAAACGTCGGATAGTACAAATCGCTATCCATACGGCGGAACAAGGCATCGGGAGACTTTTCCATAAAGTTGGAAAACAGATCATCTACCGGGCCTTCTTCGGTGTCAGCGCTCGCTGACAGGCGCCAGCCCTCCCCGAAGCCACCATTGGTATAAAATGCCAGGCGGCCATCGTAACTAACGGAATTGTCGTAGTGAGTCTCATCGCCGGTGACCAGTGCAGCAGGGCCGTTGGTTTTGTCGTAACCCACGGTAAGGTCGGCAATTCCTACGGCAAACCAATCACTTTTAGCAAAATCCAAATCTCGCAGGAAGAGTTCACCATTGCCCTCGTCATCGAGAATCGCCACTTCAACTGTATGCATACCCGGTGCAAAAATTTGCTCGGCGATAAACTGGCCTTGACTGTCTACCGGGACCGGATTGCCCGCTAGCCATACCGTGTGTCCAGGTGGCACCTGGGCACCATTGACCAATACGCTATTGCCATCGAGAGGAATATTCTGTTGGGCCAGGCGATTCTCACCATAACCTACCAACAATTCCCGACCGATATCCTCATTTTCGGAAGAGTCTTCGATTTTATCCACTAACCATAGGGTTTGCTCAGTGGTCTCGTCATAGCGACCCTTGTAGTCGTAGGCACGTAAAACATAGTGCAGTTTTTTCAGTGGCGCTTGGTAGTCAGAAAATTCTGCTCTCCACTCCCCTTTACCAAAGTGATCCAGCGGCACAATAGCCAGCGGGGTATCGCGCAGAGATTGCCCCTCTTCAAACAAGCGCACTTCTGTAGTTTTAACAAAAGAGGGATAGTTGGTATAACTACTGAAAAATACCCGATTCTCTGCCAGATCGGTATCCGGGTTATCCGCATAACGGATGGTATTGGGCCACGCTGTCACATTCAGGCGCGGCTGCATTTTTTTGTTGTCGAAGCGGAATTGAATATTGGCTTCCTGCAAAGCCACATCGGTACAAC
Organism: Microbulbifer sp. VAAF005; assembly: GCF_030012985.1. NCBI lineage: Bacteria > Pseudomonadati > Pseudomonadota > Gammaproteobacteria > Cellvibrionales > Microbulbiferaceae > Microbulbifer > Microbulbifer sp. VAAF005. The sequence continues at coordinate 5,082,177 of NZ_CP120233.1, read as the reverse complement.
GCTGCAAGTCCGCCGAGTTTTTATAGGGATCGTATTCCGGGCTGCCGTCGACAGTGATACGCATTAAGTTAAGTGCGTAGGGATTATTGGCTATGGCTTCACGATTAATGCGCTCGATTTCCAAGCGATCACTTTCTGTGAGAATTGCCAGTTCATCGTAAAGGATTTCGACCTCAACCCTGGCGCCATCCCGCTGCTCAAAGCCATTGCTCACCACATCCGCAGATTGGACGTAGCCACGCCCTTCAAATTCCACCTGGGTGTCTTCCAGGTTAAGTAACTCCTGTACCTGCGCCATAGCGCGTTGGGCACGGGCACCGGACAAACCCTGGTCATCGCCGTAAACCATAGCTTCGCGGCGATCCATACGCTGGTTATCGCTGTAACCAATAAAGCTCAGGCGCACATTTGCCTTATTGGAGATTTCAGCCATGGCTGCACGTATCTGTGTCAGCTGTGCCTGGCTGATAATCGGGTCACCGTTATCAAAGCGAATCGGAGATATTTTTCCACCGGCGGACTCATAGGCGATGGTGAGAGTTTCTGCTGCTGCAGCTTCCGGGCAGGCTTGCACCGATTCCGTAGGGACTTCCAGCGGATCGTCATACCAAAATTCCACTTCTACCCGGCGGTTAAGGGCGCGGCCTTTGGGAGTATCGTTAGCCGCTATTGGCTGGCTCGCCCCTTTACCACTGCTGGTAACCATAGTTGCGGGTAAGTTCAGTGCAGCAGCCAAAGCCTGAGCGACACGGCGAGCTTCACTGTAGGACCTTTCCTGATAGGCTTGCTGCTGGGCTTCCGGGTTTTCACCCACATCCAGCGGGCGGGCATCAGTGTGGCCAATAAAATGAATAACCAGATTATTTTTATCGGCAAGGTTTGATCGAACCTCCCGGATACGGCGAATAAAGGCTTCCGGTAATTCTGTTTGCCCGGGCTCTATTCTCAGTGGCGTCACCAGATTTCTAAGGCGTGCCCGCTGTTCACTACCCGCAGCATAGGTGAGTTTACACACCGTTTCCTGGCGGCATACTTTCACCCGGTTGAGTAACAGTGCCTCCGCCCGGGCACGGTCCGCCATGGCTTTTTCATCCAGGGCGTCGTAGGTTACTTTTACCTGTACTCGGCGATTTTCTTCACGACCTGCAGTCGTAATATTATCCGCTATAGGCTCAATATCTCCGCGCCCTTCAACGGCAATCATTTGCTCCGGCAGTTCGAGAGCCTCTTGCAGGAAGTCTGCCACAAACTGGGCTCGCGCCAGGGTAAATTCTTCTTTGCTGGTAAAGTCCGCTACCAACTCCCCAGTAAGAGGGTCAGAATCGGTATGGCCAATGAAGTGCAATTTGAAATTAGGCGTCTCGCCCAATTCATTCAGGCTCTGGCGCAACAATTCCACCGTCTCTGGAGAAACTTCATCTTCAACGCCATGGAACAGGATTGGGTCAATAAAATCTTCCACCACAATCGGGTCTAGCGGCGATACGAATTGTGTCGCATCCTGAAGCCACTGATTTGTGGGGGCGCGCAGCAGCATACCTTCGGTATTACTACCGATTGATTGCTCCTCGAACTCTACTTGAGTTTCATTTTCCTCAGAATTCAGGCTTGGAATATTCTGCCACACCTGCCACCAGCCAAGCTCATTCAGTTGCGAATCTGCATCTTGGGCCTGGGCCGGAAGTGTCAGTGCCAGTGCAATTGCAGTGGCCAGACGGCGGTCCCGCCGGGGGAAAAAGCGGATCGACTTCACTGAAGAGTTTGTCGAGCCTGCTTTCTGGAAAATATTCCGTTTCGCAAAGGGCATTACTCCAACCCTCCTTTGCCAGGAGGCGCTCCACGGCGCCAGAAAACTTCAGTTTCAATGGTCAAATCGTAGTCGCCATTACGACTCGTCCAATCCTTGGCAACCTGATCCTTAATTGCCTGCAGGCGCTCTTCCACCAAATCCGGATCTTCATTTTCACCGAGATAGGCAAGGCGTAAAACAGAGGGGGCTTCGCTGAGTTTTTCCAACAGTAAGTCCATTCGGGAGTGCCATTGCGGGCGCAGTTCTATTGTGCCCGGTTCAAATACCGCATCGGCAATGTCCAGGCGCACCACCCGGTGCAAGCTGGCTCCAAAATTGAACTTCAGCATCTTGCCTCGGGTAGCTCGCAGCACGCGCGGGTTTTCAGTGGTGAGACGATACCCGCTTGGCAAGCTGCGATCGTCGAGCTTGAGCACAAAATTAGAACCCCGGTCTCCATTCGGCACCACTGCGCAGGTAATATGGAAACGACCATGGGAGTCCGCAGTAACATTCAAGCCGGTCGCAGTTGCCACACGCGCTCCGGGCAGGCCACCCTCGCCTTCATCCTGGTAGCCGTTCATATTTTTATCGTCAAACACTTTGCCGATAACATCAGTACAATCAAAGGTGGGATCGGGCACTACCCGCACTGTCGCAGAGGCTTCACCAGAAGCGGCCTGCCCAGAGAGCTGATTGAACATGCGCGCGCGGTTTACGTATTTGCCCTCGCCCACACCGGAACCTACAACCAAGAGCAGCTTTAACACACGAGTTTCTTCCGCTTCCACTCGCAGATCCGACCAACTTAATTGCAGGCCCTCACTTTCAGGTTCAACCGCCTCGCCATCAAGGCGCGCTGAGCCCGCCACATATTTGAAGCCTGCGGGGAAGTAATCCACCAACTGCAAATCGGTTAGGGGTATCGGCAGAGTGTTGCCAAAGGTAATGGTGTAGGGCACCAGCTGGCTACGGGTTACATTGAGCATGGCGGCAGTTTTGGTGATGGACAGCGCCCCTTCCAGCTCCGGGTCCATAGCGATATGGTTGTTAAACAGCTGGCTTTCCCCTGGAATCTGGCCGTCATCCAAAGTCATGCGCAGATAGTAATCTGTTGCTGCATCCCGGGCCTCCACATCGAGGGTGGGGTGTGCGGAAGATTCCTGTACCTCACAGTGGTCCGCAGTTGCTGGAACCATATCGGCATTACTGCCCAGGCAGCCAGCCACATCAAAACCGGCAGTTTCGCTATTGGTCTGCGCGGGGATTACCAGTGACTCACCACCGGTGTAGTCATCATCATCGATTTCTACCTGAATCAGGTAATCCACGTTGGACGGACAGGAAGCATCGCTGAAATTAATATCGAATTTGTAGTACCCCCCGGACTGGGCTACCTGTCCCTGCTGCTTCTCATCATCAAAGCAACGCGCCGGTAGCTCCTGACCGGAACTCACTCTCAGCATGGTGAGTGTGGCACCTTCAATAGCAGATCGGGTTACAGAGTCGTAAACCACTCCATTGGGTGTCAGCGGTAAGTTTAAGTCCTGGGGGTTTGCTCCCGATTCCACATAAATTTCACTGATCGATTGTGGTCCATTGGTGAAATCAGAAACAGGATTACCCAATGAAGCCGTATTTTCCGTGGCATCCGGTGCGGTGTAACGCATCTCGTAACTGAGGCCGCCATAACTGTTGGGCACCAGTCCCTGGAATTGGAAATAGCCATTTTCATCAGACTGAGCTGTTTCCATCAGCTCCTCATTGAAATACAGATCTACTGCCCAGTTAAGCAGTAGGCTCTCATCCGTATCCAAAGCATTGTTGAAATTCACATCGTGCCACAGGTAACCAGCCAGGTTGGCAATGCCCGGCGTACCGCCAACATCAATGGCAACACTGGCCTGAGCGCTGGAAGCCGGGTCATTCCACTGCACTTCTGCCGTGTTCACTACGGTAAAACCGTAATCCAGGTTTTCCGACATCTGCGCCTGGAAACGCAGTGTAACAACCTCTCCCGGCTCCAAATCACCGTAGGTAGTGGCGTAGTCCGCAGTGATCAGTGTGTTGGCCACTGTTACACCGTCAGCCTGCCCATTGAGCAGAGCTGAATCGGCAACATAAGTGAGGACGCCATCGCCGGCAATGGCCAGGTCATCGGTAATCTCAACATACGTGGCAGAAACACCACTGATATTTTCGACGGTTACCAGGTACTCCAATACCGCCCCTGCTTCTGCAGCCCCGCCACCGACAACGGCAACTTCTTTCACAATGGACAACAGCTGGGCATCACCTACGACCACCTCAGTTGGCTGAGCGCCATTGGCCGAGTTGCCGTCTGCATCGGTTAGGGTAAGTGCCAACTCATCAGCTTCAACACTACCCTGGTTACTAATAACCGTACCTGTCGCTGTACCAGCGTTCACCATCACTTCAAAGGTAACGGTGGCTGTTTCGCCCGAGGTAATAACACCCTCGTTAGCTCCCGGCAGGGGTGGTGTCAGGTCATCGGAAGAAACCGGCAATGCAGAATCCAGCTGTGAATTACCACCACCGTTATCCGCTACCGATTCACCATTTAATGTGGTAGTACCGGCAACATAGGTGGTGTCATCTGGCACCTGGTCGGTAAGCGCTACTTCCTGTGCATCCACACCCCCCATATTGGTAATGGCGATGGTATAGCGGAGCACATCACCGGGATCAACAATCCCTGTGGAGGTGTAGTCTTCAGCAATTTCTACAGTCTTGTGGGCAATTAACAGAGGCACATCGCCGACAATATCGATCGTGGGATCATCGGGGGTATCAGTATCCGGATCATCGGAGGGCACTTCATCAAAAGTACCACTACCCGCTCCTTCACCATTTACGAATCCCTGGTTCGAAATTACGGTGCCATCATTAACGTCATTAATGGTGACATCAAAGGTGATAACCGCTGCAGAAACACCATTGGCGCTGGCACTGATAAAACCATCGGCTTCGCCATCGGTATTAATATCCATACCGGCAGCCAGCGGGGAGGTACCGCTGACATCGGACACTGTAGAGCCGTTCAAGGTAGTAGAGCCGCTGACATAAGTCGTATTCGCGGGGATCTGATCCCGTATCTGAGTATTGATCGCGTTCTCATTACCGGTATTTTCCACCGAAATGGTGTAACGCAGGGTATCTCCCACCATCAACAAGTCGGCATCATCAGTAATATCTACCGACGTTTTTTCTACGACCAGTAATGGCTCTGATTCAATCTGTACTTCCGTGGGATCTTCATCTCCCGCAGTATCCGGATCATCGGTACCATTGATATTGGGGTCATCACTGTCTTGTAACGCTTGCCCGGGCAGCTGAACTTGGGCCTGGTTAAAGACTTGAGTCCCACTATCAATAACTGCAGCCAGCGTAACCTCGTAAATAATCTGGATAGAATCCCCTGTTGTGCCGCTCGCAGTGAGGTCCAGATTACCAACTTCCAGGTAGCCACTATTCCAGGTTCCTGCTGAGGCATCGATAGCACTACTGTCACTTCCGGCAGGTGCACTGACTAACTGCAAAGTGCCCGATTCAAATAATGCAGAATTATTTAATCGACCAAGGTCATCGGAAACTTCAACTCCACTTACATCAACACCGCTCGTATTGGTCAGTGTCAGTGTGTAACGCAAAACTTCTGCCGGACTGGCGGTAGTAGCCGGGTTTTCTCCACGGCTGATATTTTCCACCGCTTTGTAAAAAGTCACTGTCGGCACAGAGGAGGTAACCGAATAAGCGTCCTCATGATCAAGCACGCCAGGAGTACCATCGGTGGGCGCCGCATTGGTGTACTGGCGGGCTTCGCTGAAGCTGCTATCCCAGCTATACCACTCAGTAACACCGGCAATATTCGTCAGCGTATCCCCATCAACGGTGTCGGTATCCAGGTAGGCATCGTAGCCCACAAGTAGATGGTAATCCGCATCCAGCATCGCCGCTGAGCCAATGGAGGTAATTGTGAGCGTACAGCTCGCGCTGTCGAATACTGCAGTAAAGTCGGAGCCTTCCGTCAGAGTAGCCGTGGTGATACCAGTGCTATCGGTAATTTCCGCAGTAAAATTGTCAGGGGCCGTTTCACACATACCACCGGGATTATTGTCCGGCAAAATATCGGTAACACTAATATCCCAGGCGGGACCCGTACCGGTATTGTGTAAATCTAAAGTGAAGGTACCACCAACACCGGACTGCACACTGGTCGGGCCAGTTTTAGTCAGGGTAATTGCGCTGGGCTCCACGACTTCCATATCTGCCGTAGTATTTCCGCTACCGGCACCCTGCCCCACAGAAGCATTATCATTTTCGTAGTTGTAGCTATAGCTGGCACTCGTAGAAAAATTCAAACCGTCTACATTTGGCGGGTCTATATCCAGCAACTGCAGTGTTACATCGATTACCACTTGTTCGCCGGCAGGCACATCAATTCCAGTCGTATTGTCTGCAATACTAAGACTGGTAGCGGTACCATTATTTTCAGGGGTGAAAGATGCACTGCCAGAAACTTTACTGGCACTGACAAATTCTAAATCTGCAGCGGACGTTGTGAGATCCATCAACACAGTGACATCGTGAAGCGCTGTGGTCTGCACCGTTTCCGGGATGGTAATACGATAATTAAACGGTTCGCCGATAGATGCGGTTGATTGGGTAATCTCAATCAATAACGGTGAAGCATTGGGCGTATTAAATTGAACACTAACTGGAGAGGTCGGACCATAGTCCTCACGTAAATCCTCAGTTACCGCGACGGAATTTAGTGACGGTAAATCATCATCATCGAGAGAATAATAAACTTCAACATAGGCTGCATTCTGCAGGCTCAGCCCAGCGCCCAAGTTGGAATCAGCCTCAACCCGATAAACCATTTCCAAAGATTCGCCCGCATCGATTCCATAACCGGTCCCTGAGGCAAAATCCCAAATGACTTCACCGGTACTGCTATCAAAAGAGGGGGCGACCACCGCTGCAGTGGCACCATTTACCGTAAGGGACTGCACACTGATTCCCGCCTGTCGCAAACCTGAGGGAATCACATCGCGGAATACCGGATCATAAGCCGGTGAAGAGCCGTTATTAGTTACCGTAACGGTATATTCAATCGTATCGCCGGCAGAAAGCGTACTGCCATCCGCAGGGCTTGAATTTATCGCCACAGAGAGATCCGGCTGTAGCAGATCCAGGGTTTCACTATCGCTACGGGTCTCAGCGCCTGTGGCAGCATCGAAACCAAACTCTGCAGTATTGGTCAATGCAGTATTCGCTGCCGGCCAGGGGTGGGAATCCTCATTGAGAACCCGCACCAGGTAACGCACAACAAATTCATCGTTGCTGCTATCGTTATCAGCGGTATTTACCAAGTCCGGGATACTCCAGGTGACTGTAGTGGCACCGGTGGCAGGGTCTCCAGACTGCAGCGGCTCGGCAATATCACTGTGGGTAAACGGTGCGCTGGCAATAAATGGTGCCGAACTCTCGCCATTGATTGAGAGTGTGCTTACAAACACCATCCCCTGAGGCAAGGTATCGACAATTAGTCCGTTGGAAGCCGTGCCCTCTGGCAGGGAAAGGGTAATCTGGTATTCAACCAAATCACCCACTCGCAACTGCTCATCAGCACTACCATAGCTGTCATCCAGACGAATTTTGCTGATTGTACTGTCGTTGGCAGCATCTACCTGAGCAGCAATATTCTCCAACAAATAATCATTCAGCCCAGCGCTGCCATCGGCACCATTACGCTCATAGGTGCTGCTGTTATCTTCATCGAGGCTGGTCCACTCAACACTGGCAGTTGCGGACAACGTCGCTGCTGGCTGTACACTGTTGAGAACAACCGCGTCAAAAACCAGCGCACTGCTATCACTTGCAGCGATATCCAGATCGCTGTTAGCCCGATCCCAAGCCAGGGTTTGTGCAGTTGTAACTCCGTCACCACTTACAGTTGGATCTGCCTGGGACGCCCCGGCAAAAGTTACTGTGCCCGGCACAAATTCAAGCCCCAGGGACAGCAATTCGCTAACTGAAATGTCATAGGCTGCAGAATTTTCTGCATTGCCCGCAGCGCTAAGGTCCAAGGTGAAGCGCAGTACATCACCCGCATCCGGGTCGTTACCTGGATTGGTTTGATTCGCAACAGAAGCAGTTGCACTTAGTTCCGGCTCAACAATCGTGAGTGTCGCCGCAGTGCCGGTACCGCCAGACTGTGAAGTGCCTCCGTCCGTTGCGGCGTAAGTATAAGTCACTTCATTTTCAAAACTGTGGCCAGCCTGGGCCGTCGCATTATTGGCGACCCGGGTGCGCACTTCAAAAATTGCCACAGTACCCGCTGGAATAATATCTATTGTCAAATCGATATTATTCCCACTGGTATTATCGGTATAGGTGAGCCCATTAATTTCCTGCAGCTGCACCAGCTCCAGACTGGAATCCAGTACGTCGGAAATTGCAATATCGTAAATTGCCGAAGTCGTGCCACTGCCAGGCACCTGTATTTGATATACGACTTCGTCACCGATAGCGGCAGTAGATGCTGTCTGCAGTGTCTTTTGCGGAGCGGTCACACTGGTCGCAACGGTACCCATTGGATAAGGAGTGCCCAGGGAAACTGCAGAATACTGCTCGCCATCATTGCCCTCCAGCGACCAAAACTCATCGACTGTAAAAGTATTAACCCAGCTTTCACCGCCACTGATATCCGTATAGAAACCAATTTCGTAGCTGATTTCCAGGCAAGTGCCCGCCTCAACTGGCACCAGGAAATCGAAACCCATATCATCACCGCGCGTTGCGGGCGCGCTATAGGTGTAGTCGGTTCCCTGTGTCAGTACAGCACCGTCGAGGCTCACCTGGAGATTGGCAATGGAACTCTCGTCCATTTGCGTCGCTAAGTCGTCTGTTAGCGATAGGTTGTAGGCGGAGGCGAGGCCCGAGTTACAGGCCTGCAAGGTAAACTGCATAACATCGTTGGCCGGGTCCACATTCATATGGGAACTGGGCCAAGTGGCATCGGTCTTGGTGAGACTGTCGATAACCGGTTGCAATACAGTAATATCGGCGCTGTCCTGCAAGGTACTGGCCGCGCCGGTGTAGTTTAGCTGGGCCGTATTGGTAAGAGTTGCAGTAGGAGAGGCAATTCCCGAACTCACCACTACCTTGGCTGTGTACTCAATAATAAAATTATTGGTATTCCCAAAATTACTGCTGATATCCCCCAGGTCCCAGGCAACTGTACCAGTATCACCTGCTGCAGGAACTGAATTCGCGGAATACGTGAAATCGTTCAGATTATCACTGTAGGGCGCAGCACTGTCCCCATTTACGCTGACAACAGTGTCAAATTCCAAACCACTGGGCAGCACATCATCAATAGTGACCCCAGGCGTAGTACCCGCCTGCAAATTCAGGGTTAGCTGGTAAGTAACCGTATCACCAACACGCAAGGTGCCCACTGCAGTTGCCGTATCCGTATCGGCAGTTACTGTTTTTGTAATACTGGTATTATCAACTGTATCGATACTGGCCTCTGCGGGGCCAACACAATAATCATCAGGCGCAGAGATACTGGGACATCCAGCACCATCACGCTCATAAGCCTGATCATTGATGCTGCCATCATCCAGCGAGGTCCAGTCCAGCATTACACTGTTATTAATGGGCGAACCAAAAACGCCTGTAACCTGGGTGCGGTAGGTGAGCACCAGTGTTTCGCCAAGCTGCAGATCCAAGCTGTTATCACTGTTGTCCCGCCCCCATACCAGTGGGCCCGAGGGGGCTGCTGCCGGCGTAGCTACAAAACCGGAAACTGCGGTGCCGCCAATTTCTGCGGTAGGAGTAAAGCTGCTATCAAAGGTCAACTCTGAAGGTAAGGTGTCTACTAAATTCAGCTCATAAGCGGGGGCACCGGAGCTGGAATCATGCTCCACGGTAATCACATATTCCAGTACATCACCGCCCACCGGTAGGTTGCCGGGATTGGTGGCATTGCTCACAGTCTTGCTAATCGCAAGTAGGGGTTCTACTACCGTTATACTGGTTGTACTGTCGTTAAGACTTTCCGTGCTACCGCTTTCCCCGTTGCTATAGGTCAGCGCAGCACTGTTCTGGCGACTATCCCCGTCATTTGTAGAGAGATCATTTTCAATACGTGCAAAATAGGTGATTCGGATCAGCGGGGAAATACTGCTTCCTGCGGTATCATCTTCACTATTAGTATCGACAGTGCCGATATCCCAACTGGCATTGCCGGAAGTATTATCCCCCGGGAAACTGTTAAAAGCGGATTCGGATGGCGCGCTGCCATTAATTGTCTCAATGCCGACAAAGTCGTAAGTGATATCGTAATCAGTATTGTGGGAAAGCACATAACCTTCAGGGCTGCCCAACTGATCAGTGACGACTACATTTTCACTGACCCCTTCCGGCAAACTGATTTCCAATTGGAATTCTTTATGAGCACCAATAGTAGGAACTACTGTGGTGTCTAAATCTGTTTTAGTCAGCTCTAATGCCGGGACTTCGGTCTGAGCGCTGGCGGTGGTTTCATAGTCGTTGATGGGATCGCCAACATTAGGCAAAACACCAATACGCATTCCATCAGCATCGCCATCGGTTCCAATAACATTACTGCTGTTAAGGGCAATATCTGAACCCGGTAGCGATTGCCAGCGAGCTTCGATGGTATTATCCAGAACTTCATGGGGCTCAACGCCCTGCTCTACCTGAACTTCAAAAGTAAATGTTTTTGTATCGCCAGCGGCAATGGTGTAATCGCCATTACTGCGATTCCAGCTAAAGATGGGAGCATTAGAGCCCACCGTAGTGACATCAATATTATTGGGGGGATCATTGCCACCTACATTGCCCAGGTAAACTAAATTACTGCCGGTGAGATCGTCGAGTACCTGTAAATTGTAAGCATCGGCGCTACCTGTATTTTCAGCGATAACCGTCACTGTAAGAATATCGTCAGCATCACTATTAGTAACGGCAAAGGATTTTGTCAGCTGTATTTCAGGTTCGAGTATCGTTATTTCATGTGCGTCAAATGGTACCGCTACAGACGCACCGGACTCATCCACGTAGGAAACCTGTGCAGTCGTGTAACTACCACCATTGCCCAATACATCACCGTCATTGGTATTGCTGCTGTTTTCAATACGGGCAATAAACTCTACAGGGAAATCAAAAAGGCTACCGGAAACGGTGGTGAGTTCCTGATCACCAAAATCCCACTCTACATAGTCCGCAGTACCAGTGCTGGTACAGGTAGCGTTAAAGGTACCGCCCGGTACGAAACCTGCAGTATCAAAGGGCGAGGCACTTAAATCGATAGTTTCTCCCTCGATACAGCGCATGCCCGCCGGCAATTCATCGCGAATTACAAAGTCCCGTAACTTTGCCGCCGGAATCTGTGCGGTCAACTCGTAACGAATCTCTTCACCGACAACAGCGGTATCACTGCTGGTACCACTGGCGGTGCCGTTGGAAAATTCCAGCGCTTCCTTCGGTTCTGCCTGTACCTCAATAATCTGCATCTGCGCTAGGGCATTATCAGATTGGTAGTGGCGAGCACGCCCCGCTGCAGGGGTGCCGTCACCTACACCATCATTGTCCGTGTCACTGACAATTTGAGGGGTAGTCTGGTTACTAAAATCATCCTCCAAACTGTCGTAACGAGCAAAAAATGTATTCGTAAACAGCTGCAGTGGTGCCACTGACTCGTCCGGCTTCACACGATAATACAAAGTGACAGAATCACCGGGATTAATCCGCTCAAGCGCGCTGGAGTGCTCATAGGAGAAGGTAATAACCGCTGGAGTACCGCCGTCTCCACAATGAGAAGCTTCCGAATAATTATTTGTACCCGATGTAGTTCCCACCCAGCCATCATCGCCACTGGTAGTTTCCGAACTGCCATCGCCATCATTATCCAGACTGTCAGACTCCAGAGCCTGCACACACATCTGGCCCGAGGAATCCAGGTTATCGGTTACTACAATATCGTACGCGGGCGCTCGATCAACGCCGTTATCTGAAGCCCGATTGGTAACCGTCAGGCGGAAAATATAAGTCTGGTCACGGTGTCCTTCATCAGTAAAATCAACAAAGTTGCTACAGGTGGTTCCTGTCCCGTAAAGGTTTTCATTACAGACTTTTTTGTCCACCTCTATTGAAGGCTCAGTAACCGTAACCGATTCCGACCACTCAGTGACATCAGGGAAGCCTGGAACGGTTGTTGGAACACCATCAATATTAGTGAGGGTACCACTGGTATTGTAGTTATCGACGATTATCGTTTCCGTATCGAAAACCGCAGTAAACTGGGCCCGGGCATAATCAATACTGTCATTCGCATGTTGGTTCGGATCTGTACTCTCAGTATCCGCCGGGTCATTCAGCAAGCGAGTGGTCATGTCCGCGAGGAACCAGCGATCTTTCTCTGTAATACTGGCAGTAATATCCCACTGTAAATCTGTTTCACTCAGTGAGTTATTCAGACCGCCACCTTCGACAATATCGCCAGTGGAAATAGCTACACAATTTGCCTGAGAGGTAGTGTCGGGAAGAGTGACATCGGAACAGTTTAGGGCGGAATCCGCAATATAACCCTGGCCATCGGGGAGGTCATCGATAACATCAACATCTTTCACTTCAATTAAAGTGAATCCGGGAGTGTCAAAACCAAACCAGCCACCGGCTTGAATTTCAAAGCTACATTCTTCACCAATCAGAACACTGCTATTGGGATAGGCACTTTCACTGGTAAGCTCGTTACATTCATCGGAACGATCTTTAATCAGGTTAAACCCCATAACCCGTGCGCGCATGCCATCGAGGGTATAATTATTGGCCAATTGTTGATTTGGGGTCGTGTTGGTTAGGGATACCGGATCGGGAAAACCCAGCGCAGTACCATCATATAAGGTGATTTCACCCACAACATCTGCGCGGAAAGTAAGATCGTCATCGGTGGCAGAGTGGTTTTTCTCCACCTCGAAAACTACCCGTTCTGTATCACCAGGCCCAATTTCACCACCCAGATCACCACTATCACAGAAATACACGGTAGAGGAATCTGGTAAATAATCAGGCTGATTCCAAAGTGGGTGCCCAGGGACAGTGCCTAAACTGGGATTTCCCAGCGCCGTACAGCTGCGATCATTAGACAGAACCGTCATCGCCTCACCAAAGGTGATATAAACGGAATAGTCATTCGCATCGTGGCCACCATTATTGGTGATATCCACTGTTAACTCTGAAGTACCGCTGTCACGAACAATATAGAGAGGGTGAACGGTGCTGACATCCAGGTCTTCAGGGTCGGGAGTAACCGATTCGGTCTCCACTTGAGTAGCAGGACTTGTTGAAGAACAGAAGTCCTCGTAATCAATCGTCAGAACATTACCTGTTAAGGCAATATTACTATTTGGATCAGTTCCGGTAGTGGAGGACTCTTCCTCTACATCCAGGTCCGCCTCGAAGTCATAGAAATCTGGCTCTATCGTAACGACGCGAAATCGAATTTGAATTTCATCTCCGTGCCGCATCATGTTCTCTTGGTCGGAATAAACCGAGTGAACGGTACTACTCAATAAGCGGAATTCTGGTTGGTTATTGTTAAGTGGATCAGTATCCCACTGATTCCAGGTAGAGCCCACACGCCATTCCAGTGTATCGACTTTGCCGTCATAGGTTGAACTATAATTGGCTCCATGATTGTCAATTCCACGGCGCTCCTGGGTGATCTCCGGGGTAAAAGTAGTATCAACTACATATTCGTCAGGCAGATCACTAACAAATTGGACGTCCTTTACCGAACCCCCGGTCTGGTTATTTACCGTAATGGTAACGTAGCCGGAAGCACCCAGGGGCTGGTTCAAATTGGTACCAGTAATCTCCTGGCTAATAGTGAGGTCTGAGGAAGACACAACACGCATTGCCGACGTATCAGAACCAGGGGACGAAGCTTCCGCAGGGCTGGTAATACCACCAACGCCCGTGTCGCCATCAATTTCACAACCCCACTGTAAATCTGACACCGTATTGGTGCCGTTACTACAGGAAGTATTTACCTTACCCACCAGGTAAATATCCAGGGTCCCTCCAGACGGAACGTCAGTGCGCCCCGAACCATTGGAAAAATTGCCATCCAGCTCAAAATCGTTAACCGAATTACTGGCTGATACACAGCTACTGCCACTGGGAGCCACACCATTGTTGTTGGCAACAGCTTCTGCCGTAGTTTCACTCGGACAGGCGTAGTTGATATCCATATTGGGGTTGGACATCAAATCGTCAAACCGTGCATCCTGCATATCCGCCTCACCGTTATTGGAGATACGGATGCGCCAAATTACATCGTCCTCAATATTGCCATAGACATTATTGGTGTAGTTCGTTTGCGCGGCATCCATGTTGCGGCCGCGCTTATCCATGGAGGGTTCGGGCTCACGTATGGCCAGCTCCATGCTGTCGGTATCTGTGGTGGTTGGGTAGCTGCAGTAATCGAATGTTGCAGTAGCATTCAAGGTACGATTATTGACTACCAGCTCCTCTTCCTCTTCATCCTGGCTTCGCACATTAAACGTGATAGTTAAAGTAGTGCTCTCAGCGAGATCAGAAAGGGCTGACAGATCATTTTGGTCCCAAGTGATAGTGGTACCGCTAATCGTGGGCTCTCCCAAAACAGATCCAGAACTTACAGAAGTGGAGCCCGTTACATACTCCAGGCCAGAAGAGCCAAAGTTCTCAGTAATAACGATATTCTCGATATATTGAGTACCCGCGAGGCCGCTATAAATACTGGGTACATCAACTTCTATGGTGACCTGTCCATCACCACATAAAACACACCAACTATCGCTAGAGCGATGACTGAGGATATTGAACCCTGTAGGGTCCTCAGTTATAGAAGGGCAACTACTTTGAGCAAATGCTTGCGGCGCAGCTATTAAGAACGCAGCACAAACCAATAAAAATCCAATAAATGTAGACTTGTAGGATTTTTGCTCAACTATTTCCGACTTCATTATCACTTAACAGCCGCCACTTTCTAATGCAGATATTTGGAGACAAGTCGGGCATTTACGCCAGACACTCCACGGTGGGCGAACTTTAATTACAACGCCATCTGGTAGCCGTGAAATAAGTCATAATTAGCCAGCTAGCAGGGGGAACTTTTGCGGGGATTGCCAAGTGGTTCTCAGGCAAGCACTGAGGATGAAAAGTTTTTTCTAGTATGAGCAAAAAAAGAGCGCAAAAATCTGGTGAAATTTTCGCCGTATTGAAGTGATCGGAACCCACCTATTTTTGGCAGGCTCCGATCGTTCATTGACCTAGGTAGGAGGGAAGAAGTCAATTGGGTAAAGAATAGTGATTGTCGGCACTCCAGCCTTCTCACCAAAGTTAAACCGTTTGACCCTAGCCACAATTTTTGCATTGAGTGACGGCGAATCCACATCACTGGAATCTACACTCACAGCAGAAACCGATCCGCTGGGCTCGATAGTAATCTTCAACACCATCTTGCCTTGCAGTGCGGGATTATTACGCAGTTCACGATTGTAAATACGGTACAAGGTAGCCTTGTAGCGATCGAAAACGATCTGGATTTCTTCGTCCGTCCGCGACGGTCCAGCGCCATCGCTAAGAGGACTATCCTCACCGGCAAAGTCACCTTCAGTCCCGATAGAGCTTTCCACTCGCGCAAAGGCAACGCCACCCAAGTCCGAACCAGATCCACCCACATTACGACTCAGCTCTGCTGTGTTGATACCACCACTACCTGCGGTAGATGCTGCAGTGATCAGTGAGCGCTGACTGCGGTTCTCTTTTTTACCGGCCGTGCTCAGCTGGGTTTGCTGGCCGAGGCGGTTATCCAGATCATCCTGTATCAGGTCCTGGAAGTTATCCTTAAAGGCGAGAACACCGGATCGCTCAGCTTTTTTGCGCGCCTGCTTTTTCTCCGCCTTGGAAGGTTTCGGATCCTGTTTGGCCACCTTCTGCTCAGGCTTCTTCTCCGGTTTTTTCTCCTCTTTTTTAGGCTTGGATTTTTCTGGCTCTGGCGGTGGCTTGGGCTTGGTTTTCTTCTCAATAACCAGCTTGGCCAGGCGCTCAGGAATCTCCACTATCTGGGTTTCAGGCTTGGGCACGGTATACAAAGGAATCAGGTAGCCCAACAGTGCGGCGAAAAACAGCGAAACAAAAACACAGCGACGAAATCGCTTTTCGTCCTCACCCTGCTTATGCCATGGCATCACCATAGGGCGGAAACTAGGTTGTTCGAATTCCCTCGTTATCTCAAATTCGAACTTGGACTCTTCCTCCTCACGGCGCAGCTCATCCGCGCGCTCATCCAGCGCAAAGATCTCTTCCTGGCAATCGGCTATTCCGCCCTGCAAAGCACTGCGCTCACCGCGCAATTGCTCCATGCCCTCATTGAAACTGCGTGTCGATTGGCCGATCCGCGCAATAACTTGCGCTGAAGCATTCTCCCGATAATCTTCGGCCCAGAACATTTCTCCCGCGCCAGCATCCTCAAGCTTGCGCAGACGTTCTGAAATCTCGTCGAGCAACTGGTACTTGGACCCCTGGTCCTGTAATTCAGCCAGCTTCTCTTCGATTCGTTGCCGCTCATCCTCGAGCAGCTGCATGCGATGGCGAACCGCTTCAAGCGCTTCGCCTACCGCCTGCTGTTGTTGAAGAAAATTACTCACAAACTTCCATTAACCCTGAGATGCTTTCTGAATAACCGCCAGTGAAACTTTGGTATAGCCAGCGTCTGTACAGCTGGACATCACCTTTTTCAGCAAACTGAACGGAATGCCTCTGTCCGCGAGAATATTGACCTCCGGTGGTTCCGGTTCCTGGCCTCCCTCGACGCCGCCCTCACCTGAATCTGCCGAGGCCTGGGCAACACCAATTGCCTTGGCCAGCTCTGCAACCATCGCTTCCTTAATGGCCGCAATAATGGTTTCCTCACTTTCCAACACTTCGGAAGTGGCAATTACCGAGTTAGACTCCACCAGGATTTCATCATTGGTCACCATCAAGGTCACCGTTTCCCGAGGTTTAGTCTCCACCACTGAGTCCGGTAAGGTAATCACCTTGGGGGGCTCCAGCGCTTCATTGCTGGAGGTATTAGTCAGCAGGAAAAATACCAGGATCGTAAAAACATCCATCAGGGAAGTCAGGTTCATACCTGAGGTTTTCTTGCGCTTATGACTTCGCGCCATACGCTTCATGCGTCGGCTTTCATTTCTCATGGCGCATCCCCTATGGAAATATCAGGAAATAAAACCACCTTTTCCACCGCATCCAGATCACTGGGATCACTCCCCTCAACCCGTACTTCAGCTCCGCGCACAGTATCCATAATGCCCACCAAATGCTCATAGGCGATTGTGGGCTCCATCAGGATGATGGAATCAGTTTTTTCCGGATAACTGGCCTTAACTTCCAACAAGAACTGCGTGAGCTTT
This sequence comes from Microbulbifer sp. VAAF005, assembly GCF_030012985.1. Lineage (NCBI taxonomy): Bacteria > Pseudomonadati > Pseudomonadota > Gammaproteobacteria > Cellvibrionales > Microbulbiferaceae > Microbulbifer > Microbulbifer sp. VAAF005. Next base: position 5,064,870 of record NZ_CP120233.1, on the reverse strand, counting down.
TTAAGGTCATACACTTCTGCTGTGGGCAGCACAGCGAGAATCTCAGTCTGTTCTGTATCTGCTCCAACGGGAGCCTCAATAGGAGCATTTTCACCCTCGCCATCGATATTCAGGTTGGGGAAACGTGCGATAACCTTTTCACCATCACTGATTTCCACGGCCTGTTCTCGCACAACTACCTCCACCGTAACCGTGGGATCATCCGGTGCTCCACCACCGGCACCACTCGGCATATTCAGTTCGAGAATTGTCACCCGCGAAAATACCGCCGATACCAATAGAAAAGGCACCAATACCACCATCAAATTCAAGAAAGCGGTGATATCCAGCTCAGGAGCTTCTTTATCCCGCCCGTGGCGCCGCCTTCTCATTACGCAGTTTCCGCTTGCTGTGCTACTGGATTGGTTTTAGCTGGGGCAGTTTTTTCACTAGACGGCTTGGATTTTGCGGGCTCCACTTCAAAACGGCGACGGGTTGCACCATCAATCAGGTTGGATGCTTTTACTGAGACCATCTCCAGGCTATCGATAATTTCACCGGTGAGTGAGTTCAGCAGTGCGTGGACAATCAACAACGGGATACCAGTCATCAGACCAAAGGCGGTGGTGTTCATCGCCACGGAAATACTGGCGGAGAGCAAGTCTGCCTTTTCTGCCGGGTTGGCATTGGCTACCGCTGTAAAGGCTTCGATCAGACCCATAATGGTTCCCAGAAGCCCGAGCAAAGTTGCGATATTGGAAAACAAAGCGACGTAAGGGGTGCGCTTTTCCAGCTGTGGAGTAATCTCCATCATGCTCTCTTCCATCGCGATTTCGATATCTTCACGACGGCGAACAGCCCCCTGCCGGGCCAGCCCCATAGACAGTAATTTACTCACACTGGACTCGTCCTGTTTTACCAGGTTGCGAGCGCGATCGAAGTCTCCCGAAGCTAATACAGGCTGCAGCTTATCCCACATATTGCGGTTGCTGCGGCGCTCCAAATGCAGGCGGATAAAGCGCTCGATAGCCACAGCACCACCCAGTGCGGCAACCACGAGAATCGGGTACATAAAAGTACCGCCCGTCTGGAAAAACTCGATGACGTTATTGAAAAAGCCCATTACAAACCCTCTTGAGAAATACAGCTAAAACTTGGTGCTACTCCGGCGATAGCCGGAGTCTATATGGCGTTAATCGCCGGACAGGCTGAGCTGGTAGAACTCCAACTCACGCATGAAAACTTCCTTGTCGAGCGGTTTGAGTTTGTCATCCATCAAGCTGGAGACAAGGTCGCTTTCGACACCCACTTCGGAACTTTTCCAGGGGACAATATAGAGAGACTTAGGGGCTTCCTTGTTACCGATAATAGAAATACCCGACAACTCCTTAATTTTCGAATCCACCTTTTTATCGGTGGATTCTTTCTTCTCCTCACCCTCAGACTGAGCCAAGGCATAAGGAAAAACCATAAAGCTGGCCACGAATGGCAAAGCCCAACGAAGTTTAATCATTTACCAGCCCTCCGTTGAATATCAGCTAACCAGATAGTGACATCCCGGTCCTCTGGTTCCAATTGCACATATTGTTCGAATTGTGCCAGAGCACACTGGAGATCTTGCAGATATAGATCACACAATATGCCCAGATTTTTTATTAAAGGTAGATATTCCGGATTTTCTGCCAAAGCATTCACATATATTTTCCGCGCTTCGGCAAAGCGCCCCTGCTTTCGGTAGAGAACCGCCAGTTCATTAGTTGCCACCGGATGTTTTTCGTCCAGCGCCAATGCCTTTAAAAAAGCCTCTTCCGCTTTTGCCTCATTGCCACTTTTGTAGTGGGCAATACCCAGGTTGATATAGGGTGCCGGAAGGCGCTGCTCGCGCTCCACCACTGACTGCAGAAGTTCAATAGCACTCGCATAATCCTGCTCGGCAAGATATTCCAGGGATCGCTCAAAGTCCCGACTCACACTGCCCGATACCCGCACCGAGGAATAATCAGAGATTTTTCCAGACTTGGTTTGGGTGCTGGCGCAAGCTGCTAACAACAAGGCTAAGCCCACCAGAAAAAACAAACGCAGTTGTTTTTGCATAACTTTCCACTCCAAAAGGCAAATGCCTGTTATTAGTGACCCGAAACTGCTGATCCCGCTGAGGGCAATTCCGGCTCTGGCGGCAGGGGTACAATAGTCTGGAGATACTCACCAGCCTCTTCCACCCGTGCATAGCGAGCGGGCATTAAATTGGCGAGCTTGCCAATACTTTTATCAACCCAGGGGTTATAAATACCGACGCCCAGCAACTCGACATTCTTCTGGTGAACAGAAATGGCTTTTTCCTCGAAGGGATAAATCTGCTCCTCCAATGCCAACTCATACTCTTCCAGCTCCAGGGCATTCAGGTTGGTTGGACGTTCAGAGTCCTTCAGGGCCACGCTAAAGTGGAGATAAATTTCAGCCAGGTAAAAGGTTGCCGCAGCGGTCACATCGGCCACCTGATAATCAATCAGGTCAGTAAATGCACGGGTGGCTGCTTTCATACGCTTGCGCTTGAGGTTGAGGCTTTTCTCGATAGGCGCAACCAAATCCACCTGGGTGAAAGCCTCAAAACTGGGTTCAGCCAATAGCAGGGCCGCATTACCTGCGAGATAACGGGTGCGGTCGCTGCGCTGGGAACCACCGCGGGACTCAACTTTCACCAGTTCACGAAGCTCTGCCATGTAAAGCTTTTGATTCCCGGACACTTTGTAGATATCGGCAATTTTCTGGCGAGTCTCCAGCGCCGGCTCCATGGGTTCGGGGAAATAATCGACGTAGCGACGCAAAACAGACAGCGCTTTAGCGCTATCTTCAGCCGCTGCATAAAGATCTGCCGCCTGGGTTAAGGCCTCACGGCGTATTTCATCGTCCTCGGATTCCCGCTCAATACGCTCAAATTCCGCAGCTGCCAGCAACAGCTCACCGCTCTCCTGGTAAACCACTGCCAACTTCTTGGTGACATCTTTCGCCAGCTCATGCTCCGGGAAGTGACTGCGGAAGTTATTTAATACCGTTGCCGCTTGTACCCAATCCTTAAGCACTATCAATGATGCGGCAGCATCGTACTCCGCCGTAGCCAGAATGGTCGCGCCAGGTGCAGCACCTCGAATACGCAGGAAATGATTCGCTGCGGTTGCATGATCCTCCTGCTTACGGGCCATATCACCCTGCTGGTAGATGGAAGCCGCCAGGTTATCTACCAGACCCGCCCTATCCTTTGCATCCTGGGCAGTCAGCATCAAAGTTTCACCGTAAGCGATTTCTGCATCCGCAAAGGCCGCAGTATCGAAAGAAGCGTGAGCCACCAGCAGCCAGGCAGAACGTCTAATCTCCTGCTCCGCAGTGGGGAACTGCTCCAACAGTGAACGGCCATTGGCGATCGTCGGGGCATAGTCTTTTAACCCGTAAAGATCCTCCACCGCTCCAAGCATGATCTGAGGGGCTTTGGCATGCTGAGGGAATGTGGCTGCAAATGTCAGCGATGAACGGATAATTTCCCGCAATAGTGGTGCACGCTGCTCATCCGTTGCATCTTTTAAGTTATTGGCCAGATGTTCGCGATAAGCGTAAACCGCTGCGTAGCCTGCTTCGCTGGAATCCTTATGCGCAGGATATTCATAGGCCGTGCGCTCATACTCCAGAGCTGCACCATGGAAATCCCGGTTTTCCAACATCAATCCGGCAAGCTGATAATTGATTTCCGGTGCGCGCTCAGTTTCCCGGAAGGAATCGAGATAGCTTCGATACCAGTGAATCGCCTCGCGATAATTCTCGGCCTTCTTATCTTTTAACTTCTTGTTCTGGTAAGCCGCATGGTAGTGCCCGGCGAGGTCGATCAGGTTGGTCTGCAGGAAGGCAACCACCTCTCCGTATTCATTAATATCGAAGACAGTCCAGTAATCGGCATTAAGTGCATAAGTAGTGGCGAAATCCTTCTTCGCTTCCAGCACCAGCTTGGGGAATCCGCCTTTACTGTAGATTTCAATAACACGAATTGAGAAATCCGCAGATACTCTGTGCAACTGGTTTCGATCAACAAACGCAATATAGGATTTTGCCGCATCCTGGTAGCGACGCTTTTCCAAATAATATTCACCCAGCTGGCTATATACCCGGAATTCGTAATCTCTATTGCCCTTGCGGGAGAAGTAATCGACAACCGAATCAGGACCTTCCAGGTAAGAAAAGCTCAAGCTGACCACACGGAAAGTATCGTCAATATGCTTGCGCTCGCCTTTATTGTTTTGCTGGTCGAAGTCATATCCCTGGGAAACTTTGTAATCCAGCATGGCGATATAGTCATCCAGGGCCATTTCATACATATCTTGCTTAAACAGCGCCCAACCGCGTTTATACAGGGCAAGCTCGTAAAAACTGGATATCACACCAATATCGATAACTTTTCCGTAGGACTCTTCCGCATCGAGAAACTTCTTGCGGGTAAAATAGTATTCGCCCAGCCGGAACCAGGATTCATCGATATGTCGCGAGTCCGGATAGTTGGCCACCAGCTGGCGCAATACATCCACCGCTGCATCAATCTCTCCCGCTTCTTCATAAGCCCGGGATAACTGATACATCACCTGGTCGTTGCGGTGGTATAGGGGGTACTTTTGCAGCAATTTAATATAGAGATCGATGGCCTCGCGGGCATTGGCTGACATCATCTCTTCAGAATCAACGCCCGGCGCTTCAAGCGGGGTTTCATCTGCAGCTATTTCTATGCTGCCACTTGCCCGGGTTTCAAACTCCTCGTCGGACTCGACAACCCCAGGATCCTGCGCTTCAGTCACTACCGGCTCTACCTTGGCCACCGGTGCTGTCATCTCTGGAGCATCCAGGGTATTTTCAGCCATAGCTTCTGACGCATCGACAGAGATCACCGCCCCGCTTCCAGCAGCAACTCCAGCAAGGTTATCGAATTCTGCATCTTCAGCGCGGTGTGCCTGCTTGATTTTCAGGTCGGCAATCCTGCGCATAGCCTCGGGGGTCAGCTTGGATTCAGGAGTTTCCTGCAAGTACTTCTGGTAGCTGGCCAGTGCCTTCTCCAGGCTGCCATCAATATGCTCTTCCTTAATTTCTACTTCGACATTTTGGAGACTGCCGATGGTCTTGCCGCTGTTTCCCGCACAACCCCCTAGCACTATAAGTACAGAGAGAAGACCGACGGCGCGATTGAGAGATTTACCAGCTCGAGATTTAGATTTGAGCAACTTACTCACGAATCACCTCCCTCTGCTGATTCTTCTTCCTCCACCGGCTCCATCTCCGCTGGATTCTCCTCAGGAATTTGCTCTTCCAACAGCGCCTTGTGCTGCTCTACCTTAAATTCATCTTCACGCTGCTCCTGAAGCTCATTAGCGCGGTCGTAGCTGTCTGCCAGGGCGAAGCGGGCTTTAATTTGATAACTTTCCAACTGTGCGCGACGGCGTTCCAACTCAGCAATTGCCAATGCCTCAAGCATGGTGCCCTGGCGCGCCATCAGGGTTTTCAGTCGCCGTTGGGTTTGCTGGATACGCGCGCGCAAACGAGTAATATCGCGGTCGTAACCGGTATAGCTGTGAGTTGCCGCCTGGCGACTGCGCACAAAGGAATCGTAAACAGACTGGAGACTTTCGATCTCCTGGTTTAATTCCGCCAGGTGTTTGTAGGCTTCGGTCAAACGCTGGTCGTACTCAAAGGAAAGACGCAGGTCCAAAACACCTTTGAGCCGCTGAACCCGCTCCAAAGTAGTTTCAGTAAAGCCCTGGGGATGCTCAGCAATTTTTCCGCTAAGTTCCAGGAGCTTCAATCGCGCTTCCTGCTCTTCGGCCGTTGCCAGGTATTCTGGGCGACGGGAGATCAGCATCTGCTCTATACGATTGGCAAATTGGTCACGCTGCTCCATCCGCAGTTGGATACGGGCATCGAGTTCACGGAATTGCCTGTCCAGCTCCGGCAACAGGGGTTCGTAATAGTTGCGGCGAATACGAATAATATCTTCGTAGGCTGTCAGGCTTTTTAGCCACTCTTCATTGCGCTCATATAAATCGTTGAGGTCGCGATAATTCCGCAGAAACTCCTGGTAGTCATTGGACGCCATCAGGTCGAGTAAGTAATGGGTCTCGGGGGCTTCCGGTAAATTGCGCAAGGCCACTACCCAGTTCTGTACCTGGGTGGCCTCTTTACGACGCAGCGCCTCAAGGAACTTACCTTTGCGAATACTATGAATAGACTGTGTGAGGGTATCGATCTCACGCCCGAAAGCGTCTAAGGCGCGGCCGTAATTAATTGCAGCAGTACTGTGGACATCCAGTTTGCCGTAGGCATAGGGCACCGCCAACATGACCTCTTGCACTGGCTCATTGGTGCCTTTGCGGTCTTGCAACAGCTTCCAGGGCACCAGTGCCCGGTCATAGCGACCCGCGCGGGCCTCTACCCAGCCAGCACCCAGCAGCGCCCTATTTGAAAAAGGGCCATCGAGATTTACACGATCAAAATAGGGGCGCGCCATATCCAGCTTGCCCAGCTCCATTAAATGAGAGCCCAATAAGAGGTTGGTTTTATCGTAAAGGGCCTGCAGGGCCGCCTCTGAACTGCGCTTTCTTCCCAGTGCAGTCAACTCCAGAACACCGCGCTCCTCTTCTCCCGCCTTCAGTTGAGCAATACCCAAATTGAAGGAAACAAAGCCCTCTAGCGACTCTTCACCCTTCAGGTCTTGCAGCAGTTCTACGGCCTCCTCGAATCGACCGAGCTGCATATAGACTCGAGCACGCAAAAACTGCTCATCTGCACGGACCCTCTCGGGAACCCGCCCGTCAATCATTTCCAGGGCGTGTAAGGCATTGCGCGGCTGTTGTTTGTGATAGTGAATTTTTGCCAGCCGATACGCGGCTTCATTGCGCACCGGCTGGGAAACATTTCCCTGCAGTACAGCCTCAATAGCCCGCCCGGCCTCCCTGTGCATTCGGTAGGACAATTCCAAGTCACCCACCGAAAACTCAGCTTGCCCCAAGTGCGCACTGAAAGGATCGAGTTCGGGCTGATCTAAGCGGTGATACTGAGCAAGTTCTGTGTCCAGTGCCACAATCGCATCAAAATAACTTTCCTGATGGGCATGAAACATTGCCGCACCGAAAAACAGGTCTTTAAGTTCTTCCTGCGATTCAGTCCCCGCTGCAGCGGGGAGAGCAGCCAAAGAACAAAGGGATAGAGCACCAAGCATCATCCTGGTTTGACAGGACAACACATTTACCAGGGACCTGAGCATGATTACCAGTCCTTGAAGTTTATCGTGGACTCGGTTCCCAGAACCTTAATCTCGACAAATTTAGGACCCACTGCCTTCTCTACAGTGTAGGAAGCTGTGGCTCGATACTCTTTTCCTGATGGGGTTTTACCGAGAAAACTAACCTCTAATGGGTGCCCACCCACTTGCACATTGCCAGTGTATATTTTTTGTACCCCACCTTTTTGCAGGGACTCAATTTCCCGGTAGGTATAGAGATGATGGGCAACTAATTTGCCATTCAGTGTGACCTCAACCGACTCCAGCTCGAAGGGCTTTTCATCAGCCACCGAGACAAAAAGAGCTACCTGCGTATTAGAGGGGAATAAGAGCTTTTCCTCCAGCTGTGACAACTCAGCAGTGAGATCAATAACATCTTTCTTAACATCCTGAATCTGCTCATCCAGGCCACGGATATCATCTCTATCAATAGTCTGAGCATGCCCAGTACTGGCCAACAGAAAGAAAAGTACAATCTGAAGAATTCTGAACATGTGGCCTACCTCCGACCCAACCCTAAACTATCAATTCCTGTCAGATAATCTGGAACAGGACCGCAATAAACCCAGGCACAACAGAGCCTTGAGCTGCGGCATTGTATTGAATAGAGGGTTAATCAGATGTGAGGAAATTCAAATCTCACAAAAACTCAAAGAATGGATAAATTTTGAAAAAAGCACTTCCAGCAAATAAAAGAGATCTACAGCACAAAAGAAGTGAGACGCACTTCACTTGCGATCAAGAAAGCTCTCCGCTTTGGCTCTCTGGCCTACCGATCACAAAGAACATGCAAACAATCAAACCAACCAAGGCTAGGTAAGCATTTACTGTAAAAGCTCTATCTATACCCGAAGGTATATCTGGAGCGAAGGCAATGATTGTAGCATTCATACCCAAACCAACCGCACCGCCACCAATTTTAAACATATATAGGATAGCGCCTGCCAAGCTGGCACGGTGAGGTTCCACCACCGTAATACCCGCAGTCGTACTGGATGGATTGAACAGCCCAATACCCACTCCCAACACGACCAAGCCCGGACACATATCCAGAAAACCCGTGTCCGAAGTCAGGTTCGAGAGCATGAACATTCCAACACTCATCCCCAAAATACCTAATGAGACGAGTAATTTTGGTCCAGCTAGCTCATAGAAGCGGCCGGAGATAATAGCAACCAGCCCCGATACGACCATTAAAGGGACCAAAGATAAACCGGCCTGAAATGCTGAGTAACCACGAAAATTCGCCAAAAATTGGGGGACATAGAGAATTGCCGATAGGAATACTACCGAGATTAGGAGTGTCGTAACACCTACCGCTAGGAACTTCCGGTTCTTTGCAATATCAGGGGGAATCAGGGCATCTTTACCAACTCGATACTCCACGATGGTAAACAGGCAGAGCAACACCAGGAACACAACGATCAGGCTGATAACCACAGGATGCTTGAAACCAATTTCCGCGGAAACATCCAGTGCAAAAAGCAAACAAAATAGCGAGGTGCATAATAGTAGCACACCGAAGAAGTCTATTTTTTCCTCGGTGTCACGAGGTTTATCGGGGGGCACTGCCCACCAACAAGCCAGCATTGTTGCCAGAGTGAGGAGAATATTAACGAAGAAAATCCATCGCCAACTGAAAAAATCTGCGAGCACCCCACCCAAAACTGGTCCAGCTGCATTCGCTAACCCACAGGTGGCCATCAGGATACCACCCGCCAACCCTGACCTTTCATAGGTCAACAAATTAAAAGTCATTGCCAAAGTGGACGGCCACATCAATGCCGCACCCACTCCCATCAATGCGCGGGATATCAATAACATCCACATATCCATTGCCAAGCCACCCAGCACGGCAAAGAAAACGAATATTCCCGCTCCAATCATAAATACTCTGCGGCGGCCATAGATATCCGCCAAGCGGCCACCGGTTATGATGAAAACACCAAAAACCAAGGCGTAGCCGTTAATGATCCACTGGGAGCTAGTTATGTCTGCATTGAATTCTCTTTCGATGGCAGGTAGTGCGGGGGCAAAAGCGGTATAGTCATTACTAATAAGGAAGGCCGCGAGAACTAATGCAGCCAACCCCAAGTACTGATCTCGTGTAATTTTGCCGCTCTGTTTAGCCATACTGCGTAATTCACTCGACACCCGAGCCGCTCAGGTAATCCTTCAGAACCTAATTAGCTTGCGATATATTTTTAATACTCCCGCCTAGAGCCTAGACCACTCGCTCATTTACACGCCTTTTGACTAGTCAGTTTTCACTGTGGATACGGATCATCATCTGCCTTGTAACTGGCAGCTCATATCTTATGCTTAAAGGACATCCAAGCACCGGAAAATTGAATTAGTGATTGGATAGCCTACTGAGCCCCCTAAGATCACGCTAATAGATGAGATTAGTAAATGCATAAGTTCATTGTGCTTGTCTTGGTTCTGTTGACTTCTTCTACATTCGCCCAGGGATCTACGGTGAACGACCTAAAAGATTTCCAGTGGAAAAACCGCATTCTATTACTGAATATCCCGGAAGACCCCAATAGCACAATCAATGAATTACTCAAGTTAGCGCCGCAGTTTGCAGAGAGAAACTTGATATGGTTCCTATTCTCTAACGACACCCTTGAGACTAACTTTCCCGGTAAAGTCACAGACAATTTTGCTAAAAATGTACGGGAAAAATATCTGCAAGAACCAGCAATGCAAGTACTTCTTATAGGGAAGGATGGGGAAGTAAAGTATAAAGCCGATAAATTCTCAGCCGTCGAAATTTTTCAACGTATCGACAGCATGCCCATGCGACGCAATGAGATGCAGCAAGGATCTGCACAGTGAACAATTATTGAACATCCACAATCTGATAGAGAATTTTTGTATCCTCCAGTATTACTGAGAAACCCCAGAGTTAGATTTCCCTCAGTTAATTACGCTTCGGCCTTCTTTGCTCACCAGACACCCTTTCCAGCTGGCAACTTTTAACAAACATAGACATCTTTGCGCTAAAGTACGCTATTAGCCTTGCGAACATCTACCCAATGGAAATCAACCTCCAATGAGCAAAAGAGCCATTATCCTCGGAGCTACGGGCCTTATCGGTGGCCATCTCACAGAGCAACTGGCTGGTGAAGAAGTCTTTGATGAAGTACTTACCCTCACTCGACGCCCCAAAGCCACTGCAAGTCAAAGAATACATAATCATATTGTCGATTTTGATCGGTTGGAGGAGGCTGCTCCTCTTTTTCAGGGAAATACTCTATTTTCCTGCCTGGGAACCACTCGCAAGCAAGCCGGCAGCCTAGCCGCCCAGCACAAGGTTGACGTTGAATATCAATACAAAGCGGCCCAATTGGCAGCGGAGGCAGGGGTCAGCCATTACTTACTGGTTTCATCCAGCGGGGCCAATGCCAATAGCACCAGCGCTTACTTACGTATGAAGGGTGAGCTGGAGGAGAAAATCAAGAAACTTCCATTTAAGCGTATCAGTATACTGCAACCCTCCCTACTCCTCGGAGATCGTGCAAATGCCCGACCCGGTGAGAAAATCGGAGGCATCCTCCTACCAGTAATTTGTATGCTGCCGGGGCTGAGACGTTATAGGCCCATTGAGGGGCGTGAAGTAGCCAAAAAAATGGTTTATTTAAGTCAACAAGAACGAACAGGGGTTGAGACCCTGCGTTTGGATGAGTTATTCAATACTTAAGGAGCCTCTGAATAATTCCGTAATGTCTCGGCGAATCTGGGAGGCTCCTTAAACCCCAAAGGTTAAATTCGGGAGTTTAAAACAAGTAAATCGCTCCCGAATATTGCGGTTATTCTTTTACTTTAATCCCTAGCCAATGCGGATATTGAGTCAAAACAATAAGGACAATTGCATCGTAGACTGCGTGCCAGATTATTACTCCCAATAAACTTCCGGACACTTGGTAAACCACACCTAAAACCACACCAATTCCCAAAGTCAGAAAGAAATTGGTCCAAGATGAGAAATGAAGTAGCGCAAATGCAATTGCGGAAATTAGTAACCCCAACAATGGCGAGCTAAGTTCTGACAACCAGGACTGCAAAAACCCCCGAAACAAAAGCTCTTCACAAATTCCGACTACAACAGAAACCAACAGCAGTTGAAAGAAAGACAATCGTGAAAATAGTGGAATCAGGGCGATCGATTGACGCCGCATTGACATGCCGAGGGTCGTTTCTGAGCGAGTTAACGACAACATCACACCATAGGTAGCCATCGCTCCAATGATGCCAATTATTACTTGTAACCCTACACTATCACCAATGATCACTACCTTGGGTGAAGCCAGATAAAAGCCCAGAAGGGCCAGCAACAAGCAAACAACCTGAGTGCCAATTAATAAAAGAAAAACTGGTGGATTCCCTTTTGTCTGGTCAACAGCATCCATTTGTGACCGTCCTTTTTATTCGTAGTTTATCGAGGTAATCGAGTGGCTCAGTACCTAAACAGACTGCCTTAGGATTCCGTATCAACTAGAAACCACATCGAAATTCAATCAGCCGAAATAAGCACACCCGCCATCGGCAATAATCTAACAGAAAATGATGACAGGCATAATCCTCCGCCAACAGCCTATCTCTATCCGTTTAGTTTGACGCCAGACAGCTTATCCCCTTTGAAAAACTGCCTGACTTTAGCCGAAAAGCCAGTCACAGTGCTATGCTCGACAATATCTCTGGAACCGGATAGCTTGTAGAGACTACCCGGTTTCCAGCCCTCTTATCAGTAGATTGTCTTGCAAAGAAACTACACAGCAACTAATTCCAACCATGACACAAGAAATCATAGGACTGGGCCAGCTGCTGAAGGATATTGAGGAGAAAAGTCAGGGGCAGGAGAAAATCTCCATCCAGCATGTTATTGAGGCTGTGGGGCTTCGATCCTTTGCCCCATTCCTTATCCTTATCGGGTTGATCCTGTTTTCCCCTCTGAGCGGTATTCCCGGAATGTCTACCGCGATGGGCGTATTGCTACTACTGTTTGCCCTACAACTGCTGATGAAGCGCAACTATATCTGGCTTCCACAGTGGTTGATCAACCGCTCCATATCCAGCGAGAAGCTGATGGATGCCCTGCACTGGATGGAAAAGCCCGCCCGGTTTGCCGACCGCTGGATTCAGCCACGGATGGATTTTATCGTGCGCCGATATGGCACCTACGCTATTGCTGGAACCTGCATTTTTATTGCATTGACCCTGCCAATAATGGAAGTAATCCCCTTCTCTGCCTCAACTGCTGGTCTCGCTCTCACCATTTTTGGGCTATCGCTGGCAGCTCGAGACGGACTCTTAGCGCTTATTGCTTTTATCCTAACGGCCTCCCTGGTACTAGTGGTGATCGTTGCCGTGATCTAGGGAGCCTCTGAATAACTCCGTGATACCTCTGGCTTGCAGAGCGGTTCACAATCAAGGCGCGGCTTCGCAGGAATGTCTAGACCTTTCAAGAAGTCGCAACGCGGAGTGTGAATCGCTCTGCAAGCCCCGAAGGGCGGGCCTTGAAGGCCACAGCTGCTGCGTTGCAGCTCTTGCAAAGGACCGAGCCATTCGCGGCGAGCTGCGCCTAACATCTGTAGCCTTCAAGGCCCGCAGAGGCATTATGGAGTTATTCAGAGGCTCCCTAGGAGCCCCCGAATAATTCCGTAATATCTCTGCAGGTATCCAGACCAAAGCTGGCTACTTACCCTCGCTTTAAGACTTGATTTTTTAATCCGAGCAAATGGGGAAAGTGCACTATGGCGAAAATTGCCAAAAGGTCGTATACCGCATGCCAAACAATCGCCCCCACCAAGCCCCCGGACATTTGGTAGAAAATGCCTAAAATAAGCCCAATCATAAAGGTAAGGAAGAAGTACACCCAGGAAACACAGTGCAGTAATGCGAATATCAGTGATGCACCCAATAAACCGAGGAATGGCGTACTGAGCTGGGAGAGCCAAGACTGTAGAAAACCACGAAACAACAGCTCCTCACAAACACCCGCAGCTAAAGCAACCCATACCATCTGTGATGGGGACAACTTGGAAAATAGCGGGGTCAATTGAGTACAGTGGAGCCGCAGCATTTTCCCAAATAGCGTCTCAGAACGAGCTAATGTCAGTACTACCGCAAATGTGACAATAGCGCCTAACAATCCCAACAGCAGTTGCAGCCATACCGTATCACCAACAAATGAAACTTCCATTGGCACGAGGTAGAGACCCAGAGCTGCAAGCAATAGACAGCCCAGTTGAATATCCATTAAAAAAAGAAAACCGGCAGGCTGCGCCGTGCCGGACCAATCGCTTCCATTCCTGATTTTTCCCTTTGCCTATTGATTTCCTGAGCCTCTGACAACCTTCAAGCTCGCTCGCCCATCCGCAGAAATCATCAATTCGGCCACGCCACCGTCCCGCAATTGTTTTTCCAGGTCCAGGGCTTTTTCCTTCGGAGCAAAGTAGGCTTCAATACCATAGCGAACCCGGTAGCTATCTGATGAATTCCAAAAATTTTGGCCGGCTACCCGCCCTCGAATAAAGACTCCGCCCTGTGGTTGTTCAAGACTGACAGAGGCCTGTTCATATAATCCGGATGCGCCTTTCTCTAAGCCCACATAAACCACCTCTCCCTGGCGCAGCCGTCCCTGCCCTTTAAACAAGGCTTTATCCAAGGAGGAAAAGGGGTAACTTAATTGAGCATAGTTACCCCGAAACAGCGAACGCGGGTCTACAGGAACAGTTTTTACTGAAACAGGCTGCCCCTTCCAAAGGGGCATTTGGGCCTTAATATACATTCCCACCAGAATAGAAAACTGCACACCAATGGCGGCAACCAGGCCAATCACAACCCCACGCTTCATCGCAAACTTTCCCCCGCCTGGTGATATTTCCAATACTTGGCTGCTGCCAGCAATAAAATTGCAAAGAGAATAAACAGGAGAGCTGCTCCTATATAGTCGCCAATCAAGTCAATATAGCGCAGCAGAGCCGTCAACAGGACCGCCATAACTCCGAGGAAGAAGTAATGCGAGATACCATCGTGAATACCCCTAAAGATCAACCAGATTCCACAGGCAATCAGGACAAAGTTTGTAAAAATTTGTAACCAAACTGCGTAATCACTGGAGCCGGCATTCGTTACGAATGCAAGTACTACCGCAAAAACACCGCACAACCCCAGTCCGAATAGCAACCTCTGAGACAGCAGCGCCAACACTATCGCTACGGTAGACATAATCCCCACTACCGCCCACATAGAGGGTTGGTGACTCCAAGGGGCTTCTATCATCTGCTCCCAGGGATATTCAAAGCTAAAAATCAGTAAGCCAATTAAAGTAAACCGAAGGCACCAAATAGAGATTACTGCTGCGTAGTCCTTGGCTACCGCCGACGGGCGAGTTGCCAACCAATGGGCAAAGCAATACATCAGGATAAAGAGTGAGACTGCAACAGCAAGGTTCTCCGGGTAAATATCCGCACTAAATTTCCCGTCCTGCAAACGCCAAAATTCTGACAGGGAAAATTCCAGCCAAAAACCTAAGCCAAAGATAAAGGTCAGCAAGAGAATCACACTCGCACGACCACTTAACAGGATATAGAGGGCCCCCAGCAAGAAGATTGGGAACAGGACGGGGTAAAAGCCTAAACTCGACTCCAGGAAGAACCAAAGCAAAGCCAAGAGCAAAGACTGCTCTGCAATCCACGGGCTGCGGGTAATTAAGGCAAATGGCAAACTGCCCAGTGCCCACCAGAAAATACCATCTGGCATATGCTCGCCCAAATGGTATATCTGTGCGATTAAGATAATCGCCGCACCAAAAAATAGGTTGCCCAATAAGAACAAGCCCTCTCCGGCCTTCCTGTCTCCAGACAGGTAAACCTTAAACGCCACTCCCTGGGTCACCAAGGTCAAAGCGATCAGCCCCCCATTCGCAGCGATCTGGGGATTTCCTCCCAATTGGCCCCAATCAGTGTAATCACCGCCAGCCCGATAAAGAGATAGGCCAACCCAATCAAAATACGATATCCAAGTGTTCTTTCTTGCGCCCGGTGATAATCCACTTCATAGCGGGCACAGATCTGCTCAGCCTGAGCTTCACTGATCACACCGTCTTCAACCCAATCTCCGGCCTCTCGGGCCAAGTCATGCTTAAGCAACCGAATCAATCGCATAGATGCGCCTTGTGAAAAATTACCCACACACGATGGATGGGTATTATTACTTTGGTCCCGAGTATCCCCGATGTAACCGACGACCTCAAATTGGTACGGATTGCAGACTAAATTATCGCCAGGCTGCCTAGATAGCAGAAAACTATCTCAGACATTTAAATTGTTAATTTCTATTATTGAAGCTCAACCAATAGCATGAACAACATCAAAGTTAAGAGCCAGGCACCAATAAGGAGCTAACCATGTCCCGCTATATCGAATCCGAACTCAAGCCGTTTACCGCCAAAGCCTACCAAAATGGCGAATTCCACGATGTCAGTGACGCTGACGTCAAAGGAAAATGGGCCATATTCTTCTTTTATCCCGCCGATTTCACCTTTGTGTGCCCTACTGAGCTGGGTGATTTGGCAGACAACTATGAAGAATTTAACAAGCTGGGCGTAGAGATCTACTCAGTCTCCACTGATACCCACTTCACCCACAAGGCCTGGCACGACTCCTCTGACACCATCGGCAAGATCCAGTACCCGATGATCGGAGACCCTACCGGCACAATTACCCGCAACTTCGGCGTAATGATTGAGGAAGAAGGCATTGCAGATCGTGGCACCTTCGTCATTGACCCGGAAGGCCGTATTCAAATTGTAGAAATCACTGCTGGCGGTATCGGCCGCGATGCCAGCGAGCTACTGCGCAAGATCAAAGCTGCCCAGTACATCGCTGCTCACCCCGGTGAAGTTTGCCCAGCAAAATGGAAAGAAGGCGAGGAAACCCTGGCCCCCTCTCTCGACCTGGTAGGCAAAATTTAAAACTTCCCAAGCCCTCACAGGACTGGAACCGGCTTTGCCCGCCCTTTTGGCGGGCATTGTCGTTTTTGCTACCTGGAACCACCCACGCCTCTCAAGTCACCCACAAATAAAAAGCTATCGAAATTTAAGCTGTAATTACCAAATACTATCAAACATATAGATATTGATAATTTTTATTAAAGGCAACTAATCGATAGTATAAATCCCGTTCCCAGACAACGACCGACAAGACAGTGATGAATAAGGAGCTACCCATGTCACGTTACATCGAATCCCAACTGAAACCCTTTAATGCCAAGGCTTATCAGAACGGCAACTTCTTCGATATCAGCGACGCCGACGTTAAAGGCAAGTGGGCCGTATTCTTCTTCTACCCCGCAGACTTCACCTTTGTCTGCCCCACTGAGCTGGGCGATCTCGCCGACAACTATGAAGAGTTCAAGAAGTTGGGGGTTGAGATCTACTCCGTATCTACCGATACCCACTTCACCCACAAAGCCTGGCACGACTCTTCCGACACCATCGGCAAAATCCAATACCCGATGATCGGCGACCCCACCGGCACCATCACCCGCAACTTCGGTGTGATGATCGAAGAGGAAGGCATCGCCGATCGCGGCACCTTTGTAATCGACCCGGAAGGCCGCATCCAAATTGTCGAGATCACTGCCGGCGGAATCGGCCGCGATGCCAGCGAGCTGTTGCGCAAGATCAAAGCGGCCCAGTACATCGCCGCTCATCCAGGTGAAGTCTGCCCGGCCAAGTGGAAAGAAGGCGAAGAGACCCTAGCCCCCTCCCTCGACCTGGTAGGAAAGATTTAACCCAAATACCTCTGACCCGGCCCAGCAAAAGGTGGGCCACAACTAAGCCTTAAATTGTTAGAGAAAGGACACACCGATGTTGGACGTAAACCTGAAAAAACAACTGGACACTTACCTGCAGAATATCGTCAAGCCGATCGAGATTCGTGTGTCCACAGATAACAGTGAAAAATCCAAAGAGATGGAAGCGCTGGTAGATGAAATCTCCGGACTCTCCAACAAAATTACTGCACAGCAGAGTCAAGCCAAGCGTACGCCGAGTATGGCCATCGCCCCTGCCGGAGAGGAACCCCGGGTTAGCTTTGCCGGTATTCCCCTGGGACATGAATTTACCTCACTCGTACTGGCACTATTGCAAGCGGGGGGCCATCCCTCAAAAGCAGACCCGGAGCTACTGGAGCAGGTACGAAACCTGAAGGGTGAATTCCACTTTGAAACCTATATCTCGCTCTCTTGCCAAAACTGCCCGGATGTCGTCCAAGCGCTGAACCTGATGGCAACCCTCAACCCAAACATCACCCACGAAATGATCGACGGTGGCCTGTTCCAAGAGGAAGTTGAAAAGCGCAATGTTATGGCTGTACCTGCGGTTTACCTCAATGGTGAACACTTCGGCCAAGGCAGGATGTCCCTCGAAGAGATTGTTGGAAAACTGGATACTGGCGCAGCCGAGCGTAAAGCTGAAGAACTGAATGAAAAAGCACCCTACGATCTTTTAGTAGTAGGGGGTGGCCCAGCGGGCGCAGCTGCTGCTATTTATGCCGCTCGCAAAGGCATTCGCACTGGCATAGTGGCAGAACGCTTCGGCGGCCAGGTAATGGATACCGTAGGCATCGAGAACTTTATCTCTGTACCCTACACCGAAGGCCCCAAGCTCGCAGCCAGCCTTGAACAACACGTAAAAGAGTATGGTGTTGATATTATTACCGACCAACGTGCAGCCAACTTGCGACGCAACGAAATGGTAGATATCAAACTACAAAGCGGTGCTACCCTATCCAGCCGCTCTGTAGTATTGGCTACCGGTGCCCGCTGGAGGGAACTGGGGGTTCCCGGCGAAGCCGAGTACCGCACCAAGGGTGTAGCCTACTGCCCCCATTGCGACGGCCCCTTCTTTAAAGGTAAGCGCGTAGCCGTTATCGGTGGCGGCAACTCGGGCATCGAAGCAGCTATCGACCTCGCCGGAATCGTCGAGCACGTCACCGTACTGGAGTTCGCGGATAAGCTGCGTGCAGACGAGGTACTGGTACGCAAGGCTCAGTTGATGGACAACATCGATATTATCGTCAATGCCCAAACCACCGAAGTCCTCGGCGACGGCAACAAGGTGAACGGCCTGGCCTATACCGATCGAGAGAGTGGTGAAAATAAGCAGGTCGAACTGGCTGGTGTTTTCGTACAGATTGGACTGGTACCCAATACGGAATTCCTTAAGGAAACCGATGTGGAGATGAATCGCATGGGCGAAATCGTGATCGACGAGCGCGGCGCAACTTCAGTCCCCGGCGTTTACGCCGCCGGCGATGCAACCACTGTCCCCTACAAACAGATAGTGATCTCTATGGGTGCAGGTGCAACTGCTGCGCTGGGCGCATTTGACTACTTGATTAGGTCTTCGGTTGAATAACACCAAAGCGTTAAAAAGGGCCAGTCATTGACTGGCCCTTTTTTATATTCACTTTAAGCATGGACAATATAGGAGAACAGACTTCAAGCTAAGACCTGAGCCCACATAAAATATCATGCGCCATTTATAAACCTATATTTATAATAGACACTAAATCTGCACCTTTAATTTATATATATTATTAACAAACCAAAAACAAACTGGTTAAACCCTATAAAATACCACTTGGCATCACCTATCAATTACCAGTCGAAAGAAAACTTTAGAGTAAATAATAGACTCATTATCTTGGGAGCCCCCCATGAAGAAGCCAAGCCTAACGCTATTTTTAACCCTGCTACCAACCTTTGGATTACCTTTAGCCTCAAACAGTTTTGCTGTGAGCTGTGGTGACACGATTACTACCCAGGAATCCCTCACAGAAGATCTCTCCTGCGAAACCAATCCAGCCCTCACAATTAACGGCCCCAGTGGCGGGCTGAACTTAAATGGGTTTACTGTTACCTGTATAGAACCATTACATGAGGGCATCTATCTAACAGGCCTAGCTGCAAGCCTGTTTAATGGCGTAATAGACAATTGCAATGACTCAATAGCACTTACGGAAGATGGTGTTCATTTTGTCAGTGATATTGAGATTAACAATCTTGTCGGCGTCGGCGTACGTATTGAAAGTAACAGTAATTTTGTTACCGGCATCGTGATACCTTTTAATGGTACGCAATATGCGATAGGCATAGAAACAGCTAATCCCGCAAGCCTCAATCAGATCACTGGAAATTTTCTAGAGTTCCCGGGATTTTCAGGAATATATATAGAGGGGCGAAGCAATACAGTCACCGGAAATGAAATTCTTAACCCTGGTGATTTTGGCATAGCTCTTGATTCCGATGGAGGGAACAACTTAATCCTACTTAACACTATAATCAGTGACAGTAAAGCGAGAATATTCAACACTCTCAATGGCGATGGAGATGTGGGAATATCTGTAAGTTCAGATTCAAATCTCATTTCTCAAAATAGTATATCGAACAGCACCACTGGAATCAGAATCAACAACAGTGACAGCAATACAGTAAGCAGCAATGAAGCTGACAATAACATTGACTATGGCATAGTGATCGAGGGAACTAGCGCAGAATTCAATAACATTTTATCTAATACAGCAAATGACAATGGTATATTCGACCTTTACTCCCCTGATGATCCGAACTGCACATCTTCGAACAACTGGATTGGCAACAACTCCACCAGCAACGACCCCAACTGCCTGGACTGAAAATTCAGCCAATTACATTCACACCTCCTAATAGATAAGCGATAGCTGAGCAGTATATCGCTTGCTGCCAGACAGCATAAACAACAGGCACCTCTCCAAATTAATATATGCTTTGCATATCAAGGAGTACAAAACTTCAGCCCTCCTGTTTTCTACAACCAAATCCGGCCCCCGATAAATAGCACCCCCATAAGAGAAACACCCCACTATAAGGCGCAATAATAGATTCAATATAAAGAATTGCCCTTAAATCTACAACTATCATTTAAATTAAATATTATCAAAAATCATTAAAATAACTAAATATTGCATGGGCAAAGCTGATAAGTCTTCGCACATTTCGCCCAGACAAAAGTAGCTGACATAAGTTATTCACAGCAATCACTGACACGGTACAAAACCTATGAAAAAACTAACAACAGCCCTCTGCTACATCCTTTTGCCGACCGCCGCGATATCGACATCCCTCGATAGCTACGCCGTTAGCTGCGGAGACTTCATCTCTACGCCGGAAACACTCACTGGAGATTTACTTTGCAACTCATCCCCAGCTCTCTTCATTGAAGGCCCCACAGGCAGCCTTAATATGGATGGCTTTACCCTTACGTGTGTAGGATCAGACGGGATTAGGCTGACAGATTTTTCTGCAAGCATAACCTCCGGGACTATTGAAGGCTGCAAAGACAGTATTACATTAGTAGATGATGGCTCCCACCTGGTTATAGATATTGAAATTATTGACCCTGACTCAGCGGGAATACGCGTTAACAGCAATAATAACTTTATCTCCGACAATCAGATACAATCAAATACACCTGACTCTACATATGGCATACAATTGGAGGACGCTGATTCCAACCAAATAATCGGAAACACTATTGACGGTTTGGATAGATTCGGTGTGCTAGTAGATGGATTTTCAAATAATGTCTCTGGCAATATAATTACCAATACCGTTGATGGTTGGGGAATATTTATTAATAATGGAGGCGACTTCAACCTTATTATATCAAATATTGTCGATCAGAGTGCCGATGAAGGTATTTTTGTGGAATCAAACTCCAACCTTATTTCTCAAAATGTAATAACTGATAACCTAAGCGGCATCACTATTGATAATACAGATAACAACACAGTTACTGTAAATAGCGTTAGCAACAATATTGATTACGGGATATCTATCGAGGGAGCAAATGCTAACGGAAATGCCATTTTATCGAATTCATCACTAAACAATGGAGTCTTTGATCTTTATTCACCCGATGACCCAACCTGTACCGCCAACACTTGGATAGGCAATACTTTTGTTACCAGCGACCCTTCATGCCTGAACTAAGCAGACAGATAATTCAATCGAGGATTTAGCTTGAAGACGATAATAAAGCCTTTTATCGTCTTCTTACATAATTATCAATTCAATAAAAGTTACCATTAAAGTTATTTCTCACCAAATCAGAACCCACCAGATTGTTGGCCAACCCTGATTGTCACTCCAGTGGGTAGTGACTGGCACACCGCCTTGAAAAAGCAATTAATACGGCAATAGATTTAATATTAGGAATTACCCTTAAATATAAGATTATTATTTAAATTAAATATTACCAAAAATCATTAAAACAACTAAACATTTCATGGGTAATAGGGATATATCTTCACACACTTTACCCAAATAGAACAAATATCCACCTAAGGTATCCGCAACAATTACTGACACGGTACAAAACTTATGAAAAAACTAACAATAGCCCTTTGTTACATCCTTTTAACAACCGCCGCAATATCAACCTCTATTAATAGCTATGCCGTTACCTGTGGAGGCAGTATCACTACAGCGGAGACGCTGACTGAAGATTTAAATTGCACTACAAATTTTGCATTCAGCATTGTGGGTCCATCAGGCAGCCTTAATATGAATGGCTTTACCGTTACATGCCCTCTCACAGCAAATAATGGTATAGTACTTGGTGGTTTTTTTGCGAGAATATCCTCAGGGACTGTCGAAAACTGTAATAATAGCATTACATTAACAGGAGATGGCTCCCACCAGGTTGTAGACGTTGATATTGTTAACCCTACCTCTACTGCATTATTTGTTATAAGCGATCACAACTTTATCTCCGGTGTTCAGATACAGTCGAACGTCCCCGACTCTAACTTTGGTATACGAATTGAAGACAATGATTTCAACCAGGTTTTCGGAAATACTGTTGATGGTATGGATAACGTTGGCGTGCAAATAGAGGGGTCTTCAAATAGTGTTTCTGGCAATATAATCACCAACACCTCTGACACTAATGGCTCTGGTGTTGGTATATCTATTGAACCTCCTGGCAGCTCCAACATAGTTACATCAAACATTATCGATCAGAGTGCAGGTGAAGGCATTTTAACATTTGAATCAGATTCAAACCTTATATCTCAAAATGTAGTAACAAACAGTCTAACCGGCATCGCAATTGATAATGCAGATAGCAATACAGTCACTATAAATAGCGTTAGCGATAATACGGATTACGGAATATATATTGAGGATGCAAATGCTAGTGGCAATAACATTTTATCCAACTCATCGCTAAACAATGGGAGTTTTGATCTTTACTCCCCCGATGATCCAAGCTGCACCGCCAATACTTGGTTAGGTAATACTTTTGTTACCAGCGACCCTTCATGCCTGAATTAAGCGAAAAGATTACTCAATCTAAGGTTTAGTTTGAAGACGATAATAAAGCTCCATATCGTCTTCTTACATAATTACCAACGCAACTTTAGGATTTACATTGAATTGGAATGCTACGCCTTTATCAACAGCACCACTATTTATTTATCAGTTGTTTAACAAAAATAAGTAAAACCTCCCATTAAACTAATGTCCCACTAAATCAGCACTTACCTCTCATAGCGCCTACCTGGGCCATCTATCAAACTCATACTTGTATCAAACCCATTCACAAGGAGTACGTGCCAGATTGTCGGCCAAATTCCGATGATCAGGCTAGTGAACGGTGATTGATACAACCCCAACCTTGAAAATGCAATTGAAAACGACATTTGTCGTACAGTCTCATCACTAAAGGAGTTAATGATGAAGAATATTGCACCTCTAGCCGCCAGTATCGCCCTGGCAATCATTAGCCAGGGCGCTATCGCCGACACCAATACCGCAACGGTTTACCAAGAGGGTCTTGGGAACACTGCAACAGCTGATCAAAGTGATCCAACCGCCACAAACAACACCATCGATCAAACTCAAATCGGCGATAACAACACCAGCTATGCGGAGCAATCCGCTAACAGTGATGGTGGCACGATTATTCATAATCAAACTGGCGATATGAATACAGCCGAGTCCTATCAGGATAACTCTGTAGGCGCCTATATCGAAATCAATCAGGGAGACAACAATCAATACGTCTTCACTCTCCAGTCATTTGTTGACGGTAGCACCATGTCCATTACCCAAGATGGAGATGGTCACAGTGCAACCTTAACTCAAACCAACAGTACTGATGATGTTATTGTGGTGAATCAAGCTGGGGTAAACCAAACCGCAGTTGTTACTCAGTCACTGACATCAAACAGTGAAGTCTATGTAGATCAGCTCGGCGATTCCAACCTGGCGACACACAATCAAGTCAATGGAGACTCTAACTACTCCTACTCATATCAGGACGGTACTACCAACACCCTTAATGTGATTCAAACCAACGATGATCACGAGAGCAACCTCTGGCAAATTGGCGACAACAATGTTGCCATTCATAACCAGACGGGTTCAGATCACTACGCACTGACCGAGCAGCTTGGGACTTCCAACTTTGCTAATATTACGGCAACAGGTATTGGTTCTTCCGCTCAAACTTACCAAAATGGTGTGGGTAACGCCCAAACAACAACGCAAATTGGCGATGCGCAATCCGCTATTGCCAATCAAACCGGGAACGCAAATATAGGTGTGATTTTACAGTAGCGAATCACCTGCACAATGCTGCCCACTTGTGGGCAGCATCCCGGACTTTATAAAACCCAAACTATACTGAGTCGATATATATCCAAAATATCAGATGACACGCTCACATATACATCCACCATGCCACCAACAAATAAGTTGAAGGCAATAACTCACTTCAATAGAATGAGGTTCACCGGTGAACAAACCAACTTTTTACTCTCTACTCTTTGCATTTTGCTACCTTTTTTACCTGACCCCGCCCGCTCTCGCACAATCAAACAACTTACAGGAAAATAAAAAGCTTGCCATGCAGGCTGTTGATATCTGGCTGAGTGGAAGTAAAGTTGACCCCAATAAAGTCTTTTCTCCTGACTATATAAACAACCTGGACTCTTCAACATCGGATAGTGCAGGCCCACAGAAACGTAACCTCAAACAGCTTGAAGAAGAAGCAGCAAAGTTCCATACAGCATTCAAAGATGTCAAAGCAATCAACAACAGGCAAGTTGCGGAAGGAGATTTAGTAGCAACTCATATTACAATCAGAGCCAAACATGTCGGTTCATTTATGGGGGAAAATCCAACAAAGAAAACTATCACTTGGGATGCGGTAGAATTTAGCAAGATCCAGAATGGAAAAATAGTCGAAGCCTGGGTCACTTGGGACAAATATGGATTCCTGAAACAGCTTGGCGCACTGGAATAATCTATCACGAACAAAGGGAATCCTTAATATGGATTAGTTCAGACCAAATCTATCGATATTATTGACCGGTATCTCTTATGAGTTCAGAAGCTCCATCTCGAGAACTTGGCCCCCAAGAGGCTTTGTTTATTGAGATGACACGGCTTTCCTACGGTGGCTTGCAATTTGTTTCTTTCATAAAGGTTTGCAAACCGTTAAGTGTTGACATTTTACGTAAGGGATTAGAATACCTGCACCGGCGCCATCCCCTTCTACGTGCCCGCATCCAAAGAGGGGAAAAACTTCACTGGGTTTGCGATGTTGACTTCAATGATATCCCATTAAAGACATGCCAGGTTAGTGGCGCTCTCAACTTAGAGGATGAGTTTAAAAACCATGGCACAAACTGTCTGGATAGTGAGAAATATGTATATAGCCTTAAGCTATATCTTGATAAAGAAGGGTTCGTAAAGTGGATTTCAGTCATCAATAATCATGCGGCATTTGATGGCAGATCAGTAATGACCATATTTTCAGATTTGGACAAATTTCTACGCTCAAGCATAGATCCAGAGGAAACTAAATCACTACCGCTGCAAGAGAGTATTGCGAGCCAACTTAAATCAGCTGGCTACTTTGGAGAAAAAGAAATTGAGCACAAGAATATGAGGGGTTTTTGCTGGCCAGTAGAGAAACAGGCTGCACCAAAAGAACGTAGAGCTTGCGCCGTCTCATACCTGATGCCCCCAGAGAAAATTCACAAACTAGCCAGGTGGGGCAAAGACAAAGGAATTAAAATCACAGCAATTTATTGTGCCATTGCATCGATTGCAGCAAGAGCTATACCTGTCGACAAAAACCTAACAGAAGTTATCCTAGCTATGGATGCCAGAGGATTATGCTCGCCAAGCATTCCTATAGGTCACATTGGAGCATTTTCAGAGACCACCAGCTTAGACTTACCAAAAAATATTGAGTCTGCCGATGTTATTGACGTGGCCAGGAAGCTTCAAGAACAGATTTTTTCAGTGCTCCTCAAGCAAAGTCCGATGACAAAAAATCTAAGCTCAGACTATAAAATGGATGATATCACCCGTATGGCATCAGTAATAACGAATCAGCAAAAGTCTTTTCCTGCAGGAATTATCGTTTCCAATGTGGGTAGCATGCGCTTATTGGCGGATGAAATACAGTATTTCGAGATACAAAAACCTATGATTACCCTAACCAACGGTATAAATCCTCTTATGGCCGTTACCTACACCACCTATCGCAACGCTGTTTTCGTTTTTGGCTATTGTGAACCATTGATTAGCAGGCATAGTATTGACTTATTTGTTGATGAGTACATGCGTATTCTCAACAACCTTATTTCCAGCAAATAAGCCCATCAACCTTTCACAAAACTTAGCCGCAGATTTAGCTCGAGGATGCAAATAAAAACGCCTGATATTGACTCAAAAACACCCGCCCCGACAACTTACTTAAAAAGTGACTTGCCTCCAACCTATCTTTAACCGGACCTTTAACTTCAGACAAATGAAGAGTTATACCTTTATCCGTCAGATTAACATTGATCGCCTGTAACACTTCCAGGGCACTCCAGTCAATCTCATTAACTGCACTACACATTAATATCACATGCTTGATTGCTTTTCTCTGCTCCACACTAGAATAAATACGTTCTTCCAGGATTCTAATATTGGAGAACATCAATCGGCCATCAACCCTGAAGGTGAGCACCTCTGGAACAGTCGTCACAGTATAACGATCAATGTTGCGAAAGTGTTCAGTGCCTTCCACCAAGCCTACTTCAGCAATATGAGGTCTCGACGCACGATAAATGAATAAAAGGAGTGATGCCCCCACTCCACAGACCACGCCAACCTCCACACCCAGGAGCAGAGTAACTGCAATTGTTAATGACACAGACATAAAGTCTGCTTTAGAGAAATGCCAAGTCTTTCGAAGAATAGAAACATCTACCAATGCTAAGACGGAAAAAATAATTGTGGCCGCAAGAGTTACCTTTGGAAGAAAATATAGCGGTAAAGTAAGAAAAAGGGCCGTACAACCAATACCAAAGGCGGTAAATAGGCTGGCAAACTGTGTCTGCGCTCCAGCTGCATCATTAACTACAGACCGAGAAAAGCCACCACTAACTGGAAACCCACCAGAGAAACCCGCCCCCACATTTGCTAACCCTAAAGCCACCAATTCTTGATTCGCATCAATTCTCTGCCGGCGTCTTGTAGCTAAAGTCTTGGCCACGGATACGGATTCAACATAGCCAATAATGGCAATCATTAGCGCAGGCACCGCTAGAGATTCAAGAAGGGAAAGAGAAAGGTTCGGTCTGGTAAATGAGGGGAGGCCTGACGGCACACTACCAATTAGTGCTACTCCCCAAGCTTGGAAGTCAAAAGTATATGAGACGTAAATAGTCACCAATACAGACACCGCAGGAGCTGCTTTAGTTAAAAGATCGACAGTTCTAGATGCTACCCCTAGCTTCTGTAAAAGCTGCACAGCACAAGCTTTTGTTAGATATAGAAATAGCACCACCCCCAGTCCGACCAACAAAGTCAGTTGATTATAGTTAGCCAAATTCTCGGCCAAGTTCGGTAGCAACTCCAGTAGTGTGTCTCCATTTGCTGACACGCCCAACAATTGAGCAACCTGGCTAAGTGCAATTAATAAGGCAGACGCAGTTATAAATCCTGAAATTACCGGGAGGGATAGAAAATCAGCCAGAAAGCCCAACCTAAATATCCCTAGCACCGCAAGTATCACGCCTGACAGCAACGCCAACACGGCAGCAGCGGTGAGATAATCTACCTGACCACTGGCTGTTACCTCACCCAAGGCAGTCGCACTCATCAAGGAGATTACTGCTACAGGCCCTACAGATAGGATTCTGCTGCTACCAAAAACGCCATAGATCACCAGCGGAACCATACTTGCGTAGAGCCCTACTTCAGCTGGCAGCCCGGCCAGCAGAGCATAAGCAAGCGATTGCGGGATCAGAAGCACGGTGACAACAAGAGCCGCCAGTAAATCCTGAATCAGTAACTGTCGATTATAGAATTGAATAGTAGCCAGAATGGGAAACCATCTGGTGAGATGCTGCATCGCCATGATCTGTTTTCCGCTCTGGCCTTACGGCCTGAGTTCTATCTCCTTAAAAGAAGGGGTGAATTGCAGCACCGAAAGTGCTGCACTTTAGAGCTAGGGTTCAATCGATATCAGCACTGCACCAATATCGAATCCTGCGGCCTGGGCCTGGGAATTGAGCTGCTTTTTATCTGCCCCCATCAGGATCTTGGCGCCGGCCCATACCTGACTGGAACGATTACCCGTCCGGCAAAACGCGTGCACTTTGTCTCCTTCCTGCAAAACATCACGAAATGCCTCGCAGTGATTTCGCATCATACGTCCGCGAGTAAAAGGAATAGCCACAAATTTAATGCCCACCGCCAATGCGGCCTGCTCCATTTCCACATAGGAGGGGTGAGTCTCACTCTCACCTTCCGGGCAATTGCATACTACAACTTGCACCCCACTCTGAGCCAATGGCACCATACTTTCACAGGCTATATGCTCAGAAACGCTCACCTGTTCATCTAATTGTTTAATATTCATTGTCACCTCAGTTCTATGCATTCAACTGAATAAATATATCGATCAATAATTTCGTTTAAAGCTGATTAAGCGGCACTTTCAAATAAACGGTGCCATTCGATTCTGCCGGGGGCATTTGCCCCGCACGAATATTCACCTGCACAGACGGTACTATCAGCCGCGGCACAGATAAAGTGGCATCACGCTTGCGGCGCACCGCGACAAAATCGTCCTCGGCAACCCCATCGCGCAAATGAATATTCTCCCTGCGTTGCTCTCCCACGCTGGTCTCACACTGATAGCCCCGCTTACCTTTAGGCGGGTAGTCGTGACACATAAACATGCGAGTTTGGTCGGGAAGGGACAAGATCTTACGCACTGAGCGATACAGCTCTGACGCATCGCCGCCGGGGAAGTCACATCGCGCACTGCCAACATCCGGCATAAATAAGGTATCGCCAACAAAAAGCGCATCGCCGATTAGCCAGGCCATATCTGCGGGGGTGTGGCCGGGACTGTAAATCACTTTCGCTGTCAGCTTACCCACCTGGAAAGTCTCACCATCCTTAAAGAGATGATCAAACTGACTGCCATCTGCCAGGAACTCCCGCTCAAGGTTAAATACATCGCGGAAGATTTTCTGCACCTGGCAAATGTGTTCACCGATCCCGATACGCCCACCCAATTGCTGGCGTAAAAACGGTGCCGCTGATAAGTGGTCAGCATGGGCATGAGTCTCCAGTATCCACTCCAGAGTCAGGTCTTTCTCTTGAATAAATGACACCAGCTCCTCAGCACCTCGGCTACTGGTGCGACCCGAGGCTGAATCAAAATTCAGCACAGAGTCCACAATAGCGGCGGAACCCCCTTCCCTGTCGTACACCACATAGCTCCAGGTTTCTGTATCCCGATCCAGGAACGGCTGTACCCGGGCACAGTGTTCTTCATGAGCCATCTTCTGCTCTCCCGTATTCACTACACCAACAATATACAATGTGATATTATATAAAACAATATATTGTAATTGTGTAAATTGATTTGGTTACTATGCCTGATACTGAACATCTCGATCTCAACAAAATGCGCGATTCCGCTGGCCAGGCGGCAGCGATGCTGCGCTCCCTGGCCAATCAGGACCGCTTGCTACTTCTATGTCAGCTCAGCCAGGAAGAGTTAAATGTAGGCGAATTGGAAGAGCGCCTGGGTATTCATCAACCAAGCCTGTCCCAACAACTGGGGGTCCTCCGTCGCGAAGGCCTGGTCGAAACACGCCGCGAGGGAAAAAACGTCTTCTACCGGGTTGCAGACCCGCGAGTACTCGCCCTGCTGCAAACCCTTTACCAGCTCTACTGTGCGGAGTAATCCCATGACCATCGATTGGACCGCTTTCACCCCGGGCACTGCACTCGCCGGGGGGCTGCTGATTGGCCTCGCCAGTGCCGCTTTACTCGCCTTTAACGGTCGTATCGCAGGTATCTCCGGCATCATTGGCGGACTGCTTGACCAAATCCAGGGTTCCCTGTGGCGCCTGGCCTTTATCGGGGGGCTATTGATAAGCCCTCTTGCCTGGAAAATCTTTGCAACAGTGCCCGACATTGATGTCCAGGCAGGTTATCCCACCTTAATTGCTGCGGGATTACTGGTGGGCCTGGGCACGCGGATGGCTTCCGGTTGTACCAGTGGCCATGGTGTTTGCGGCTTGTCCCGACTCTCCACTCGCTCGCTAACCGCCACCCTGATATTTATGGCCGCGGGCTTCGCAACCGTATTTCTAATGCGACACCCCCTGATCGGCCAGCTGGGGCAATGATGATGAAAACCAATATCAGCGCACTTTTGGCCGGGCTCACTTTCGGCCTGGGGTTATTGCTCTCCGGTATGGCCAACCCGGAGAAAGTTCTGGGCTTCCTAGATTTAGCCGGCGCCTGGGACCCCTCTCTGGGACTGGTGATGTTTGGCGCTATCGCTGTGGGCCTGCCACTATTCCATTTCATCAGACGGCGGGGACAGTCTATCTGGAAGCAACCGCTTCACCTGCCGGCAAGTAACCGGGTTGATCGCCGATTGGTATTGGGCAGCCTTCTATTTGGCGCCGGCTGGGGACTGGCGGGGTTTTGCCCCGGACCGGCGATTGTCGCTACTGGGGCGGGACAACTTAAAGCGGTAATTTTTATGCTCGCCATGCTCACGGGTATGGGGATATTCCAACTCTTCGGGATCAAGCGCACTGCCGCAGTGGAGTAACTTGCGCCCAAGCACAACGGTGAGGCAGCCGCCGTCTATCTTGTTTGAGCAGTTCACACAATTGCGGCAGGAAGAGAGCGGAAACAAGTGTAAGGATGCGGCTACTCCACCTAATCCCTCCATGGCTTCGACGCTACCAGCCCAAGTGGCTGGTGGGAGATAGTGTTGCCGCCCTCCTGGCCAGCATGATGCTGATTCCACAGGCCCTCGCCTATGCCGCACTTGCCGGCTTGCCCCCTTATCTAGGGCTCTACGCTGGGCTGCTCCCATTAGTAGGATACGCACTGTTTGGCTCCAGCTCAGTGCTGTCCGTCGGCCCGGTGGCCGTGCTCGCCCTGATGACCGCTTCAGCTCTCACCCCCATAGCCTCACCGGGCAGTCCCGAGTACATTTCCGGCGCCATATTATTAGCACTCTTGAGTGGAGTAATCCTGCTATTAATGGGGTTTCTTGGCCTCGGCAGCCTCGCTAACCTCTTGAGCCTTCCGGTTGTTGACGGTTTTGTCTCCGGCGCCGCGCTGCTGATTATTGCCGGGCAGTTTGCCCCCTTGCTGGGAATATCAAGCAATGGCGATACGGTTCTCGAAATATTGATCAGCACCTTTAACCACCTGCCTGAAACCGATCGGGAAGCAGCCCTGCTGGGGCTCATTGCACTGGCCAGCTTAATTGCCGCCCGTCTAGGTTTACCCTTCCTGCTCAGGAAAATCGGGGTCGGCCCGGCACGATCCAAATTGCTTTCGCGGTTGGCGCCCATGCTTATCGTGGTGATTGCCATTGTGCTTACCGCTATTTTTCACTGGGAGAAGGAATTACCCGTTGTAGGGGTTATTCCCGCTGGCCTACCACACCTAAGCATCCCCTCTATTAACCCGGGGCTGATTTACAAACTGCTTTTGCCCGCCCTGATTATTGCCCTGCTCGGATTTGTCGAAAGTTTATCTATTGCTCACTCTATCGCCCAGCGGCGCGGCGAGAAGCTCAACACTAATGCGGAACTGCGGGGGCTGGGCGCCTCCAACCTACTCAGCGCATTTTCAGGAGGGTTTGCAGTAACCGGCAGCTTTGCACGGACAGCCGTTAACGATGAGAGCGGGGCAAAAACCCCTCTCAGCGGCGTGATAGCCGCAGTGCTAATAGCCCTGCTACTTCTGTATGCCACCAAAGTCTTTACTGAACTGCCAATCTGCGTGCTAGCTGCCACCATCATTGTTGCAGCCGCAAACCTGATCAACTTCCAGGGTATGGCCCACCACTGGCGCTACGACCGCACCGATGGACTGGCTATGGCCGGCACATTTCTCGGGGTAGTGTTTTTTGGCGTGGAGACCGGGATTGCCCTGGGCGTCGGGCTCTCATTCGCCACATTGATCTGGCGAGCCAGCCGGCCACATATCGCTGTCGTGGGGCGTGTACCGGGTACTGAGCAATTCCGTAATGTACTTCGCCATACGGTGAAAACCGACTCTGAAATTTTGTTCCTGCGTATTGATGAGAACCTGTTTTTTAGCAACATCAATGCGATTGAGGAGCGACTTTTTGTAGAGATAAAGCGGCATCGCAATACCCGCCATATGGTGCTGATCTTATCGTCTGTTAACCGGATCGACAGCACAGCGATAGAGCGTCTGTTACAAGTAAACCGGGATTTACAGAATCGAAATATCCAGCTGCATCTGGCTGAGGTAAAGGGGGCTGTACTGGATCGCCTGGGCCACTCCAAGCTACTGCAGGAATTGAGCGGCCGCGTGTTCCTCTCCCCCTACATCGCAGAGCTTGCTCTGCGCCACCATCAAATCTCCGATAGCGACAAACCATCCGAATAAGGTTGCGCGACTTGTAAGACAGTATCAAACACTGGCAAAATATCCAGTATTTGAGCAAAGAGCGCGATGGGCGGAAACAACCTTACCTCTGAACAACAGGCAATTGCAGATCATGCCGGTGGTCACGCCAAGATCATTGCCGTTGCCGGCTCCGGCAAAACCACTGCTCTGTTGCACTACATAAAGAGCCGCCTTGATGCAGGTATCGCCCCCGAACGACTGCTGGTATTAATGTACAACCGCAGTGCTCGGGAGGACTTCGACCGCCGCTTACGGCAGCTGACTGAAGGCTCGACACCAGCGGTACATACCTTTCACAGTGTTGGATATCGTTTATACCAACGCATGATCGCCAATGATCATATCGCTGCTGCCAACCTATCCCCCCTGCCCCAATCCACAATCCAATTACAAATCTGGAAGGCCATTGAAGAGTGCGCGCCTACCCACGAACTCGAAGAGATTAGAGCACGGAAGCAATCTGAGATTGAGGCCGCTGAATTTTTTATTGACTACACCAAAACGATTCTCTCGGGAGATCTCAGCGCATTTCAGGAACTGAAGCTCGGCGATGAATACATGTATTTTCTGCAGGTATTTCGCACTTTTGAAGCTTGGCGTCGCAGCCAAAATGCGGTTACCTACGCCGACCTGATTTATGACCCAGCCATGCTGCTCAGCATGGATGAGGAGATAGCCGAGCAGTACGGCAGTTATTACGAAGACATCCTGGTGGATGAATACCAGGATATCAATGAGATTCAACACTTTTTATTGCGAGTTCTCTACGGAAAATCTGGCAACGTCATCGCGATTGGCGACCCAGATCAAACAATTTACGAATGGCGAGGCTCCAAACCGGATTTCCTGCTCACATTTTTCGATGGGGATTTTCCCCCTCGAATATTTATCACCTGAGCCGCACTTTCCGTTACGGCCACCAGCTATCCCTGGCCGCCAACCACTTTATTGAGAACAATCGCGATCGCGCCGATATATTCTGTGTTTCAGCCAATGAAGATCAGCAAACAGAAATCGAGTTGGTAAAAACCGATAAGGAGGGGCGCTGGATTGTAGAGTACCTGCGCCGATGCCAAAAGCAAGGTCAGTCACTCAGGGAGGTCGCCGTACTGGTGCGACTGTGGTCTATCGCCGCTCCTATTGAACTGGCACTGCTGGCCAATAATATTCCCTACCGTTCAGCAAGCCGCAACACCGTCCTTTCGCGCCGGGAGCTGCGCCCCTTATTTTGGAGTTTAAATATTGCCTCCGGTCGATTCGCCGAACTTCCACCCAAGCGTCGCCAGCAGGGACTTTACGAATGGCTGACCTCTCCCCATGTGCGTATTCCGCGCAAAGTCCTGGAGCCCATCTGTTCCTCTCTGGCAGCGCTGGACAAAGGCTGGGGCAAGAAGCTGATTGCCCTGCTACCTGAAAACCTGAGCAAGCCCCAGACCAAACGCTTGCGCCAACGGGCAGACCTGCTTACCCAGATTGAGAGCTGGCGCGGTCACGCTGGAGAGCTACTGCGTCGCCATATCGGTGAACTGGAACTTCTCAGCGGAATCGCTGACGACGCCTTCACCCGCCAACAAGGGGAGGAGAGGCAACA
Organism: Microbulbifer sp. VAAF005; assembly: GCF_030012985.1. NCBI lineage: Bacteria > Pseudomonadati > Pseudomonadota > Gammaproteobacteria > Cellvibrionales > Microbulbiferaceae > Microbulbifer > Microbulbifer sp. VAAF005. Next base: position 5,030,938 of record NZ_CP120233.1, on the reverse strand, counting down.
AACCATCCTCGCTTTCTGCAAATACCTGGACACACTGAAGCAGCCACCCGCTGAAGCCCTGGCACATCTACAAGAACTTCAACGCCAACACCGGGAGGGCGAACAAACCGAAGCGGATGCTATACAGATAACGACTATGCACCAAGCTAAAGGTTTGGAGTGGGAACAAGTAATTATCCCCACCCTCACCCAGCACAATATGCCCTATCAACCTCAACGGGACTTCAGCACACCCGCGTCACTGGAGAGCGAACGCCGCTTGATGTACGTGGCGATGACCCGCGCCAAGTCAAAACTCTTCTTGTTGGCCCCTGCAGAAGACTCCAAAAAGAATGATCCAGAGGCTTCGCAGCCTTCATTATTTATTAATGAAATGCAGCTTCCTTTAAGTAAATTGATGGCAGACTCCCTAAAGGAGCGCCCGGAAAAAATCGACACTGATGTGCCGGTTTCACGTCAAGCGCTCCACTATTTAGAAGCTTGCGATTACAACCCCAATATCAGTGCACCCCGGGCCCCCATGCGAAAACCCGAACCTGGAGAGGGACTACGGCATCGAAAACTTGGCTATGGAAGGGTTTTAGGATGGGAGGACAAGCGTATCGAGGTTTTATTTAGCGATGGAAAAGCTCGACGATTTAATTGGGAGACTTTGTCACAATATCTGATGTAGCAATATCCAGGAACGTGTGTACCACAAAAAAATTATTCATTCGCTATTATCAGGTTACCTAATGCAAATATCTATCAAGAGCCTCCTTCATAATTATCTTTCCCAACTACTTTCAATTGTGACTAAAATTCCGCAGGAAATATTTCACAAGCAGCTGGCACCTGACATGTTCAGCTTAGCCGAGAATGCAAAAATTGCAGCCAATTTTTCTCTTCGCGGATATTGCCCACTCGTTGACCAGAAAATTGTGACATTTGGAGAAGATGGGAATACAAAGGAAATTATTCTGAGAACCATCCAGAAAACACTAAATTATTTAGATTCTTTACCCGAAGTAATCGATCTGGACAGTAGTAGAAGAATCAATGATAAAGCGGGTTTCACAACAGTGGATCTCCCACAGCCACAATATATCCATCAATATATAATTCCAAACTTCCTATTCCACATGAGCATGGTTTATGCAATTGCACGCCACTGCGGTGTACCCCTTAGCAAAGGCGATTTTGATGGGTTCCACAGTTATCCGACTGGATTTACTTTTATTTAAAAGCCTTCCTAGATATCCAGCCCCAGTTTTTCATTCACAGTTTTGGCTTCAAATTCTATATCAGCCACTAGCCACCCCGGCATAAAGAGCAACAAAGATTAAACCTTAATCTTACGATGGTACCAAAATATTTTATTTTCAAACCCTTTAAATCCTCCAAAAAACTTGACCACATCCATCAAAAAAAATATAAACGCGCTTCAGCTAAATAGTAACATCACCTTTTAAAGGAATAGAGGTAACGGGCATGAAAATTTCTAGATGGTTTCTACTACTCCCGGCTTTGACAATCTCCAGCTTCTCTATGGCTGTAGAAAAACCATTTTATTTAGGAATAGGCACTGGCAACTATGCTTTTGATGGTCAAAAAGACCTCCCAGATTATTATCAAGCAGGTGAGCAATTTACGGATCATGCTCGCTCGACCGAGATATATGTCGGCTACCAATTCCATAAGTATTTTTCTGTGGAGGCCGAGTACAATCACTTTAACGAGACCTACAGCACTTACGCAACCAATGTCACATATATTACTGATGATGAGACTATTAATGCCGACAACATTCAGATAAATTCTGTTGTTCAGTACCCCGTATTGGAAAGCCTTACTTTGAACGCCCTACTAGGCATTTCATACACTAGGGTCGACAGTGTATATAGGCCAAAATCAAGTTGGCTACACGATGGCCCCTTAAGCCCTATTGATGAATCCAAGGATAATAGTTTCGATCTGACCTACGGTATTGGAGCGACCTACAACTTTACCGACAGCTTTTCAAGCAGGCTGCAGTGGACAAGAATCGATAATGACATCGTGAGAATAAGCGGGGCCTCTCTGTCACTGGAAGTTCGCTTCTAACCAATCGTTGAAGAATCCTTAAGGAGCACAGATTTACGGTGCTCCTAACCTCCCCTAACATTGACAACACTACCCACCCAGGAATAGCGACTACTTGGTCAAGAAGCTTCCAAAGTGCAACCCTGGCAGGGGCTATCCGCGACGTATACTATATACCCTAAATGTCCAATCTTTAGCCAACACAATGATTTTTAAGGATTTTTTTATTCTTTAGGTTGACTTGTGCCAGGGGCATCTATAATATCCGCACCCGTAACGCGCTCGTAGCTCAGCTGGATAGAGTACCTGGCTACGAACCAGGCGGTCGGAGGTTCGAATCCTCCCGAGCGCGCCACACACGAAAAGCCCGCACCGAAAGGTCCGGGCTTTTTTATACCTACTCACACCTCTCTCAATCCACAAGAAACCTAAACCTCATCCCTGCTGATTTGACACTCCGCCTCCCCATAGCATCCCCACCCTATATCAGTAATACTTTCCCTACACCGATTGACCCAGCCAAGATATTGCAACAAGGATGGCTGCAAGGGGTTACCCATAGGGCTTCCGTGAGAGAAGTGACTGAGCAAGCTGAGGTCAAGCCACGCACCCCCTTCCGCCAGCGACTTTCCAGCTGAAGTCCTTCAAGACGGTGTGCTTAATCTCGTATTTTCATTTGGAGGATCATCAACTCAATCCCTTACTACACAACCTAGCAAGCTAAATGAATTATTTCACCAGCTCATTGGGAGTAGAAATTTTGCCTCTACGCTCAGACTGGCGTATCCAATACAACAGCAACCTTTCAAGATGGAGCCTACGAGGCAATCAATATTGTGTAATTTGGTAGTGGCAACACGGGGAATATCATCCAGTGATATTAATAGCGGCCTTTCCAGGCAATTGGACGGAGCTACAAACCTCGCCCAACTCGATCTCTTTTTCAATTCCCAATAACTACGCAACTCAATTTAAAAAACTCCAACAATAGCACCCTAAAAAATACCCGCCACAAAATCGCCATAAAATTTGTAACACTTTTGATAAGCCAGTAAGTCTCTTATTAAATTATTGAAAGATAAGCGCATCAAATTTGATTTTTATCAACCTCTAAATTCAAGCCCTACGGTAATGCTCCGCTATCCGGATGGTCAGTCAAAATATGCATCACCACATTCAACCAGAATGTTACAAATAACGCTTTTGCTTCGATTTGAAATGAAACCCTAATAGTCGCCCCACCAACCAAATCGTAAACCATCGCTCTTCAGCGAGTTTCAACCGGGAGAGATTGCGACAAGGTCAAGCAAATGCCCTGCGACAGCCAGCACCTAGCGCAAGCCTCCCTCACTATCAACTCAGATAGCATTACCTCGATCAAAACAACCCCTGCCAACATATTGCCAGCCCTTAATGTCGCCAAATATCAAAAACAATCCGATAGCCGAAGAAAATGCTTGACTCTGCGCCTGCCTATCTATATTGTGCGCCTCCTCGACGCGCTCGTAGCTCAGCTGGATAGAGTACCTGGCTACGAACCAGGCGGTCGGAGGTTCGAATCCTCCCGAGCGCGCCACTTTCAAGGGGCTTACGTTTTTTGACGTAAGCCCCTTTTTTATTGCGGCAACCTCAACCCAAATCGCAGGGCTACGAAAACAAGGAGAGGTTTTCAGGGGTAACACTATGGATATGGACATCACCAATCTGGACATGCTCGAGCAACCAGGCTTGCTGGCCATAGCCTTTACCGCAGTACTCGCTGTTAAGTACGGTGGCACAGTATCTGAGCCCACCGCTCAACCTCGGGACCTTAACCGTGAGTTAAGTGCCACCAACCCTGTATCACCATTTTAGGCCCAACAGGCAGCCCAAATATGGCAGGGTTTGAGCTTAACTATGCACCGCAGGACTCAACACAGACGGATTTCTACACAATAAAGCTCCAGAGCACCGCAGCAATTCCCGGCGACGGCCTACCAACTGCACAAGTGGAGCCACCACCTCCAACTCAGGCCTCCACTCCACCTCTAATATTGGAATAAATAGCGCTCCAAGAAATACCATTTTGCTTTTTGGCAAAGGCGATATCATTACTAACGTCGATATCACGGGTCCTGCTGCCTGATCCACCTCTGGTAGCATTGAGACCCTGGGGGACTACAACAATATGTCCGTTAATACCGCCTCTAGGTTTAGCCAAGATGGCTTCGAGATTGGCAGTGACTTAAAATTTATATCTAAGGAGCCTCTGAATAACTCCGTGATACCTCTGGCATGCAGAGCGGTTCACAATCAAGGCGCGGCTTCGCAGGAATGTCTAGACCTTTCAAGAAGTCGCAACGCGGAGTGTGAATCGCTCTGCACGCCCCGAAGGGCGGGCCTTGAAGGCCACAGCTGCTGCGTTGCAGCTCTTGCAAAGGGCTACGGCCATTCGCGGCGAGCTGCGCCTAACATCTGCAGCCTTCAAGACCCGCAGAGGCATTACGGAGTTATTCAGAGGCTCCCTAACAACATCATTGAGAATAACGGCGAGGCCGGACTTCCGATAAACGACTATTTCAACAACATAGTAAGTAACAGTGTGACAGAAAATGGCCAGTTGGGTATTAACCTGAGTGGCGACTCAAGCAATTCGATTGCAGGCAACACTATATCCAATAATGGGATTTCGACACTATCGAGCAATGGCGGCATTATCGTCACCAATTCGAACAGCTTGAATAACCAAATTACTGGAAATACCCTAAACAGCACCCAACAATTTGGCCTTGTAGCCCCCTTTAACCCAGACTGCAATAAGGGAAATCTTTGAAGTGGAAACCAGTTTACCATTTCAGCCCCCTCATACTTAGACTAACAGCCCAACAGAGGAGCGGCTTGCCCTGCAGTCGAGCACCCCCCGATCTCACTAAGGCCATTCCCAGGATTTAAACAACAGCAAACAAGACACAAGTACCAAAATTGCTGTTCAAGGTTAAACCAAGTTGAATCAAGAGTCTCAATAGTTAAAAATGCATGAGGAGCTGTCAAAATCAGAAGTAAGGGACTACATGACTGATATCCTCAAAGATATACTCCAGTTTGTTCAAAATATGGGGCTAAAGAATGGCCTCTTTGTCATATTTTTCATCTTTGCACATTACCTGCTTTTCTGGATGTACAGTGGTCGCCTAAAGGACCGCCAAGTTGAAATTGACCGGCTTGCAGCAGATAATAAAGAATATAGGGATAGGTTTTTAAAGCTGATGGATAATGCCTTCTCTTATTCGCCCCCGACCAGAAAAGCCGCGCCTAGAAAGCCAGTTAATGAAAAGGAGTTTGAGTAGTGCTCTATCTATTGCCCGCAATTGCTCTAGCTTTCATTTTCACCAAAATGTACCAACTTCTGGAGGTGAAGAAACATGATCAGCACTTATTTGAGTTTTGTCAGTTACGGAGAGATACGATCAACTACCTCTCTAACTCGTATACTGACCTATCAAGAACTGATTATATTGCCCTAAGAAAGACCAATGATGCACTTAGCACTATCATTGCCGGCTATAAAGAACATAAAACAGTAGTGTTCAATCTCAGGTTGTTTTCAGAGTATGTCAACCAACTAAAAGCCTTTGAAAAAAAGGCAGAAAAAATATCAACCAATAATCCCGAGATACAAGAACTACTAAACAGAGTTCATCAATCAATATTTAATGCATTCCTCGCATTTACACCCTACCTAAAATCCGAGTTAGCTTTCACCGTAATAATGAAACTGATTTCTCTGGGAGTTAATGCTGGAGCCAATTCCTTTAGAGAGCATTTGCTTAATCTTAAGGAAGCTAAATCCTTGCTCACCACTTTTAAGAAGCACTCCCCCCTGCTGAAGCCGCCACTAGCTCAGCCTGAAAGATTCACACATTAGCGTACTGAGAGGCACAGATACCAAAATGTATACATATGAACCTCTCATATCAATTAAATTGAGGCCGGCCAGATAGGAAAGACCTCCCTCAGGATCAAAGCTTTATGGTGTAAAAATCAGCTAAAATCGGAACCTGCAGTCAAATAAAAGATAACAAAAATCAATAAGTTAATACATAAGTACGCCCTATTCCTGGAATCTACATTACTCAAAATTAGGATAAATCCTCACCAAGCGCCTCATCTACAGAAAACAACTAAATAGTCATCTTATAAATTTGGAAAACTAATCATCCACCTTCAATATATCGATAATTTCGAAAAAATCGATATACGAAATAATCATTACCAGAAAACTAAAAATAAGACGCGCCAACCTTAAAAGCGCACCTTTTTCTCACAAAAATCTCCCAATAAAAATAAAAAACTAGGGACCACTAAACCCATAAGAATTAATATCACATAGATTTTTCACCGACTCCACGCTTTACAAAACCAGTCTCCTCTGATTGGTCAACCTCGAAGATTCAGTGTCTATACCCATGTAGCGTCAATACCTGATAGGTGCGGAAATGGAACTCGGTTATATTCTTGTTATCTGTACAGTGATCATCGTGATCTTTACTGTCTGCGCCTATCTGTATAACTATATCCTTACAGCGAGCGCAACATTTTATCACTCACCAGTGGGTGACAATGAGAATACGATACGCAGTCATTTAAGAGATAAAGACACGATTAATATTCTAGTTGTTGATGGCGGTGGTATTCGTGGACTTATTCCACTCTACGTCATCAAGCATTTGGAGGAAGCTCTCGGACAGCCAGTTGACGAGCTCTTTGATGTATTCAGTGGTGTGTCAACAGGAGCGGTCATCGTTACCGGATTGAATGTCCGATCTTCTCATCTGGCTAGAAATTATGCTGACATTGATTCCAAAACAGACCTGCTCATTGACTTGTACAAGGCAAAGAGTAACTACTTATTCTCCACCCCCTGGTATCATAAACTCTTAACGGGCTCCGGCCTCTTCTCACCCAAATATCTGGGTCGTCGCCTTCATAAGGTACTGGAGAAGCACTATACACCCGAGCTGAATTTCACCGACCTGAAAAACTATGTGATTATTCCTTCTCTCAGTGTAAATACCGGTGAGCTTCACCTCTTCAAAAACCGGGGAGAAGATACTAGCGCACTTCCCACCAACAGTCTTTATCAGTTGGTTACGGCTGCTGTTAGTGGGGTTTCGTTATTCCCTCCCGTCGGATTTATGGCTGATAGCAATGAGATAGATCACAAATATTTTGCGGATGCAGGTATTTCAGCTAACAACCCTGCAAGTGTAGCGCTTCTGGACATTATCAAGGAGTTCCCTCACAAGAACTACTATATATTAATTCTTGGCTCTGGAACCTCACCACTAACTAGTTCAAAAGTTAAATATAAAGACTTAAAGAACTGGGGCATAATACAGTGGACGCGAGATGCCATCTCCAGTGTTCAGAGATCAATGGATGAGCAGCAGATCCATGCACTGGAAATTGCCAAGCTTCTTTCTGACAATGTAAAAGTTAAGTACAACTATCTCAATGTGGAGGTGACGGAGCCACATGTCGGTCTATTCGACTACGACAATATTGATTCTCTCAAAATTCACTCAGATCGACTCATCAAAAACAATGGAGAAACGATACAGCAGGTAATTGACCAGCTGGCCACCGCCAATGGATAAAAGCTCACCCGGCTAACAAAGGACAATTATCCGAAACTTATAGCGGCGACTCAAAGTACTTTGAGTCGCCGCTATAAGTTTAATCAGAGAGCCCCCAAACTGGAAAACAACTTAACAATCACCTCACCAATAAAAAATAAATATTTCAAAAAAATATAAGGTTTCTCACTGAAGCAAAGCCAATGACACTATCGTTCAAAAAATTAACTTGGTCGACACTTTAATCATGTCAAAACGAGCTTATCTGTTAGCGACTATAATCATTCTAACACCTTACTTCCATACATACGCTAGAGCTGGCGAGCTTCATGATCGAGAAGCGAGGAACAGATGTGTAAAAACCTGCAAAAATAGCTATTACGACTGCATTAAAAATAATGAAAATCAAGATTGGTGTGTAGATAAGAAGGAGCATTGCGATAACATTTGCTATGAATACGAAGAAGATCGCTGGCGTTGGTACCGCGAAAAATCTTCAACACATTAACAGAAATACATAAAATAGAAATATCATGTAAGACTACCCCCACTAGAAACGCAAGAGTTTAACCTTATCGCCCAATATTTTCTAACACGTTGAAAAGGTAAAGCAAATTGTATCAACCGATAAATAGATGAGTACTCTTTTACCTTAGAAGGCTGTGCTTCAATAATATATTTTGTTAAAATATGGACCTGACAAAGAACTCTCCAAAAATGAGAAAACATGAAACTCCTTTCTATCAATACATCCAAGAAAGTTGACATTGAATACAAGGGTAAAACCGTCACAACAGGGATATTCAAAAATCCCGTTCGGGGTAAAGTTTTTGTAGGCAAAGGCAATCTTGAGGGAGATGAGCAGGCAGATTTGAAAAATCATGGCGGTCAAGATATGGCAGTATATGCATTTTCTTTTGATCACCACTCTTTTTGGAAGAAGCAGTTAGGCAGAAAAGAACTCAAATATGGCTTGTTTGGTGAGAACTTAACAATAGCCGGCCTCCAAGAAGAGGAGATCTATATTGGAGAGCAATTTCGCATTGGCAGCTGCATTCTAGAAGTAAGTCAACCTAGAGTACCCTGCTTCAAGCTAAATATGGCCCTCGAAAATAGGTTTGCAACCAAGATTCTCACTAGCAGCTTTAACTGTGGGGTATATTTTAGAGTCATTGAGGAAGGCCATATTGAAAGCGGAGATCTATTTAACAAGATATTTAAAGCTCCAGGCTCAGTCAGTGTACAATCATTGTTCAGAGCTTTATTTGATAAGCAATTTTCTAATGCAAGGGAGGTACTCCAAATAGCAAGTACTCTAAAGCCGTTATCCCAAGAGTGGAAAGAAAAAGCTACAAAACGACTATCCAAGCTCTAATGGTTGATAAATCCATCATGCTCACTACTTGGTAATATACTCCCTGGAGAGCAGATGCTTAGACAAGCATTTAACTAAAGCAAGAATCTGACCATCAACATCCCCCCTTCACTATTCAATTTATTAATGATTATTTTTCAGCAATAAATATTGGTTTTAATTTTTATCACCAATAAAAATCCAAGTAATATTAAATATTTCAATTTCTTGTCAACCGCTTCCATTTAAGGACGTTTCAGCTAGTACCCCATGTCATATATAAAGGGTAATTCATTGGTGCTTTGGTCCCAGACTGCAACAAACAAGGAACAGGTTGATGAGCATTGAAATCTTTATCAAATATAAGATACTCATATTTCTATTGATATTTAGTATTTATAGTCAAGCCCAACCCACACCTCCCCCACCCGGAGAGCCAGGAGGAATTGAAATGGGGACTGCGGAGCAAATTGAACTAGGGAAGTTGCTTTTTTTTGATAAGGAGCTAAGTGGAAATCGAAATATTTCATGTGCAACGTGCCATCACCCATCCACTCATACCGGTGATGCTCTTTCCCTGCCGGTGGGGGAAGGTGGGCAGGGATTAGGGAATCTACGCGATACTGGTATTAGCAATGACGCTATAGTCCAACGTGTCGAACGCAACTCTCAAGGGCTTTTCAACCTGGGACGCGGTAATGTACAGCATCTATTCCATGATGGACGTGTTGCTATAGATCTCAACGAAGAATCTGGCTTTAGCAGTCCTGCCGGGTCAGATTTACCTCTTGGCCTGGAAAATATAGTCTCAGTCCAAGCTATGTTTCCAGTTACCTCGGCAACTGAAATGGCAGGGCAAGATGAAGAAAACGAAATTTCTATCGCTGTAGCAGAGGGCAAACTTGCTGGTGAAGACGGCGTATGGGAATTACTCGCTAAGAGACTTCGTGATATTCCTGGTTACTTTGAATTTTTTGCGGCGGCTTATCCGGAAAATGTGGAAACCCAAAGCGATATAACATTTGTCATGGCTGCCAATGCTATTGCAGCCTTTGAAATTAGCGCTTGGCAAGCTCTTAATTCGCCATTCGATCAGCAATTAAGAGGTGAAGATGCAATGAGCGAAGCTGCTTTACGCGGCATGGCGCTATTTAATGATAAAGGCTGTGCAATCTGCCATGCCGGCCCACTCCAAACAGACAATCTATTTCATGCTATCGCTATGCCGCAAATTGGCCCTGGCTTGGGAGATAACACAGAGGGATTCTCAGACGGGCTTGAAGATTTTGGCCGAGAACGAGTCTCAGGTAATAGTGCAGATCGCTTTAAATTCCGCACGCCATCATTACGAAATATTGAATTAACCGCGCCCTATGGGCACTCTGGTGCTTATACAACTCTTGAGAGCATTGTAAATCACTATAACAATCCTGTTCTCTCCTTAATGACCTATGATCAAAGCCAGGCCATATTACCTTCTCGAACCGATTTAGATGAAATAGACTTTACCGTAATGAACAGCCCAGCTCGGACTGGATCGATAGCACAAGCCGCACTACGAGAACCCCTGTTAAGACCCGCCAATATGTCTGCAAGTGAGGTTTCTGATATCGTAGAATTTCTGAAAGCATTGACCGATCCAAATAGCCTTGATCTAAGTGAGAATATTCCCGATTCAGTACCCAGCGGTTTGCCAATATCTGATTAACTCCTCTGTGCACCTGGAATCAAATCCAAAATCTCCAAGTGCACATACCCCCCATTAAATAGAACACAATATTTACAAAGTGAAAATACGCCTTGTGAAATCACAATTTATTATATACCCTGCAAAATCTCACATACGGTTTTGAAGATATCAGCAAATAAAAGACAGCAGAAAAAGCCAAAACCAACCATTCATATTGGAAAAAATATAGAAGCCACAAGTAAATAACAAATGGAAGAACAAGCACTGCCAGCTTTTTCAACCCAATACTGACCACATGTAGTGATGCATAAATACAAATTAAAATAGACAAAGATACACAAACCAACAACAATGAAGATGATGAGGTTATCGTTGTCATTAGTATCCCCAGCAGAGCAAAAACGACTACTCCAAAATTTCTTAGCTTGGGCTCCAATGCTCCCATACTAATGGGAGCTGCCATATATCCAACAATATGATATCCAGAAACGATCACCATTAAAGCCGCCCAGCTATCAGCATGGGCAAGTACAACTGCAGCTATCAGCCAATTAGTGAGCATCGAGCGTCTTGATAAATTGTGTATAGGATCTAAAACAGCCAGCCATCGTGGCATTTGTCCTACTGAGGCCATTGCAAATAGAATTCTCGACGATGCTCCCAAATAGGTATATCCAGATGCAGAGGGGCTTATTACACTGTCAGCAAGTAGTACCATCGCAAGAAAATGCAATCCAAGCAGCGTCGCCAAGTCCAAAAGCGGTGAGTCAAAATTAATTCCTTTCCACCCACCATTTTCCACCAGGAGGTCATTCGGTACTGACGCCATAAAAGCGTATTGTAATGCCAGATAAACGAGCGTCATGATTGCAATTGAAAAAGTGACGGCCAAAGGAATATTACGTTTTGGATGTTTTATTTCACTGGCAAATGCAACACTGATCTGAAAGCCATTAAACGAGTAAATTAAACCCGCCCCAATAACTGCTGAAAAAGCACTTTTGAAGCCAAATTCCTGACTAGGGTCAACTGAGAAATTTGACCCACTTGTATCGTTACTAAATACAACTATTAACAATACGATTATTGCAAATGTCGGTGTAAATATTTTTAGTACAGTAATAACATTATTGATCTTGGCAAGAAATCGTATTCCATAATAGTTAATTACCAAGTATATAAAAAGAATACTTAAAGCCAATACCTTTCCCCATGGGGTCAAGGTATGATTATCAATTAACAAAGAAGAATCTATTGCAGACGAGAGGTATTGGGTTGTTGCCTGCGCCTCGGTTGCAACAACCATTAATGTGCCAAACCAGTTAGCGAACGCAAATGGCATCCCAAAGATGCTATTGTGTGACAGTGCACTAGACTGTGCTAGAGCCCCACGAACCGGATAAAATGCAACTACCCGACTTAGACACAAACCTACCATCAAGACCAAAAGTGCCGCTAATATCCAAGCTCCAAAAGCCCAATTACCGGCATAGTTTGCAGTAAGTTGTGCACTGAACAACCAACCCGAACCTATCATACAGGTGGCACTAAGCAGCGTAGCACTCAACAGAGAAACGCGTTTTTTCCCGCCTTTGGCACGACCCATATCAACCGTTTTCTGGAGTGTTTCGCAGGTATCGTATCTATTTAACCTGATTGGCCCTGCTGCCAGTAATATTAGTTTAGCTAGCTCGATTCATTTTAACCACGGAACAGTAAGTTATCCTTTTTGTTTAAGGTCAGAAATCAAAACTAAACATGAAGCTATTGCGCTTTAGGAATAAAAAGCCGTCTGTATTTAGTAAGTTAAATAAACTACCACCAACTCCCTTAGGGGCCAATACGCTTTACCAAAATACCTCGACTCTCAATGCAGTCACTTTATCAAGCTTTAGGTGGTAAAAGCCTCTCTCTCTCCCTAAAGACAAGTTTTGGAAATATTTTCTAGCTCAAATGCTATAGTGAATCGCTCCCATATCCAGTAGTATCATGGATACATAGTGGTACTGCACAGGCTACCTTGGCTGAAATCAAGCGGTAGGTACTAAGCATCCACTGAAGACTGAGCAAAGCTCCAACGGTCACAACTTTGAATATCAATATATTCCTTCAAGATTGACGCAATACGCCCCCTCATGCGCCAGAACTGACCTGGCACATAATTAGTCGCAAAAGCTATTGAAGCTTTGCATTCAGGAACAACTAAAAGGTAAGCCGTAGCAGCATTATCAGTCACTCCACCATGATGCAGCGCTAACCATGACTTATCATCCTTTCCTAGCTTGACACTAGCCACCCTCCAACCAAGTGAGTATTTTTCCTCATTGATCTCGCCACTACGCAATTTTACCGGCATTGAAAGCGCTTGTAGGGCCTCTACTGACAGATACCCTACTCCATAGGTGGCTTGAGCCATTCGCACTAGATCAGTTGGTGTTGAAATAAAACCTCCACCACCAAAAAGGAAACTCCTATCTCGCTTGTCGAGCGAGCGAACATGTAATCCTTCTTTGTTCACACTGGAATAGTAAGTTGCTTCACTCTCCTGTCCGGCAAAAGAGGTATCCAGTTCAGTAGCCTTCATTCCCAAACGATCCCAGACCTCAGAGCTAAGATAATCGACATATCCTTTTGAAGATGCCTCCTCGATAACAGCAGATAGCAATATGTATCCATTTGATGAATAGTGCTGCCCGGTTCCAGGTTCAAATAAAAGAGGATGTTTATCGAATACGTAAAACGCATCCATAGGACGTTGATGATCCTTTACATCAATGAACTCAGCTAAATCTCTCTCAGGAGTATCGTGTGGCACTCCAGCAGTGTGTGCCGCAAGCTCAGCAATACTAAATTTCGACGTATATTGAGGACGCTCCAGATAATCACTTACTGGCTGTCGCAAGTCCAGTTTCCCAGTAGCAACTAACCGGGCCACAGCCAAGCCAGTCATTGGTTTAGACAAGCTGCCAACCGAATATTGGGTATCCGTATTAGCTTCCAGATCCTTTTCAATATCGGAATATCCTACTGCTTGGGCAAAAGTTAGTCTATTGTTAAGTCCAATTGCAACAGATAGTGATGGTAAATTAAACTCTTCCTTTAGCTCTACAATCTTCTGTTCCGCGCTATAAAATTTATCATCAGCAGCATAGGCTCTCAAACTCAAGCCAGCAAATAACGCTACCAAACCAAATAATAAATAATTTTTTAACATTTTTTTCACTTCGAACTTACCATAGTCACACCGGAACTCTTTACCCAATGAGGCACACTCGCTTATCAACTACTAAAGTTTGCAAATATTCCCAAACCGAGGTGAGCCATATTGAAGCAACAACAAATTTATTAGACGCATCTAATGCTAAAAATGGATTCAGCAAGGCAAACTTTTTTATTACCGGTCGTAAACCTACAGTACACTGCAATATTTCCGGTTTAACACTTATCAAAGCTCGTATAAGTGGATGCTCAGTATTTACCTTAAGTGACGACAAGCGTTAAATCGAAGCCACCAAAATTTGTGCAAGTTCCTTGGGCATATCTATCATCACATCATGGCCACAGGGAATGGTCATCGCTTCCCAACCAACTTCTCTCTGAGCTTTTTTGAAGAACGGCCCGCCAATACCTGGCGTCCACCCAGTCGCGTAGATATATCGATATCGAGCTACCTGCTTCCACAATCCTTGCAGCTCTATTGCTTGTACAAAAGACCCCAACGGATGATCGACACAGTGTCGATCCACCCAACCCTGATCTTGCATGCCGACCCCAAAAGCTATAGCCGGAGTTGGCGCTACACGATAGCCATCCCCCTTGGTTCTAGCAGCTTTCTGAAGCTCCATGCCGATATCAGCGGGCAAAAGATCGATGACATTTTGTCCATTTTCTGGGACCAAGGCATCGAGATAGACTAGTGAGCGAATATATTGATGCAATTTGTCAGCAACACCTGTTATTACCACTCCGCCATAGCTATGGCCGCACAGAACAATATCTGTTAACTCTTCACAGGCAACAACACCGAGGATATCTTGAATATGCGTATCTAGGTCTATCGACTCACATAGTAGGTGTGCCCTCTCCCCAAGGCCAGTCAAAGTCGGACAATATACCTCATGGCCATATTGCCTAAGTAACGCTGAGACCCGCTTCCAACACCAGCCACCCTGCCAAGCACCATGAACCAGGACAAATGTTGCCATATTGGCATCACCATTAGCCGGACATGCCGACTGTATAAATTGTCACCGCTTGAGTTCTCACAAGTATAGAAATAAACAAACAGTTGACACATCTAGGACGATTGACCTAGCATTAATGTGTCTAGGTCGCCCGTCCTAGTCGTATTAATGCCAGGTCAAAAGGAGATACAGCATGGCAAGTCTATTTCACCCCTTCGACTTATCCGGTCTTCAACTTACAAACCGAATGGTTATGGCACCGATGACGCGAAATCGGGCGGACAAAAATGGAGTCGTAACCCCTATAATGGTTACTCACTACCAACAGCGGGCAAGCGCTGGCCTAATTATCGCTGAATCATCTCCTGTCTCTACCCAAGGCATTGGATATCCCTATACACCAGGTATATACACTACTGAGCAAGTTGATAGCTGGAAAAAGTTAACCCATGCAGTACATCAGGCTGATGGGAAAATCTATATACAGCTGCAACACTGCGGTCGGATATCCCATCCCACTCTACAGCCAAGTGGAGAGGTTCCCGTTAGTGCATCGGCAATCAAGCCAACTGGACAAGCTGTTACCTACGAGGGCAAAAAGGATTTTGTCTATCCCCGCGCATTAGAAACTTGTGAGATTCCAGAAGTCGTGGAGCAATTTGGTTTTGCAGCACAAATGGCGAAAGAAGCTGGCTTTGATGGAGTTGAAGTTCACGGTGCTAACGGTTATCTAATTGATCAATTTCTGCGTGACGGAACTAATCAGCGCAATGATGTCTATGGCGGGAATATAGAAAGCCGGATGCGCCTCTTAAACGAAGTCATTGATTCCATATTGGAAACTTGGCCTTCAAATCGCATTGGCATACGTCTCACACCAGAGAACAGTTTTAATTCAATGTACGACTCCAATCCACAAGAAAATTTCGAGTATGTATTACAGCAGCTAAATTATCGAAATATTTCCTACGTGCATATTTTGGAAGGCGACATGATAAAGAATAAAAGGACTTTAAACTATCAAGCTCTACGCGAAAGTTTCAAGGGTGTTTACATTGCCAATAATAGCTACAATCTTGAACGAGCTCAAAAATCCCTAAAAAATAATAGTGCCGACCTAATTGCATTTGGAACACCATTTTTAGCTAACCCTGATTTAGTATACCGACTTAAAAAAGGCATACCACTCAACCAGGCCGACCACTCGACTTTTTACGGTGGAAATGAAAAAGGCTACACCGACTATCCATTTTTCGCAACTCAAGTATAAACTCAATAATGTGATCCCTATGGAAAAAATAGACACCCGAGACCGAATCATCGCCATAGCAGATGACTTATTCTATCAGCAGGGTTTTGAACACACTTCGTTCAAGGATATCGCAAATCTATTAAATATATCCAGAGGAAACTTCTACCACCATTTTAAAACAAAAGACCAAATCTTATCTGGCGTTATAGAAAGAAGACTAAAAAAAACCAAAGCAATGCTTGAAGAATGGGAAAAACAAGGAGACACACCCAACCAAAGAATCAAGTGTTATATCCGTATTGTGGATGCTAACTGGGATAAAATTAAGGATTTCGGCTGTCCCGTAGGCACGCTATCCAATGAACTTGCCAAGTTGAATCATTTGAATCGCAAAGATGCCACTAAAGTTTTCACCTTATTCCGAGAATGGCTGAGAAAACAATTCACACAAATTTCCCACAATATTGATGCAGATAATCTTGCGCTACAAGTACTCTCTTGGAGTCAGGGAATTGCAACCATGGCAACCGCTTTTCAAGACAAGAGCTACGCCGAGCAAGAAATCAGTAAAATGTGCCATTGGGTCGATACATATAGAATGGAAAAATAATATCATCTGTAAGGAAGAGCAAGTATATGTTTATTATCTTGTTGAAATTTTCAGAGAAAAAAGCACACGCGGCAAAATATATGCCAGACCACAAAGCGTGGCTTCAGAAAGGTTTCGATGATGGAGTATTTCTATTATCGGGCAGTATTAAGCCTGGAATCGGCGGGGGCATTTTAGCATTCAACACCACCCATGAAGATCTACTAGTACGTATCAACCAAGATCCTTTTGTCTCTGAAAGTATCGTTAGCGCTGAAGTCATAGAGATTAATTCATCGAAAGCTAACCAATCGCTTAAATTTCTATTAAATGCTGAGAGAAATTAATATGACTACACAACTTACTCAAGGTTCTGACGGTAACTACCGCTGTAGCTGGTGTTTCTCTGCACCAGACTTTCTGCAGTACCATGATAATGAGTGGGGATATCCAGTTGATAATGATTTCCGACTATTTGAAAAATTATGCCTGGAGGGTTTTCAAGCCGGTCTAAGCTGGCGAACTATCCTCTCAAAAAGGGAAAATTTTCGGGAGGCATTTCACGACTTTAACTTTAATAAAGTGGCTCACTTTAACAGGAAAAGTATCGAGCAATTAATCACAAATAAAGGGATAGTTCGACATCGAGGAAAAATTGAAGCAGTTATTAACAATGCAAAATGTGCCAAAGAAATCGTTAAGAGTGAGGGCTCTCTTGCATCATTTGTTTGGAAATATGAACCTGAAGATAAAGTACTTGCAAAACCTCAATCTAAGTCTACTTCAAGTGAATCAATTGCATTATCGAAAGACTTAAAGAAGCTAGGCTGGAAATTTGTAGGTCCAACGACAGTATATGCCTTTATGCAAGCAATGGGACTGGTTAATGATCACCTGGAGGGGTGCATAACCCGATCAAAAATACAGAGGGCTAGAAGTAACTTTATAATACCCTGATGTCAGACAACATGCTTACCACTAAGGCTAAAACAACCTTGCTTTATCTCAGAAATATAAATCTGAACATGAGACAAAAATTTAGCACGCTACAAATTAAAGTCAAAGCAAAGAGATCAAACCGCTTTCCCTCACCTATGATTTCATACGGTGAAATTGAGGAAGGGAAAGACAATTTTATAACCCGCAGCTTTAACTCTTTACCAATTAAAACTACCTACTTCTTGTGTGAAAAAAATCCAACACCTTTAACGACAACGCAGTTAAGTCCGCCGTTTGTTCACTATCTACATTCTTTATAATACTTACAGAACGGGCATGGTCGGGGCAAAGCATCAGGACACTAGTAGCGCCAACACTCGCACCATCAATCATCTTAACATTTGGGTGCTCCTGAATAACTCTAATCAGGTCTACATCCTCTTCTGAATTATACCGATCTAGCAAGGTATTGAAAGCAACGACCCAGCCCACACCAAAGTCCAGTTCATCGCCACTCGTTAGAGTACCTGGAGTAAAAAGCTCAGAAATCGATTCATCACTCAAGTAGCGGCTATCAAGATGAGATAATGCAAACCTAACCAGATCACTTGGTGTTGAGAGCATACCGCCGCCGGCGTATTTATAGCTGCTATTCACCTCAGGTGAATTGCTAAGACTCTCCCCCAATAAGAATAGGCCCTCTGCCTATGAGATATGATAGGAGAATTCTCATCAAAGGTACTATTTTTTAGATTTAGGGAATCAAATACTTCCTCTTGCACTAACTCCTTAAATTCAACTCCTGATGCGGACTCCATCGCTGCAGCAAGTAGTGTCCAGGCATAGGTTGAATATTGGAAGTCTGTTCCAGGATAGAAAAGTAAATCATCATCTTTAAAAATATCTAATGCATCTATCGTAGAGCTATATTCCACATTAGATAGTATTTCCTCCATAGAGCTATAGTAGCGTATGCCAGAAGTGTGATTTGTTATCTGCCTAAAGCTAATATCTGCATGTGATCCAGGCCACGCTTCCACCAATGGACCAACATAGGAATCCAACTCAATGACTCCCCGATCTTTTAATCTCATTAAAGCAGCTGCTGTAACAACCTTTGATATACTTGCTATCCTCAACTTTGTCCTTCTTGTCATTGGAACATGAGATTCCAAATCAGCATAGCCATAGCCTTTTGCCCAACTAACATGCCCATTTTCTCCTATAGCAACACTAACTCCTGGCACTGAATCCTCAGAAATCACGCTATCAAAAAGATCATCCAAGTTATCTACATGAGATTCTGCATTTGCAGACTGAAATAAAGCGCACAATAAAAGCGCTGTACTAAAAGTAAAACGTTTGTACATATTATTAAATCCTTTTGAAGTGTATAAACTACGTGAAAATACTTTGATGACTGTATCAATCAAACAGAATACAAACAAATGGAAGTTACTCATACCACAATAGATAGCTCATTTTTATTTGTGATAATCAGTAATGACTGATAAAAATCCACAAAAACATAAGATTTCCTTATTTTGTAACTGTATTTAAGCTACTAAACGGACAGATCCCTACTTACCGGTAAGCTCTTACATAGCCTTCATCACCACGTAGAAATACGAAATTAAGCGCTATGCAATATCCAGCCTCAATTACATCCCTTAGTACCAACAACAGATGAGACGTTAATATAAAACTCACTTATATAGCTACTCTCTATTTCCGTAAAGTAACCTCTAAGTTCTAGTAGTAGTTGCGATAAAATTGCCCGGCAACTTCAAAAACAATTCTTCCGACAATATCTCATCCACGCCTACTTTCCAGACGACCACTTACAAACATCCATTTCTTTATCAAAATCGGTATCCTTTAACGATGCCTTCAAACACATCCCCTAGGATTTTTCGTTGCCCCTACTCCACAGTATGAATATAGTTGGATAGGATAAGAATTAACCTAAAGATCTAATAGTTAATCCATAAATATAGCTGGACTAAGCTTTGAAAGTACTCACTATAGTGGAACATCTGTTCAAGCTTACCACCAATGTACTAATAGAGCTCAAACAATGCGCCGCCCCACAAAGTTAACTTTTAACCACCGCCACTCACAAAACCTAGGATTAATACAAAGTGCCATATTTAAAAGTTAAATTATTAGAATTTACAAATAGCATTTAGGCTATAATTACAACACCACATCAATTTGCACCTTACTAAAATATCTTGTCAAATCTTACAAATGACAGTTTACGTACCAGCCACTATTATTTTTATGATTGTTAAGAACTGAATAAACCTGCTACAATCCTCACTTCGGAGGACATAATTTTAGTGAGCAAAAAAAACATGAGCCACAAGTTAATATTGGCATATAACGGCTTTGGTTTTCATTAGCAACTCTCAGCTAATGGAGATCAAAGTGAGCTACCGTTACTTTCGAAACCCTCACACCAAAAATGAAATGAAGCAATACTATGCTTCCATTGAAAATGAACTAGAAATTTTTATAAAAATTAGGGACCGGAGAAAACCCGCAAACCTACCGCATGCTTGGGAGGACTACTTTTGTTGTTTTGAAAGATTGTTGTGGTCAACTCCAACCGGACACTTTCCTAAGCACATTTTTCAAATTCGATAGGGGTTACGTCCCCCAGTGTTGTATGTATCCTGCGTGAATTGTAATACGCAATATAGGCCCTCACGTCTGTTATCGCACCCTCCCTTGTCGGATAGAGGTTTCCTGTTAACCATTCCCGCTTCAGGCTACTAAAAAAACGCTCAGTAGGTGCATTGTCCCAACAATTTCCCTTGCGGCTCATTGAGCACACCATTCCATGCTGCTTTAGTAGCGCTTGGTAGCTATGGCTGGCATACTGGCTACCTCGATCAGAGTGATGCAGCAGACCTTTTGTTGGGGTGCGCAAATTGATAGCCATAACCAGTGCACGACTTGCCAGGGCCGTCTCCATCTGGCGGTCTAAGTGCCAGCCAACAATCCGGCGTGAATAAAGATCAATTACCACTGCTAGGTATAACCAACCCTGCAAAGTCCAGATATAGGTAATATCCGTAGTCCAAACTTGATTTTTAGCACTCGGTGAGAAATCCCTATTTAGAAGATTCTCAGCAACTGGCAGTTGGTGCTTGCTATTTGTGGTTAGTGTAAATCGCTTCTTCTGTTTTACTACCAAGCCGAGCTTTTTCATGAGTTTGCGGACTCGATAACGCCCAATTTCAAAGCCTTCTTTGCGCAACAGCTTCATTAACCGACGGCTTCCGAGACTCTCACGAGATTCTGCAAATAAGGCCTTCAATCGATGGCATAGTTGCCAAATCTGGCCATCTATTGGGCTATCACTACGACGACACCATTCGTAATAGCTGCTCTTATTTACTTGCATTACTCGGCAGAGCACTCTAACTGGAAAGCTACCTTGCTGCTTTTTAATAAATTCGTACTTTATTTCATTTCTTTCGCAAAGAAGGCGCTGGCCTTTTTTAGGATTTCCTTCTCCATCCGCAATTGCTTTACTTCACGTCGCAGTTGATCCAGTTCAGCTCGTTCGCCCGAATCCAACCTTACTCCGCTCTCTTCCTGCTCCAGCTCCTTTATCCAGCGTCGCAGATTGTTAGCAGTGGTTCCTACAGCCTCTGCGGCCTTGGAAATCGAATACCCTTGTTCTGAGACAAGAGCTACGGCGTCTTTCTTGAACTCCGGCTTGAATTTCCGGCGTGTACCTTTTGTTGTCATACTTCACCTCGCTAGGTAGTTTTACCATCTTAACGAAGTGTCCGGAAGGATTAGACCACTACAGATCTTGGAAACGCCACCGCAGAGCGCAGTGGAAAAATAACTCCCCCCAATCAAAACCCTCATAAATATTCCCACCAAAGACTTCAACTTAATTTGCACCAACTGATTAAGCTGTCGTTTTTGGTAAATCTTATGCTTGATAGATGCAATTTAAGTTCGCTCTATCATTAAGTAACATCTATATTTTTTACACTTCGATCTGATCTCCATAGGGATATCGGTAGATATCGCAGCCAGTCGAGCCAAGCCAACAAGAATCGAGCTGTTTACCAATCAAGTTTCGATCTAAAATTAAAAAAGTCAGAGCTTAGCCCCTATTGAAGAATCCATTTTTTCTGACAATAACTCCACATATGTACCAATTAACTTCTCTTCTATTTGATGAATGAAGGTAGCTAGAAAACACAAGTGCTTGATATACTTGAAGACCATATGTTTTAGCAAGGCAAAGTAAACCTAGTTAAAAGCTAAGTATCTGGAAGATACTCACTTAAAGATTAAATTCAGCTTGGATGAATATTGATTCGATGAATAAAACTATATTATTTAGTATTTTAGCAGCAATCACCATCTTAACAGGATGTGGTGGTGGCGGTAGTGAAAGCACGGAAAAGTCGGTATCGGACTCACAAGCAGCTCCTGTGTCAGAATCTGGACCCGAACCTGAACCTGAACCTGAACCTGAACCTGAACCTGAACCTAAACCCGAACCCGAACCCGAACCCGAACCCGAACCCGAACCCGAACCCGAACCCGAACCCGAACCCGAACCCGAACCCGAACCCGAACCCGAACCCGAACTATTCTCTACTGCCACTATTAAAGCAGTCGAGAATATAGGGAATGCTCAGGCTAGCTTTCAAATTGAGTGGGTTTTAAATGATGAAGTAAATGCCATACTTCAACTCAATCATTTTCAACTTGATGGCTCCTTCGGCAGTATCGTAGGGTCTGATGGCAGCACCCCAGACGCGAGGATTCTCTTTGATTCAATCTCCAAGGGTGCACATACTTTTAAGTTCCATGTTCCGCTTCATCTTTTCCAGCCAAACACCAATAAAGATATCCAATTTCAACTACATGCCGTCGATGCTGAGGGGGGAATTATAGCTTCAACTCAAGCACTGGATACGCCGGAAACAGATGAATCCAAAGATCTTATTAGCTATTTAAAGTCAGATAATTCCACTGACTGGGAGTTATTTGGATACTCAACGGCTATCTCTGACGATGGTACGGTTATGGTAGTTTCTGCATCCAGTTACTCCGGTAAGGAGGACTCTCAAGGTGCAGTATATACCTTTGAACGGAATGAGAATTTTGAATGGGAACAGAGAAGTAAGCTGATTGAAGCTAACCCGCAGGAAAAAGCTTATTTTGGGCGGAAATTACAACTTTCAGCTGATGGAAAAATACTAGCAGTGATGTCAAAAAACTTTATTTTCCATCTATTTAAACGTGAAAATACGGATTGGAAACTTTTTAATACGTTTTCTCACACATATGACTGGAATGATAAATTTCTATATAGAAGTCCATTAGCCTTATCTTCAAATGGTAAGCGCTTAGCGGCTAAAACCTTGGAAGGCATTTCCATTTATGAGATTGACATCTATGCAGAGGAAGGTTCCGAGGTAAAATACTTACAAACATTGGCTCCAAAATTTACCGGCTCAGATACAGATACGAAATTTCCAGAAGAATATCTCTATGAATCCAAATTTGGAGCAGCACTTGCTTTTTCTAAAAATGGTGAAATATTAGCTGTTGGAGCACCAATGGATTGGATTGACCCAGGCGATAGGGAATATACACCATCAAGCTCTGATAATCTCGATTACGGTGCAGTTTTTGTTTTTCGAGAGACTGATACCCAAATCTGGGAGCAAGCCGCCTACTTAAAGAGTTCTGACTCTGATTATGGTCAAAATTTTGGTTACTCTGTTTCTCTTTCCCAAAATGGTCGAGTACTTGCTATCGGAGCGCCTAGAGAAGTAGGCTCCGGTAGCGGAGTTACTGCAACCCCCCCAGTAGAATTTGACTACGACTATCTATACGCTGGTGCGACTTATATATATCGAGAGCCTGATGCAAATGAAAAGGTTGACCCATGGTCTGGATACAATGATAGTAACCTGCCGGGGAATCCGGTTTATATAAAGTCTCTCTCTCCACAGAGCAGCGAGTATTTTGGTCAATCAGTTCAGTTATCTGGTGATGGTGGCATTTTGGCTATCGCTGCTCCGAACAATAATGGCGGGGCTACAGGTGTGGGAGGACTAATTGAAGATCAATCTAAGCTAAATTCTGGTGCGGCCTACATTTATCTCTATAACGCTCTATCTGGTACATGGGAAACAGGCAACTATATCAAGGCCAGTAATACAGATTCTCGTGATATGTTTGGACACAATTTGGCAATATCATCTGACGGGCAGACCTTAGTCATCGCAACACCTTTCGAAGATGGGAATTCTGATGGAACTGAAGGTGTCGGGCAGGATAACAATGATGCACCTTTAGCCGGCGCAGTGTATGTATATTAATTAGCTTCTTTCAATTAACCCAGGGCCCACTGACAATAACCAACGTATCGGTAGGCCCTGATGGAACATTTTAATCAACAATCGTCTTTAATAAATTAGCTTTATATAACAGGATAAACAATCATAAACTTACGTCAACGATAACTAAATTCAATTGATACAGTTGTAGTAAGTATGAGTTATCTTATTACTGACCCCATAATCCCCATGTATATCTGGCACTTTGGCAATCATCGTCATTTTAATGGTTGCCATCTCTTTCCCCCGCCAGTCTACTATTGTTTCACCAATATAGCACTCCTCGAGAGTGTAATTATCGAGCAGGTAATCGCCATTATCATAGTAAAATTCAGCATAGCAATACATTTCGCCTGCATGCTCTTTTTTCTGAAAACTAACACCTTCAACATAAATATTACCACTAATATTCCATGCTCTTTCACAGTCTCCATATACGGATAGGGGCATAAGCATAGTCATCAACACAACAAGCAGTATAGTTTTCATTAGAATTCCTTTCAGTGATTGAAACGTAAAACATTAATAGTCAGATACAAGGTTGATTTAATAGGCTCTATCATTCTACCCATCTGACATAGTGAAACATATAACAAGAAAGGCACTCTATCACTGTGTAATATCAATATCGGTAAATTGGCCTATCCCATCACAATAAAAATCCAGAAATCCAACTCCATCTTAGATCTATTGTGATAAATGGTCAGGCATCATCTTGAGCCACATAAACCGTGCTTGAAATATTTATTTCCCCCTTATTTTCTGGTATTTTTTTATATATCTAACCTAATCCTCATCTACATAGAGAATAATAATGAAGGATTTTTTGATTATTGGTGGAGGTCATAATGGCCTAGTGTGTGCTTGCTACTTGGCAAAAGCGGGAAAAAAGTAACAATCCTTGAGCGCCGATCTATAGTAGGCGGCGCTGCGGTTACTGAAGAGTTTCATCCAGGTTTCCGAAACTCAGTGGCAAGCTACACTGTGAGTTTACTCAACCCAAAAATCATCGAAGATCTGAACTTGCATGAGCATGGCCTGGAAATCAAATTACGGCCACAATCTAACTTTTTCCCGCTGTCAGATAGAAAAAGTCTCTCCTTCCATAAAAATCTTTTGGATACACAAGCAGAAGTCGCTCGCTTCTCAGAGAGGGATGCAGCTACCCTACCTGACTTTTATGCCATGCTGGAATCCGTAGCTAATATTCTGCGTGAGGAGCTATTGCGCTCTCCCCCAATGTGGGTGGCGGCTTTGCGGACTTGGTGCGTGCAGGCGGCTTTGGTTTAAGGGCAAAGAAACTGAGTATGGCATCACGCCGTGATGCGCTTGACTTATTTACCAAGAGCGCCACGAGTGTATTGGATGCCTGGTTTGAAAGTGACCATGTCAAAGCAGCATTCGCCTTCGATTCTATTGTCGGAAACTATGCGGCTCCCAGTACCCCCGGCTCCGCTTATGTACTATTACATCATGTGTTTGGTGAGGCTAACGGTGAGAAAGGTGCTTGGGGGCATGCCATGGGCGGTATGGGTGCTATCACCCAAGCTATGCTTAAAGAAGCAGAACTCCTCGGGATTACTATTCGTACAGATACTGAAGTTAGCAAGGTGTTGGTTAAAGGAGGTAGTACTAGCGGTGTACAGCTAAGTAACGGGGAGACGATTACAGCCAAAAAAGTAATCGCCAATGTCGGCCCTAAACTGCTCTACTCCCAAATGATTGATGAACAACATCTAGAACCGGAATTCCGTCGCCGCGTGCGCGCTTTCAGAGTAGGTTCCGGTACTTTTCGTATGAACGTGGCACTGTCTGAACTGCCAGACTTCACCTGCAAGCCCGGAATTCATCTACAACCGCATCACCAGTCTGGAATTGTCATCGGCCCCACAATGAACTACTTGGAGCAGGCCTATATGGATGCAATCCAACACGGCTGGTCAACACAACCTATTGTAGAGATGTTGATTCCCTCTACTATAGACCCCTCCCTGACTCCTCAAGGTCAGCATGTCGCCAGCCTTTTCTGCCAACAATTCGCTCCAGAACTGCCAGATGGCAAAAGCTGGGATGATTGTCGTGAGCTTGCAGCCCAAACTATCATCGATACTGTCACTAGACATGCCCCCAATTTCCATGACTCCATCATCGCCCAACAAATTCATTCACCGCTAGATTTAGAGCGCAAGTTTGGCTTGATAGGGGGAGATATATTTCATGGCGCCTTGGGGCTGGACCAACTGTGGAGCAACCGCCCTTTTATGGGCTTTGCTGATTATCGCACACCGATTCGGGGGTTGTATCTCTGCGGTTCTGGTAGCCACCCCGGAGGTGGAGTTACTGGAATTCCAGGACATAATGCTGCGATGGAGATTTTAAGGGATAGATAAGGGTACCCCATTGGCGATAATAAAAAATACCTGGAGCTCGAAAAGCGGGCTGAGAAAAAACTAATACCTGTTGGGCTCAGTCATTGCTAAATAGTAGGCGAAGTTTGTTTTCAAGCACCACTCAAGATTTTTACTTACCTCCCCCGGTCAGAATGGCTCTCAAAGAAACTCTTTTCATTCGCAGGTACTGCTTACTAACTGGCGCACACAAAGCTGTGAGTACTTTTTCTTTCGCAGCAATGCTCTAAAATAATTCTGAGTTTTAGCTACTAAAAACTACCTCTTCCAACCGACAACGTAGTTATTGTCTACACTTCCCACTCCTTAATTAACCACATCATCATTAGAGTTAGGTAATGTCTGTAATTTTTCAATTGGCTTAAGGGAAGCTAGTGCGCCATTAGATACATTGTTTCAGAATTCATGATCATCCAGTGGATACCATCACTGAACCCCACATTGCTAGTTACTTTAGCAACCCCTACAATCTCCAACCATTTATCAACTATTCCAACTGGCCGAAAATAACTCTTTTTATTCTTCCTGAGTCAAATTCAACATACTCCCGCCGTAACTCAACCCTCTTCCTATGTATTCCTTCCAATAGAATTGATAATTGAAACAGTATAAAAAATACTGAAAATATCAACCATACCAAATAACTTCAGGCTCTCCCACTATAAAGAAGATGGAAGAGACTATTAGACATATTAAGGCCATAGATAAAACCCCTACGAAATACAAAGGTATTTCATATCTTGACCGTTAAAATCAATAGATCATTTGAGTCTTCACCCTGGAAAACAGCCAAAACAAATATAAATATACACCTATTAATTCAGTAAAACCGACCTCTTATTTACTTACACTTCTCAACTTCCATGGGAGACTATTCTCTTTTGTCTGCGTCACTTAATTTTTGCTCTATGGCACTTAGATCCAAATACGGCTTGATAAATGGTTGACATTTATAGCTTGCTCTAACTATAGATACAAATCCTATTGCACCACCTGAAAATAGCAAAATTGAAAAGGTCACGTAAATATTAATTTCGCCAGCTACCAATAATCGTTTCACAGCAACCAATAAAACAATCATGCCAATCGAGCTAATAACAACAAAGGGCATGCGAGCATAGACTGGCATCCTATTTCTTGAGTAGGAACGGACTACAGAACGTAAAATTTTATTTTCTTGCTTATTCATAATTCCCTAAGATGTCTAACGATAAAAGCACCGGTGGCAAAACCTAAACGACTGTTTTGACGTCGGATAGCTTTACTTGTTAACTAACCCCCTAAATTCAGTTCACTGGCTTCAACTCACGCCTCTTTTTGGCAGTAAATCATGAGAGTTTCTGAGTAAGGATTAATCGCTCCCTAGCCTCTACCAATCTACCGCCATAGAATATCATCCGAATCTTTCATTGAAGGGCTCACCGCTAGTGACCAAGATAGAGTGCATACATAAAGATACCTTGAATTTCGCCTGGAGCAGTGATTCGAGTGCGTAGAGATAACTACATTAACAAATGTCTGGGATGAGAACTTACATTGAACTCATTTAAATTAAACTCAATTCTTTTACAGCAGGCCATTCAGCAGATTGAACTCCAGAACACAGTGCCATTCGCTTTAAGATCAATAGATTAGTTCCCTTTAAAAAATACTCCAGGCTCCCTAATACAGCCAGATCTCAGCACATGGACGACCGAAACATAACGTCGGCCGCCAGTCAAATTTATCGGGCGATCGTACTACTGTTTGTTATGTGGATGAACTCAAATCAAAGCCGCAACTCTTGCAGAATTTCGGGTTCAAACCTTTACCTAGATAATTTGTGCACTTAGGACACCGCCAATTGAATCTAGAGAAAACTAAATATGCAACTATAGCGAGAATGCATCCGATCATCCAGGCCACTATAGGTATACCGGCAAAGGTTTCCACCCCACTTTCCATAGCCTCTAGAGAGACAAAAAGACCGATAAGAGCAGGAGCAAAGAAAATGCTTCCCATAATTTGCTTTCTACGTAACTTCTTAAACTCATCTTTCATCTACTTATTTAACCCATATAATACTTTGCTACGCCACAACCGAAATCAAATCGATTATGCTAGCAGAGTGAAGACCATCGGGGGCAGAAACTTCCTATAAAATCCTATAGCGTTAACTAAAAAATTGAGCCGATAGCCTCAAGCACACCCGTAACTGCGTCAACCAAACCGTCTATGAAGGCTTCCAAAACGCCAGTTAAAATCTCAACGACCCCCATTGTAAACTCAGAAATAACCGTCGGTATTACAAGGCCAGCTATTGAGGATACAATGATAGCTGAAGACACTAACTCTACTCCATAGATTAGACTATAACAGATAACACCTACTATAGACAGTGAGCAAATAGATTGGATAATCTTCATCGCTTTCGATTTTTCTTTTGGTTCACTGCTCATCATTTTCTCCTATTTATAACGGGACTTAGACACACTCATCCCAATTTTTATTTAGTGCTTCTACGTGAAACAGTCGACTCATCGACAAGGAATAATTAGGCCGCTTACGGCCGGAGTGTAGTTGAGTATTTTATTCTGAAGTTAGTCATATTGCATTACATTTTTTTACTGAACCTTGCTCAAGACAAATATATAGAGAAATAAGAATGCCACTTCTCATATCTATTCCATAGATATCAAAGATCCAAAAAAATATTTGTAGCCTTCCATGGAAATTAGAAAGCCTAAGGTTCCTTCTTTCATTGAATATTTTTCAAGAGAATTTTGCTCTTGAGTATTCTTTTGCCTCTTTCGCTTAATTCTCTCTATATTCACATGAAGTTAACACGGAGTGCGGGGGCTGCTGTTAAACAGGCCCTGCGTAAAGCATCCGTGCTTCCACAATTTATTATAACTTTTCTGCCACATATCGTGAACCTAAGTAAAAAACCACCGCAGCTAATAATAATGGGACAAACAAGCTTAGCCAATAGTACCAATCCAGTACGACAGTTAAGACTCCTTCCATTCGAGCAGCGCCTAGCCTTACAGTAACCATAGTCAACAATACCACCGCCGATACTACAGAGGTTTTAAGCTGACTGGCTGAAAATCTCGCCAAACCTAAAAGGATGCCAAGCAACGCCCCTTTTATGGCAAAGCTCATAAAATCCATTAACCAGCAACCATACTCTGATTGAACGCAGGGATGATGGAACATCAAATGCGAGGAGCCATAGATCTTGTCACCTGTAAAAAACGCTAACCAAGGAAGCAGGATTGCAAACAAATACTTTATGTAAATCACAAGGTCCTCATAATTTATAATGCCTTTGGCTGCAGCACATGTATCACGTCTGGGCCACACAGTCCGTACTGCCCAAACTAGTTATGTGTTTTTGATGACATAAGTATAAGACTCGAGCAACTTTCCTGCATGCTCAATCAGATTTACCGATTCTTCATCATCGTCGAAGCCTGCTATATCATGATTCCAAAAGTACACGGGCGATTCTTCATCACTTATGTCGATAAAGTAATAATCTCCACAGCCACTTCCTCCAATCAAAAAGTAGCTAAGTTCAATATCTAGGTGCAACCTTACAAACCGATTGAGTTCTACCAGTCGATTTTGATTGTTAAGAAGCTCTACTTCCGCAGCCCAAAAACCATCAGCTAACAGCATATCTGGATAGTTTGAAATGAACTCCTTGTAGCTTTGAGGAAGTTCGATATCTAGGGATTCTTCTATTTCTTTAAAATTCATAATGTTCTCGGAGCAACATAACGAGGGTATAGAAAACTCACCCCTATTTTGCATTGTGCATCTGCATGAAAAATAGCCTATTCATCAGTGAAAGCTCAATAAGAATTCACGTAGAATCACCATTTATGGTTAATAGTTGAAACCAAGTGAACTTAAAGGGTCATAGGTGCACATTAGTTTTTCTACAGTCTGAACACCCAATTAAAGGGCTCCGCTTCGCGGCGCCCCTCTTGAATTAGTTGTTAGCTTGTACCAGGACTTCAGCCTTGGGCATTTAATATAGCTATTTAGTAAATATATAAGAAATAGTAAGTACCCAAACATAACCCAACCTACAAATATACTAATTGGACCCGCATTAGCGGGGCATTTTATTACACCTATACCACAGCTAAGCATTAACCACACACCTGTATTTTTCAGTTGCATTAAAATCCCAAATGATAGAAATGCAACTGCACCTTTATATGAAAGGGAGTTTTTCTTGTATAAAGCAAAGAGGCACAAAAAAGAAAGAGTGAAAATAACAAGATATTCTATATGCAGCCAAGCTGAAAACGTACTTTTAACTGAGTATTTGGGATACTCAATGACTACAAGAAGCAGGTGAATTGCTGCTAATACCAATGTACTTATAAATACTATCCAACTTTTCATGATTGATATATTTCTATTTACAGGCTAATGTTCGAAATTTTCGCGGCTGGAGTATAGCGGAAGTCGTCCGGCTACGATAGCGGCGAACAACCTGCGCTTTTAAGTGTTTCGGAACCAAGCATCACTATTGAATTCCTCGGGTATATTTTGTTCAGTAGGATCATCAAATCCCATACTCTCTAACTTATCAAACCATTTATCTCGTTTTGAGCCCGGTAGCTCCTGGCCACACCATGGACAAAACCTGATAGAAATAGAACTACTACCACCATCATGAATAATGAGACCATATTCATCAAACTTTGGGATAAAGGAAACAAGGGTGTCTGGACACTCATAGTTATTCTTGTGATCCCTACAGTTAAGCTCGACTCTTTTTCCCATTTCTTTACAACAATGCATAATTATCTTGGATACTTAACCCCCGTAATAACCGGCCGGCCAATCTGGCGATTTTTTGGTCAGAAAAAAGTAACGGGCTTGGTTAATCACATTGATTCCCTTGCTACCTGCCTGTCCCTGTCTAATCACTGCGACATCCATGTCGTTGCCAAATAGTGCTTATTCACGATTAGCCCACGGCGATTTCTTTTCAAAAGTTGAGATATACAGATTCTCAACTTTATCTCGCGCCCACTGGGTTTTGCGTAAAAACTTGAGCGAAGACTTAACTGATGGGTCACTCTTAAAGCAACTGATATTAATCCTATCTGCCAAGCCATCCCAGCCATAGTGCTCCTGCAAACGGGTAACAACTTTCTCAAGAGTAATACCATGTAGCGGATTATTTGGTTACTCTTTGCTCATTCTTCAATCAATACTCTATGTTTTATAACGCATTACGTCGTTGTATGTGGCGACCTACGCAGTAGGTTATTCAAACCGAAGGCGACAACACAACTTTGTTAAGCATTGTGTACGCCGAAAATCAAAGTATATGGAATTTCTATAGCCAACACCGTAACCGGAATCCATACAGAGCACTTTAGAGATTTTTTTGATGAATACCCTAGCACTTTCTTTAAATAGATAAACGGAATAATAAAATATAAGGAATATGCCGATAAAATAATAATCCCCGAAAAATCGTTTCCTACAACTACTAAACTGATTATGAATATAAGAATCATTGGTGCAAAAACGAAGACAAATGCAATCCACCAATCAATATCAGAGTCACTACTTTCGGCATTGTTTCCATCAATTAACTTGTAGATACCTACCAGTATCAACGCAGTTATTGCAGCCTGTAACATCTTCCCACCTATTTATGCTTAACGAGAATGTAGAAAAACTCAGCCCTCTTTTCGTATTGTGCCTCTACGTGAAAAATAGCCTACTCACAAGTAAAAGCTAAATCAGAATTCACGTAAAATCACCACTTGTGGTCGATACTTAATCATATTTGAAGAGTCATAGATGCACATTCATTTTTCTACAGCCTAAACACCCGCAGCGTAGGCTGCCCCGCGAAGGCTTTGACAGGAGCCGTAGCACCCGGCCTATATTGTCATGCCTCTGAACTACGCAGTTAAAGATGAAGTACACCACCCACCCTGATTTCAGTTGGGTATACGAATGTCTTCTGTCGCAAAACTTGATTATCGCACAATAATGACGCTGAATATTTTTCCTCGTTAGGTGAAACCACAAAATCTTGGCTAAACAATCCGGCCACCTCGCGAATATTGTGACTCACAAGGCTGTCATCTTGCTTTGATATTGAGAGGAGGCAATCTCCAGCTGTAGAGCCTTGAACAATGAACATGCCATCGCCCATATTGAAGCTTACACACCCAGTCAGAGTGAAGCTAAAAATCATTGCAAATTTCATATTCATGCTATTGAGGCATAATGCCGCCAACACGTTCCGAAATGGAGCAGCGAAGCTGCGGAATGTAAGTCCAGCCAGTTCTGCTTGCGTTCGTGCTTGACATTTCTATGGACTTTCTTTTTCTGTCACGTTCTCAAAAATCTGGAAACAGTAAGACTTGAAGTCATCTTGGCTGCCAACAAACTGAGCAAACGGAACATAAGTTGCTAAAGTGCTCGAAAAACCAGATTTAGAAGCCATTTTGACTGATGGGACCACAACTTCCGTGGGCCCAGCTCTTAATGGCGACATAACCTCAAATACATAGTGGTAAGATCTATTACCGCTTTTCCCTTTATCAATTGTGTACTTTAGTTTAGGATTTGCCTTGCACAGCAATTTAACTTGGCCTTTCTTGTATCTGTACAACTGACCTTCATGAGAAAAGCAAAAGTCATTGCTTTCTTTTTCGGCAACCAGGCTTCTGCCAACTTCTTGAACTTCTTTCATGCTTAAGTACTCATGTTGCAAAACACCGCAAACAGCGGTAGATTTCGAGCAGCGCAGCTACTTAAAACTGTTCAGTCACATGTAGTGGGCGGTGCTGCTTTACTAGTTATGCAATGCTAGTATTGTTGTTACTCTATTATTTGGCTTACGGTACTTAGATCAACTCCACACTCTTTGAGCCACGATGTCATTTCTGACAAGCTAATTGAGTGTTTTGTGAACGCTCCACCGCTATAGCCCTCAAAATAGTAGCCTGAGCTATTGTGCCCCTCGTAAATTGTTTTTATACCTTTGCAATCTACAAGAAATTCCCCTCTAAACTCATCCTTTCCCTGTAGAAGCTTAATTTGTGACTGCGTTGTACAACCAGCTTGCACAAGAATGAGGAATATTGAAATAAATATCGGGACTTTCTTCACTCATTTCCCTCGTGAATATAACATTCGTATTTGCGGCTGGTAAAGCGTAGTATAAGCTGTCCGGTCGCTATAACGGCGAGCAACATGCGCTTGTTAAGTGATTTAACACTCACCATCACTACCCGCTCCATCTCCACCTCCAAAACTACCAGAATCACCACTGCCATAGTAAC
Organism: Microbulbifer sp. VAAF005; assembly: GCF_030012985.1. Taxonomy (NCBI): domain Bacteria; kingdom Pseudomonadati; phylum Pseudomonadota; class Gammaproteobacteria; order Cellvibrionales; family Microbulbiferaceae; genus Microbulbifer; species Microbulbifer sp. VAAF005. Next base: position 4,997,141 of record NZ_CP120233.1, on the reverse strand, counting down.
CACCAGAGCTAGAGCCCTGAGTTACCCCGAACTTCACAATAAACCACAGTACACTAGAAATTAGGAAAGCTGTAAATAATAACGGAGCAAAAACAGAATTAAGCGAGTTTTCGGAAGTAAGATCAATCATATACCAAGACCCAACTAAACCGACAAGATTAATGATGAATGATTTCATTGACTATCCCCTTGTCACTTAACGAGAGTGTAGAAAAACTCAGCCCTCTTTTCATATTGTGCTTCTAAGTGAAAAATAACTTACTCATCAGTGAAAGCTAAATCAGAATTCACGCAGAATCATCATATGCAGTTAATATTTGATCACACTTGAAGAGTCATAGATGTACATTAGTTTTTCTACAGCCGGAACGCCCGCAACAGGGGCACTCAATACTATGCCCGATTTGTACAAATCTGGGAGCGCAGCGACCTGCGCAAAACATACATGGCGTTGGGCGTCCCTCGGAGGCCCGAAAGGCTGTACCAACTACTTGCGCTTGTATGTATTTTTACTTCTGTGGTTCTATAAGCCACTGTGAAAAACCACCTTCTTCGCTTGTACGGCACGAGTAGACGAAACCAAATTCGTATGATTTTGGCATGTTTTTCAAGTATGCCCCCGATTTTGACATATAGTGTTGGAAAGGTTCTACGCTATTTTCTTTTTCAAAGAAGACAGAGTGATCTGAGCCCTCAGTTATACAACAACCATTACCCTCACAAGCTATCCCCTCAGAGATAGAAACCTCAACCGCTGCGTCAGAAGTACTAACCACGGTCGCTCCTCCTATACAGATACATGTGCCAGATGCCATGACGTTACTAGAAATTATAAATAGAAGTAGAACTATCGATCTCATAACGGCCTACACATAATGCCTCAATCAGCCACTGCCTCAGCGGTCGAGTGTATTGACTTGTTCAATTTTGATACGTGAATCATAAATTTCTCTCTGAGCAAATCACGATTTTCCCCATAATGAGCTTGGCGATGATGGTTAGGGCAAAGGGCAATGACATTGCTAGCTGAATCCTCCCCCAACTCTGACAATGGAACTATATGGTGTGTTTCGAGATACCTAGCTCCTGCTAAGGTTTTAAACCCCTCAGCTCCACAAAATTCGCAGTAGCCTTTTGCTCTTTCCAGTACACTCCGTCTAACGTCAGGGTTTCGAGAATACTGGTTGCTAGCTACTTCTTCTCTCACTACCGGAGCTGATTTAACAATTGATTCGTCAAATTGATCTATATATTTCGCTGGACCATCAATGCCTCTAACTAAAATACACTCTCCTGAATCTCTATCGTAACTCTCTAATGTCCACGGTTCATCATCAAGCATTCTTGTTTCTGTTTCCGAACGCTTTCTATCTGGAGTGTCGTCCCTAAGGGTACCATCACAAATTATTACTCTCACAGGCCAATTAAGTCGTGCCGCTTTTTGAAGCGCAAAGTCCATTTCGAATGCCCTTCTTCTTTGGGGGAGCAACTCATTTCTTCTGCAAGTGTTCTCATGTTCAATTGTTGGATGATACTTTCTTCGCGAAGCTTAATATTTTCGTACCATAAATTAAGCACAATTAGTTCGCTATCATGATCTTGAAAGGTCCACTCATAGCAGTATTTTGGATTACTAGCCGCGTATTCTTCTCCTCGCTTATAGTTACCTCAATCACTTACATCAATACCCACTTGCTTGAGCAAGTCCATGAGTCGCAACCTTTCCTTCGGCTTTAAGAAATCAAAATCCATTGCAAATCTCCAAGAGGAATTGAACAATTTTATAAGCGGCGCGCGCTTTCTGAGCGCCCAGTGAAGATCGTTTTTTAGCCGTAGTGATGTTTGGTAAACTTGTTATTTTAATGTTGCACCACACCATAAATGAAACCAATTAATCCAAGTATTGCCAGCGGCAAGTAGTAAAATTTTACCACCGGCTCTTTTAAGCACTTCAACCCCTGGACTGGAAGAAAGTTAAAAGCCAACACCCAGGTTCCAACAAGAAAAACGACCCCTTCAGATAGTTTGCCATCGTCAAAGGTCCACCATAAGCCAGCCATTATCGCCATTAAAAGGACACCGAATAGCACAGCTAGATTGTAAATTGCCAGGAAAATATTATTCATGCTTTAAATATTACCCTTTTAGCGCCTGCCTCAAAACCAAAACGAATCGATGGTTTTGATGTCGGATATCTTTATTTTTTATAACTAGTGTACTACACATGCACTTCCACACTTTTAGGATTCAAAGCCATTGCTAGTTCTCGGAATATACGTTCCTCTACTGAGGAAATACCACCTTCAACCATTTCTTTAGGCTCTACAATTACCTTGGGCTTCCGTTTAAAGAGTCCTTTTATAGATAACTTTTTCTCAGCATTCACGATGCAATTCCACGCCGCATCAAAATCTCCAACCAAAAGTCTTTGAGTTGAGAATGCCTCTTTAGGAGTCTCAAAGTGAAATTTAGAGCCAGTAAACAGCTCTATCCTATTCCTATAAATTTTTAATTTTACTTCCATCTCTACTCGACTGTTTAGTTAGAACGCCCGCAGCATTTGGTGTCCCGTAGAGGACCACAGGACCGGAATAGAATGCCTGCAATTGTTATCCATTACTTGGCACGTCCTATATTTTTAAGGAAGACTATCACTGAAGCTGTACTTAGAAACCAAAAAGCCAACTTAAGAACAAAAACTACCAAAAACAAAAATGGATGAATTTTCAACCATATAATATCTGTAGTGCGGACATTAGGAATTCCGAACTCTGTTACGGCTTGCCAAAGATGGCCTCCCAACCAAATTGCAGAAAAAATAAAAATGCAGAACCACAACCAGTTTTGACATACCAAAGAGGTAACATCTTCTAGAACTTCAAATTTTCTTTTTAAACAGCCCTGATCTGAATTTAGATTTTTCCTTCTATTTTTTTTAGTGCGAGATCTTTTCATATCCTATAAATAACTCCAAACTCATATGCGGAGACGTGTTAGCACCGAATTCCAGTACAGCGCTTTGTTACATTTCTATCTGCGCGATCTCTTCATAAAGCATGTCAATACGTAGACATTTTCTATCTTAATAATGAAATAGAGAGATTTTTCGACGTTCTCTACCTCTATATCAAGCTTGTAAATGGGGTTTCTCAAAAGGGGATGGAATACGCCATCTTTATTTAGTGAAGATGAAAGCAGTCCGTAATACTCGTTTATATCCTCAATCAAAATCTTCGACGCATACCCTCTTGCATCTTCATCTGGCATCAGCTGTTTATTCAGTAGTCCATTGAAAATATAACTTTCTATTTCTTTGAATAGCCAATCTGATTCGACCTCTACTCGACCGTTAAAACGGTATTCTTTCGCCGCGAGATATTCATCCCCTTCTGACCAATGCGCAACAAGTTCACTTACGAAAAAATCAATTTCTTGCTCAGCTGCGTAGGCTGCCACTCCGAATCTATATCCATTCGCACAAAGCTTCGACAGACATTTCAAGTAGCCATGAAGCGATTCTACATGTGGATTATCTATGTGCTTAATCATGCTCAAAATGTAACGCCCGGCTCATCGGCGAGCGCAGCAAGTCCACTAAAGGCCACAGGCCGGATCGAAATGAAGATGCTTATTAAGTGTTGATCTCATCTTCCCTGTCACGGATTGTATCAGAATGAATTCTATAAATACCACGATCAATTCTTTGTGTGAAGTTCTCATATGTTGGGCTATGTTGGCCTGTCTCCATTTCTAAGTTTGATAGAATAACACCTGTATATGCCTCTGGATTCTGTGGAAAGTAGCTTTGCCCTCATATTCGTAATTTAACGCCAATCTCACCGGCAGAGGCGCCACAGCGCCGGAGTCGGGTGCGACGTCTTGTTAACATTTCTCTCTCCGATCACTTTCATTCCATTCTTTTTGATTCCAGTGAACACTCTTTGCTCCCACTTCCCTAATTGAGAGATTGGGATCGTTACTATGGATTAACGTAACGAATTTTCTTCCGTAAACAAGATAGGAATAAGTTTGATCAGACATTATCTCTAGAAACACTTGTGAGTTGGAAATATCTCGTTTACTCCAAGAATCAAAATTTCTCACGCAGACTAATACATCACCTTGAGAACCTCTCTCAATCTCAGAAATGACATCGTCAAAAGCTCCCCAATTGCGTCCATAGTAACTAGGGAAAGAAAATACTTCATGGCAATCACTATGGAAGCTCTCCATTGTGTACCATTTTCCTCCATCTAAGAAGTACACTTTATATCCCGCGTCTTCATACCATGATATGTCTTTCTCAAATAATGCTAAATCAAAGTATTTGGCCACGGGCCCATACGCAAGGGTTTTAAGATCTAATTTAAATTCAGCCATGTTCGATTACTGCTGAAAGTTAACGCCCGGCTTCGGGGCGGACTAGGATATGCGAAGCAGCGGAAGGGAGGTCCCAGAACCGAGAGCGCGGCAAAAGCCGCTTATTAAATTTCGATGCTCTAGAAGAAAACCAGAACCGCATTTTCTTGCAGATCATATTCATGAACTCCCTTGAGTACGTAAGCTTCTTTTTCTATCGGTACTGGATCTTTACACAATAGCCACTCCTTGACAGCTTCCGCCTCGATACACTCTTCAGATGCACTTCTTATTTTTACTCTATACACCTCTCCAGGGGCTCTATCAGTGACTTCAGCAATCACAACAACCACACCTCGGTCTATAACCTCAAATTTCTCAATTATTGAATATTCCTCAAACATGGACTTGGAATTTAACGCCCGGCAGGCCGCGCGAAGCATGGGCTGTCCGGCAGAAGCCTCGTAGAGGCTGGAGCGAAGTTGATGCACTTGTATGGTTGTTCTTGCCCAATTCTGAAGTTGCGAAGTCTACAAACCATACGTAATGGACAAACTTTTGAGGGTACTTTGCTCACCAGATATTTCCCACTCTAACCAATTTGTCCACTCCATATGTATTTCGTCACCATGCTTTTCGAGAATATAGCAATCGTAGTCTATTCCTTTATAGAAAGCATCTAAATTATATTCAGATTGAATCCGCCAGCCATGCTCCTTGACCAACTTCTTCAATAAGTCGCTTCCAATCTCCGTTCTTATGTCAGTAAGTTTCATAACGTGTATTCACATAACTCCTCAGGAACGGGTGCGATTTACTGTATTCTTCTTGCTTGATTTGTTATGTGCTGACCTAATTGAAAAAAACATCAATTGAGCGCAGGCAATTAATTGTATTAAAGGAATATACCAATAATTTGTGCCGTACTCATTAAGATAACTATTATAATCAGGGCCACATAAGTGATTGCCGCTAATAGTAGTGTTTACTAAAAGCAAAGACCATATATACCCTACAAATAAACACAATATTAATATTAAACTAGCTGAGATGTTTTCAAAGTAAACATTTGTCGGCTTGACCTTAAAAATAATGAAGGAGGCAAGTAATGCAAAAGGAACAGATAGAATGACACTTCCAACGTAACCACCTGTATCCCCCATAGTACAAGTCTCAGCCATAGGGCCGAACCACGATAGCAAACAAAAAAGTAGCGCAGAAAACACTGCAATTATCCGTAAAAAAATATTTATAGCTTCACTCCATTTGGCTAATAGCACCCAAAGCGGGGTGCCGTTTACTGCATCCTTTGCCTTTGATTGTTAAGTTTATCTCGATACTCGCTAAGCTTTTTAATGTATTCTTTAATAGATTGACTATACTTGTGCTCTTTATCTAGTTGCTGAGCCTGATATATAATTTGAGCGAGCTTCCCTAGCCAAAGAGTACTGGAAAAATCGTTGTTTTTAGAGCCGCACTTTAATATTGAACATACCAGCTCACGAAATATCTCATACCGAATTCTGGAGTGCCTATTTGTTTCCAATTTAGGCAAGCATTCCCATACCCAGCTATTTATCTCTTCATCATTTTCAAATTGTGAAATAAAGGTACGGATAGACTTTGAAGATTTTTTCTTCAAACCCTTATCTTTGTATTCTTTGAATAATTGATAGCACTCAATTTTCATAATAACTTAACGTATGTATTTGCGACGGGTGAAGCGTACCGAAAGCCGTCCAGCGGCGAATAATATACGCTTGCTATGCATTTCTACTTACCGCACCAAACACACCACAAAACTCTTGCTCCATTTTTGAGCTGATAATACCAGTTTTATACATAGCCCAGGTAAAATGCGAACCTAGCCAACATGCTTTATCCAAAGTATCATCATCCAAACCAGACCTGTATTCATGGACAAGCTCACTATCAAAGTTATTCTCGCAATCAAGCTCTCCTAGGGGCCTTTTCGCATAAACATTTAATGGCGTATTTGAAGCCTCCGCTACATAATGAGCCAACAATCTGGTTTTAGAATTATGAATGTAAAATTGTAAACGGAAGTGGGAGTCATGGCACGATCTTTCACCCCACACAATTCCTTCATTTAAGCCTATCAGTTCTATTAGTTTTGTGTAGATAATATTCATTTGGCTTTTATGTATCCAAGCGGAGTTGCGATAGCACCTGAGTCGAGTGCAGCGCCTTGTTACAAACCCAACACCTTACGTGAAAGGTCTATTGTTTGTTCTCGATCTTTGGTTACAACAAGCCAGTCGAAATAAACCTCGCTGAATTGCCCAACCTTTCCGTCAAAAGCTGAAACTCTAACTGGCTCTCCAAAGAAGTCTTCACTTTTAGCAGATTTTACTGCCTGAATGATGTTTTCGGCAAATTCCAGAAGCTCAGCTTCAGTACCAATAAGGTATGCTTCTTCCCAACCTGTTTGAGCCGTAATCAAGGGCCCAGCATTTCTATCTTTATTCATGAAAATACGTACTTTTTAGATACTTGCAACCCCCGCTAACGCGGCGAAAGCTGCGTAGCCGCTAGAGTCCGTGCCCTTTGTAGCACTGCGCTGCATTGAGCGCCCTATTATATGCCTAGTCCTCCCAAGTACCGGACTTAGCCGAGTTAACCAAAACCAATACAGGAAGAGGGGCGATGTCATCCCAGTTTTCTCTAGTGACTCCTTTACATCCATACAAAAATCCTTTTAAAAAGGCCCAGATGCCTTCAAATGGGTTTAAAGAGATACCTTCTGGGCCAAAGTACGCACGATCGATACCAGAGATGTCTACATTGAATTTATGAGAGAATTCGATGAGGAACTCATCACCATCATCACCATCGACAGCCAGGTCGTCGTTCACTAGGGTTTCTAGGTGGATCTTCTCTGCTGCTATCCCTGTAAAGTTCGATACGAACTCTATGACGTCATTTTCCATAAGGCATGTAACGAGTGTGGAGAAAAACTCATTCCTCTTTTCGTATTGCGCTTCACGTGTAAAATAGCCTATTTATCAGTGAAATCTAAATCAGAATTCACAGAGAACCATCACATGCGGTCAATATTTGACCATACTTAAAGGGTCATAGATGCACATTAGTTTTTCTACAGCCTGAGCACCTTAATCTGCGGTAGGCCACGCTAAGCGTGGACTATCTGGTAGAGGCTCGCAGCGCCGAAACAAACAGTATCAACTTGTTTTGTTTTTCACAATGTTCCAACATGATTGAAGCTACCCGAGCCTAGATCAAAGTGCTGGATTTCGACATTGTTGGGGAAAACTGCACCATTAAATTTTTTGAAGATTCTATCTGCCATTTCTTTATCGGTAAGGATATGAAGCCTTCGTTCAGGACCTTGCCAAAGAGTGAGCCACAGGATTTCAGTTGCCGCACGATCCTGACCTGAAGTATTGCCAGTTTGCTTACCTTTCGCATTAGGATTATTGAACCATAGAGATGTACTGACTCCACCAATAATTTTACCTTCCTCAAAAATATCAAACTCGTGTGATGGCCCCCCTCAGAAAGACTTAGTATTTCCTTCTTTGCCGTGGTACCAATGAGTTTATTGAGTTTGTCACGTACCTTTTTTTCAATTTCTAGTGGTGACACGGAACTCTCCTAATACATAACGTCGAAATCGATGGCGGCTTGCTTTGCGTACATTTTTTACATGCATATTGGAGTTCTGCGACTATGTAAAAAGCGCACAAAGTAAGACGTCAACTGCATTGCCTTGTTAAGGTTTTTTCCTGTTAAACGTAAATTTATTACCACCTTCTACCAGCCCCCTAAAGAAATCCTGATCAATCTCGGCAATATGAGTTTTTATTATATGAGAACTATTTAAACGAAGAGTGAGTGTGCTCCCTATTAATTTCCAAGTTCCTTCAAAGGGTAAAACCAAACTGCCTAGTTTTGGATAGTTAGTGCACAGAAAAGTGTTGTCATATCTAAACTCACACTTATCCCATCCCGATTCACCACCAAATATGCCCCCACTCCTATCCTCCCAAGTGCCTTCTAGATCCTGAGCTAAAAAAGCATTGCTACTTAGCAGTAATAGAGTGACGAGCTTACTCATGAAGTACCTTAACGATTAGAGCACCTGCGGCAATACCAAAGCGAAGCGACGATTTTTACGTCCGGTGCCTTTAGTTTTTAAAAATTTTGCTGATCATAGGTACGATTTATCTCTGACCTAGAATACCCATACTGCTCTAATAGATCTTCGAAGAATCCTATATCTTTGATCTCATCCATAGTTGCCTCGTCTTTGTAGGCAAGGCATAAAACCATATGTGTCACAGCCATTTCTTGGTCACTTGTTATTCTAGGGAGCCTCTGAATAACTCCGTAATGCCTCTGCGGGTCTTGAAGGCTGCAGATGTTAGGCGCGGCTCGCCGCGAATGGCCGTAGCCCTTTGCAAGAGCTGCAACGCAGCAGCTGTGGCCTTCAAGGCCCGCCCTTCGGGGCTTGCAGAGCGATTCACACTCCGCGTTGCGACTTCTTGAAAGGTCTAGACATTCCTGCGAAGCCGCGCCTTGATTGTGAACCGCTCTGCATGCCAGAGGTATCACGGAGTTATTCAGAGGCTCCCTAGGCCCACTATTACCATCTACCCATGCCCACAATCTTCCCTTCATTTCACCCTCATTGAAGTCCACACCTGATCCTGACCAATAAGCCTTCATTACTTCATAGGAGTCAGAAATGGGGGATTGAAATTGTGACTCAATCTTTTCAATCCATGAAATCATGTATTGTGCGTATTCCTTCTTCATACTTTTAACGTCCACAGCGCGGGCGATCGAAGCGTAGGCTGTCCCGCGAAGGCCCATAGAAACTTCCCTATGATTATTAGCTGCTTTTACGTGGTCGGTCATTATATATTTCCTGTATCTTAGCATGGCCAACTACTCTTGAGCCTTCGCGAACCTCTAGATTGGAACCTACCTTTAGGCATTTTGGATATGCCTCTGATGTGGTGAATTTGACAAACGCTAGAGCGCGCCTGTTAGGTTCCGTAATCCCTGAATCAATAAACCAATAAATCGTAGTTGTAAGATAGTCGGCTTTAACCTTATAGTGAGGTCGGTATCCACTTTTTACGGTGGTATCTTTATCAGAAAAATATACTTGCATAAGGGCATCAGGCTCCCAGTCTGGGTTTTCAATTCTCTCGAATTTATCAGATATCACATTTACCCATTACAACAGTTAACGCCCGCAATAGCCGGCCGGAGGCGCCGGAGGTCCGGCCGAAATCACGCAGTGGCTGGAGCGAAGTTAATTGTTTTGTTACGTACGACGTACTAGCCACTAAACCATGTACTTTCACGCTCGCAAATATTATCCCATGTCTCCCTCGGTACGATTTCCATGTTTGAAACCTCAGTTCCAACAAGAACATTTTTTTGATCCCATGAGATCACTTCTTCCAAATCTCTTGGAGGCTCACCACCGAAGCTTGGCACGTTGCTAAGGGAAAATACCCAAAGCCCTTGGACAAAATTATTATACAGTTCACCCACATTTTTCGGATAATCAACAATTACAGGGATTTTGGATAGATGCCTGGCAATTTCTCTAACATCCCAGTAATCGTCATCTAGACACCAACCATCGCAATCAGACCAGAGGTAGGATTCAAATTCTCCTTGAGAAATCAAAATAGAATTAACTGACATTCCATAGCCAGCTTGATAAAAGATTCTATATTGCAGCGACTTAGTTTCAACAACTTCCAAACTTACTGGGATGGCTAAGGGAATATCAGATTGTATTAGGTTGTAGATTGACGCTAACTCGCGATTGATCGCCTCAAGATCATTGAAATTTAACAATGCACACTCAATCCGACTCTGAGCGTTATTCATTAAACTTGTCGTATCCATCTAGGAACCAAAAGTCACGTAACACCAACCACACACATCGAATTGAAATTTTTTGCTGCTTTTCAAGCAAAGTTTACGAAGGCTGTCATACTGGTTTTTGCTAAGCAACTTTTCCACCATGCTTGAGAACAGATTTTCTTATAAATTCCATAGCCTCATCATCAATGGATGCAAGAGGTACCGATGTATAATTACCCCGGTTAACTAAAAGGATGAAAAAGTCTTTATGCTGGTGAAGTGAAGATATCTGACCCCATGGTATTTCTGCGAAACCTAGCGGTGAACTAAAACTAATACCAGATTCAGATAAACCAAATATAGTTTCTCCATTTCTCAGCTCATTGGCCGTTGTTTTAGCATGCTTCAAGTGGCCGATAAATAATGAAATCATTATTGCACCAACAATAAATACACCGCCGCCCGCCAAGCCTACCCTCCAAGAATAGTCTTCATTATATACTTGAATGCCGGAGTATATCGACAAACCAATAAAAACGACTGGGAATACTGGCCCGATTAGTTGTTTTATATAGGAAAGAGCAGCTGACTGTAGTAAAGCCGGAGAATATTTTAGAACGTAATCTCGATTCATACCTATACCTAACGTTTGGCACAGAGGGGGTTTTGGAGCGACGAAGGAGTGGAAAAACTATCCGACTGCTGCCGCTTGTTAGGCGCTGAATCTTGCCTAAATGCCCAATACCGCAATGTGCCCATATTTATTAATATTTGTTTCTGCCCAAGCTGACAATTGTGAAATCATTTCTTGAAGCTGGCCTCTGCAAGACTGGAAATGATTTTGAAAATAGTCCCTAGTACCACCGAATACAAAACTCACTTTTCCGATGATTTCATTAAAGTCATTTGCTGATCTTAGTGACTCACTCAGTTCTTTTAGCTCAGTTAATATTTTACCCCATGAGTTTGAATCAGCATCATTCATACAGTAGTGGTTATAATTAGGAATATTCCTTTCAAATATTACTTCGATAAGACCAAAAACCTCTTCATCGAAAAACAGGCTACTCTCGTCCCAATGCTTACCCTTGTACTTCCCTAAGCATAGCTCGATATAACATGTTCCTTCTAGCTTGGACCTATCTTTGATTATCTGAATTTGCTCCATGACTTAATATCGCCTAACGCCTTTGTACCGAGCAGCTGTGTGGCGAAGCCACACTTAAGGCTGCCCAGCCCGAAGGCCGATCGTTGACAAACTTGTTAAAGGTCATGCTTTCTCCAGTGGGTAGAAAGTAAAACCCGAATATGTATTCTTGTGTTCTATGGGCATTTCATGAGCCACTTTTACAAGTATGGTGTGGCCGGGTAGTCCTTTGCCACTAATTTCTGGTTCCGTAAGTAGTTGTGAAATTACCTGGCTAGACGCCTCCTCTTCGGTTTCGGCCTCGGCACGCCTAGTAGCGAAAAATCCCGCAGGTTGAATTGCCCCCTCAACATCTAAGTTGAAATTTTCACCTTGTACTAAAACCACGAAGTTTCGCATAAGACCTTTAACGCTTTGCCCACAGGCAGCCGAAATGCAGTGTAGGCTGCCCAGCCCCGAAGGGACGATTGTGCGACAACTTGTTAGCCATGCATGCAAATTTCTGCAATATTCTGCGCCTTTTCTATGCTTATACCATTAATAAAGTCATGATAAAACTCATGCTCTGTTTCATGTAAGCACAGTGTTGGTCTTGAACCTTCGCTTTGAGGGTTTACATCTGCTGCTAAAGAATGAGTGCTTTTATAATAAGGAAGTTCACTGCAGAACCAACCAAAGTAACCTGTGCCAGTATCTGGTTCGTCCCAATTCTCGATATAATGTTTGAAGCTTTGTTCACTTAAAGATACCCAGACACCCCACATGAATGGGTCTGTTACACCGTGGATAGGTATCTCTATTATTACTCTTGCAAAATAATGTGTGCCACCTTCATCTGTGTAATAGCAAAGGTCATCACTGATCTTTCCTTTCTCTTTTACTTCATCTGGTTGTGACAACCACGGATCAGGAGCTTTGAAACCAAAGCTAGGAGAGCCTTCGTGGACTTCACCGCAACATGAACATGTAAAGCTAAATATTCCTGCCATATCTCTAATTCTTTATTCAGCTAACGTCCGCCACAACCGCATTTCTGGAGAGGATTGTTTTGTATTATGAGCGCAGCGAACACAAAACAAGCACCGGAATAAATGTCGGATTTCTGACGTTTGTTAGGAATTTTTACCACACTCGTTTTTAACTTTTTGCTCAAGCTCTTTGATGCTTTCCTGTAGATTGCTCATATGCTGTGAGTTAGCCTCACGGTCAAACTGGAATTCCGCTTCAAGAGCTTCGACATTGGCACCCTTCGATATTAGATAGCGAACAATTTCAAAGTGCTCAAAATCATCAGCCACTTTCAAAGGTGTAAATCCACCTTCACCTTTTTGCTCGATATTGATGCCATTTTCTACAAGCAATTTTGCAGCATCTATGTCACCCCATACGCAAACACAATGGAGAGCGTTATCACCAAATGCATTCGTGTCATTTATGTCCTTAAGATCGGTGCCGGAAAAATCCGGCACCGATTGGATATCATCTAAAATCTTTCTGAGTAGCTGGTCCATGCCTGTATACCTAACGCTTTTATTTGGGGCGGCTGGAGCGTAGCGTAAGACGTCCCAGCCACGAAGTGGCGACAACATAAACTTGTTATGTGATACACAATAGAATTATAACTACCACCCAAAAAACCAGACCGATAAACGCAACTGCTAATGCTCCGAGATAAACTTGGTCATCTCTTTCAATGAGAGTGAATCCGTTTTGTTTACTGCGCCTACCCCCACCCTCTCTATTGAGACTAATACTTTCGGGCCTCCATCTTCCTAAAGAGATTATTGGAGTTAATACAGCGCCAGTAGCATAGCTAATCCCCCAAAATGTGACATCTAAGAGCAAGCCAATTAACACGAACCCCAGTAGATCTTCCATGCCTATATCTCAGCAGCCTGATTCACATAACGAGGGTGTAGAAAAACTCAGCCCTCTTTTCGTACTGTGCTTCTACGTAAAAAACAGCCTACTCACCAGTGAAAGCTAGATCAGAATTCACGGAGAATCTCCATTTATGGTCAATATTTGATCGCATCTAAGAAAGCAAAGACATAAATTAGTTTTTCTACAGCCTAAACATCCACAGCAGGGCGGCTTACTTTGTGCACGTTTTGCGAAAAAATGGGAGCGGAGCGACCTGCGAAAAAAGCGCACAAGGTAAGCCGTCCCGCAGGGGTCCGGAGGGCCGTGGCAAACTGCCTGTGTTTGTTAAGGCCTCAACTAATCGCAGCCTGAGTCACCGAAACCAAAATCTATGCCACCACCAAAACCATCAGTTGACGATGGCACTCTTGTTTGCGCTGCTTTCTTCTGCCGCAATTCTTTCTCTACAACTTTTCGCTTATCTTCGATTACAGATTTCTCAGACTCTGTAAATTTCTGATTCTCTAAAAGCTCAGCACCACAATACATACACTTATCAAATCCAGTGTTCTGAATCTGACGATCACATATATGGCACAAGCCTTTGTACATGTTTACTTGCCTTTACGCCTTTGTAACGGGTAGCTTTGCTGCGAAGCAGCGCTTAATGCTGTCCAGCCCGAAGGGCGATCGTTGACAAACTTGTTATGTGTTTGCACTACGCCCCCCAACTATTGCGAATCAAAAAAACGCTACTCCAGCTAATACAACCGCAAGTGCCGTGTGGTTTGGCGCTATGCTGCGTACATAAATCAAAGGCGAACCAGCCATCGCCAATGATACAAATAGGTATGCAAGTTGCGGCCACCTTTTTGTACCGTTCATATTCTTCCGCCAGGCATTCAACAACAGAGTGCCAGCTGGAATGAAAACGATCATGAATACTTCAAATATTCCCATATATCTCTACGACACATAACGCCTGCACTATGTTTTATACACATCATTTAAGCCCATTTAAAGCCTCTGCTGCTTCAATATAATGGAGCAGTTTGGTATATCCCTGCCAAACAGTTTTAACCCCTGGTTCGCCATCACCTTTACGTCCTAGAAATCCCCCTAGGCCTGCCAACATACGCGTTATATCTCTTATGCTTGGAGGTATATTCGGTGGGGAACTTTTATCTCGCATCATCCATACCATGCGCCATTCTTTTTCAGAGTAAGCACTCGTACATGGTTCATCAGGAAGACTTCTTGCTTGTGTAGTTATCGAATGTAGTCGCCATCCAATAATCATATAGATCGCAATACAATTCAACATTCGCTGCTCTGCTCTAAAACGATTACTTTCTATCTGGCATCCGCCTTTTACTACCCGAAAATAGGTTTCAATTTCCCACCGGCTTCGATACCACTCAATGATAACTCTTGCCTGCTTAAAGTCTTCAACTGGAAGATCAGTTAACAGCATCCACTCAATGCCTTTTTCACCCTCTGGTGGGTTTAATTCTTTAGCCAATACAGCATAGAGAGAAAGTGGTCGTTTAGATTTTCCTTTCCCAAGTAGCCGTATCTCAGTAGTGGATACACTGACTTTGGCTTTTCTTCCAGGTTCTCCATTCCGTTTGGGAATATCTACCGTGTATAGACCAACAGATTTCTGCTCATTCATATGATCCCAAAGCAAAACTGTTTCTTCTCCATCGAGCTCTAAAGTGCGATTGGCCTTAGCTCGAACGATATAGCTCGCCCGCCGCTGTTCACTTTGATCTTCAGCCCGTTGAAACCACTCATGAATATCACCCTCTCTATCAGCAATACTCACAATTGTGCTTTCAGGGCAGCGCTCCTGTATCTGACAAGCCGTTTCGTAATGGTCTAGCCAGCGTCGACTCTCCTTATCCTTTGTCGACTTGGTATAGCGAGAATTAGAGCTTGACACCTTGTCTCTCTGCCACATACTACCCTCAACAACACCCAAGTTAACCCTTGATGGCGTTATAGCGATTGAGGTGTGCAAAAGTTGCTGATTGGTCTCTTTCCGTCGAAGAGTTCCCATCTCTTTACTTTCTAGGTCAGTGGCAAAATTTAAAAAGGTAGTATCTTGAGGAATAAGAACAACGGGCTGCGCTTTGATTCTCTCAAGAGTTGCTGATTTATGGCCGCTCATAATAGAGTCAAAGTTGACTTTATCATTTTCGATAAAGCGATAAGCCGCAAACGTTTCTGCCCAAGTTTTGTTTGCGCAGGGAATACTATTCTTTGGGTCGGAACTTAAATTACTGAGAATATTAGACAGGCGCTTATTCAAGCGTGTATCATCCATAACCTGATTTTTTATTTCGTCCATGACCCAGTCCTGCATAATTATCCAATCAAATCTGTAATTCATGCCAGGTCAAACTGTAACTTATTGATTTACATAATAAAACCGGAAAAACTTGTGTATAAAACTTAGCGCTTTGCTAAGGGGCAACCGAAACGCAGTGTAGGTTGTCCCACGGAGGCCGCGATCTTTGCGACCGGAGTGTACTTCAGCAACTTGTTAAATCCCTACTGCCAGAGCTTCAAGTACTTGCTATGAAGCTCTTTCCGCTCTTGATCTGACATGTTTGAAATTGCCAAACCTTTAGCGCACCTATTTTCGATCACATACTCCTGCCAGCTCGGAGGGAAACCTGAAAGCCTAACCTCTGGCCCAATTTTCTTAAAGTGAACCAGCTTGAGAGTAAAGTAACTAAACTCTTGTTCTCCACGCATAACTTGGAATGATTGCCAAAAATGCATATGCCCAAAGAAAACAGATATCATTAAAACGAGCGAGAAAAAAGGAACAAATCGCTGGGATTTTGCAACTATACCAAGTACCAACTCCAAAAGTGACCAGATAGCAAGCAACAGGAAAACTATCGTATACATCCAAAAAGGATTCAATGGATCCGGGCGGTAATCCCATACTTCCTCAAAACTCCAGCATTCGAATGGAGTTACCGTGATAAAAATATGAAATCGGAAAAAAATCAGAACTGCCGTAACCGACAGTACTAGCACCGTTAATCTCCAATAACTTGATTCCACGTATCTCATTTCTACTATGACTTAACAGTTAATTCAAAAGAAGCTTCTTTATATCACCCTGCTTTATATTTCTATGCCTCACTTCCTTTGGGGACTCAAAAAAGCTCATAAAATCAATGAATTATCGTAACTTGGCGCAAATATGCAAGAATAAATACCAAGCAGCGTCTTTATAATTCTGTATATTCTCTGCTTTATATCATTTTTGGAACCCTTTAAGTATCAATGAGTTACGGAGTTTCACCTAGAAATAGGAGCAGCTGCTGCTGATTTTGTTGTAGAGTGCACAACTGTATACTTTTCAGTCAAAACCTATCTATATAACCACAAACCGACGATCTGAGAGTTATGTCTAGCCTACCACTTATACCCTAAAATCAGCCCCATCACTCGCAGGCGCTTGCGCACGGTGTACTCCATATCATCAGGCGCGACCTCCTCCCCACCTGTAAGCCCAAGCTTCACTTTCTTGTAAGTACAGGTCGATATACAGTACCTCCACTCACCTTTCTACCCCTACTTTATTGATCTCCTAATTTTTGTCACCCGGCGTCAACAGGTTCTCCGCTGCTACCACCCTTATACGTGGCAACAACGAATCTGGGGGGCTGACTACAGGCTCGGGAAAGCATGAAGGGAAGCACAGATTCCGTCAAAAGTGGAACCTCCATTGCTGGCAGCTGGATTGATCGCTGACTCGGCGCACAAGAGCTAGGGAGCACTGACGGAAATATTCCTCCATCACTATGAGGCTAGATATCTTGGCAGCCGTGGGCTCTAGCTTTAGCACAACGCCGAAAGCCGCTTTAAACAACTGGTGGGCTCGTCAACATTCATCTGGAGGGTCTGTGTATAGCAAGCCAAGCATTGAGTACACGTCTTATGGCGCTGGCAAGGCTTGCCTACCCTCTCTTCCTGTCGGATAAGAGGGTCTGCTTGTTAAACACCTCCAAGACTTCAGCATGGCCACTCCGAGTTCGCTACCTAATCACCTTTGGGATCCAAGAGGCATTCGAATCAGAGCGCGTATATCCCCTACCGAACAGAGGCGCAATGATTCTACTTGGAATCCCATCTTTTAATTACTGGGTGCCTTAAGTTGCCCTACCCTTTTTAGGATATTCAGGCCTTTGCTCTCTGCTGCTTTTTGATCCGCACATAGATTTCTTCACGGTAGATGGGGAGTGATTTGGGTGCGCTTATGCCTATCTTCACTTGATTACCTTTCACCTCCAGCACTGTGACTGAGACATTTGCTCCAATCCTTAGAAGTTCACCTGTCCGTCGCTTTAAGATCAACATACTTATTTCCTTCGATGGTCAAAGTTTGGGCGCTTCCGGGGTGGGAAAGCTTGGGTTTAACGTTTGGAGGAAATGTGGGGTGGTGCGCGGGGGCGGTAGGCAGAGAAGAGGAAAAGACGGGCGCTAGGCTTCCAGAGCTTGGGAACAGGCCCCAAGCCGCTGAATGTACTCCACTTTATTGAAGACGAGCGGGTTTCTAGCGTATTATCCATATAGCCAGTGCGTCCTGAGTATTTTTTTTTTATAAATAAAAAAAAAAATACGTGCTATCCAGGAGATGGAGGTCGGCCCTCCGTTATCGCTTTGCAGGAAGTGATAACAAACCCCCTCAAGGTGATCGGAGTAAAGAGCTTTGGTTAGAAGCGCTTGAGGAAAAGGCGTACGAGATACGTCAGGTATGTTGTGTAGAGACGAATGCAAATGAACCACTGATGAGGTGTCGAAAGCGTATTACCAAGATGATGTCAAAACCCGTGCACTGGCTAAGTGCGGGGATAAGCTTGGAGGTTACCTGTTTACCGACCGAGTGGCATCCGGCATAGAGGTGGCGTGAACACACAACAGGCTTTTGGGTGGAACAGGAGAACCTGTCGTCCAGGTGTTAAGGAAGAGCGTCAAGTAGAGGCCCTGCAAGACGTTGAGTACCAAGACTGGTCACAGGGGCGGAACAACCCGTAGTAGTGGAGAAGCGGCTGTAATGGACGTGGAGCGAAGGGGTTGTCGTATTCGGCGACTAACCGTGTAATCAACCCAGATGGGGAGGAATTAACGATTAGCGCAAAGCCATTCAATATTCCCAAGCGAGCGGTTTGGGAAGCGTGGAAGCAGATCAAGGCCAATGGCGGCGGAGCGGGGATTGATGAGATAACGATAGAGCAATATGAATCGAATCTCGCCAAAAACCTGTACAAGCTATGGAATCGGATGTCATCTGGCAGCTATTTTCCATCAGCCGTCAAACGAGTGGATATTCCGAAACTCGATGGCAGCCTGCGACCACTGGGTATCCCCACAATCGAAGATCGCATTGCGCAAATGGTGGCTAAGCAACTGCTGGAGCCAGAATTGGAGAAGGTATTTCACCCTGACTCCTACGGCTATCGGCCAGGCAAATCTGCTATAGACGCAGTGCGCCGAGCTCGACAACGATGCTGGGATAGAATCTGGGTAGTTGATTTAGATATCAAGGGTTTCTTTGACAATATTAATCACGAACTCCTGCTGAAGGCATT
Organism: Microbulbifer sp. VAAF005; assembly: GCF_030012985.1. Taxonomy (NCBI): domain Bacteria; kingdom Pseudomonadati; phylum Pseudomonadota; class Gammaproteobacteria; order Cellvibrionales; family Microbulbiferaceae; genus Microbulbifer; species Microbulbifer sp. VAAF005. Next base: position 4,978,286 of record NZ_CP120233.1, on the reverse strand, counting down.
AGATAAACATAATAATCATCAGTGGGTCAGGCTCTATGTACAGCGCTGGTTAACGGCTCCAGTACAACATCGGGACGGACAGCTTGAAGAGCGAACACAAGGTACTCCACAAGGGGGTGTAATCAGCCCTCTACTGGCAAACTTGTTTTTGCACTACGCGCTGGACGCCTGGATGGTGAGAACGCACAGAGATATTCCTTTTGAGCGTTACGCGGATGATGCTGTTTACCATTGTCGTAATCCTCGAGAGGCGGATCGCTTACTGGCGGCTCTAAAAGCACGCTTGACTACCTGCGGGCTTGAGGCTCATCCAGAGAAAACGCGCAAGGTCTATTGCAAGAACAGTAATCGTAAAGACTCCCACCCAGTGATCCACTTTGACTTTCTGGGCTTTCGATTTGGTCCCAGAAAAGCAAGGAATCGCCAAGGACAGATCTTCACCGCATTTAGTCCTTCAATGAGCCCTAAGGCCTTCAAGAGGATTAAGGATAAGGTCAGGCAATGGCGAGTAATAAACTGGGTGGATCGATCACTATCTGAAATGGCAAAAGTACTTAATCCCGCAATACAGGGTTGGCTGAACTACTATGGTCACTTTGGGCGGAGATATGGTGTTTATCGACTTCAGAAGTATCTTGACCAAACGCTGATGCGTTGGGCCAGGAAGAAGTTTAAGCATCTGAAGCGAAGCTGTTTCAAAAGTTGGGCCTTTATTGGAAAAGTTCGTCAACAAATGCGCGGCTTGTTTGCACACTGGAGAATGGGAAGATTGAAAATGTGCTGAATACGAAGAGCCGTATGAATTGAGAGGTTCACGTACGGTTCTGTGAGAGGTCGAAGGGGAAGTTCCTTTGGTCTACTCGACTTTTGATAGGTAGAATATCAATTTGGTCAGCTGGCCCCGGGTGTTCCTAGCACCTTGGGTCAGCGCCTTTTACTTACTCTTACTTCACGCTACCGTTCTCCTTTGAGGGGATGGGTCTTTTAGAAAATTCTCGACTCTCTCGAAGCTTTCAATACTATTTAAACTTCTGAAGCGTTTTTAATTGGCTCGCTCAATTACGGCCAAAATACCAGAAATATCTATCGATTTTACGCAGCTTTGAGATTTAAACAAACTGAATAAATTCCAATAAGATTATTTTCGCGCCTATATTTTTATACATTTTTGACTAAGGAAGCCTCAGTCAACCATTGGAGAATTCAGTTCACATTGGAATTTACCCCATGATTTTCTGAAAAGATTAAAGAGTAATACTCTTATTCATATAGTTAACTAAAGGCAAAATCGTGGATTGTGAAAGTTCACTAATGATTTAAATGGCTCATTAGTTTTATGCTTGTAGCCGCATCCCTTGGTTAAATACAAGATGAACGGGATTCTATTGTAGGGATAAATATTGAGTTCGGCGTGAAGTTACCATCTTGCAAGTCAACTCCCCACATTAGCGCTATTGCTTGGTTATTTTGGGTTAAAACCAACCGTACAAGTAGCCGCTGGTAAGGTCGTTTTAGATTTTAGGCTTAGCTCTATCAGTTACGTGGACCTCAACCTTGTCTGTTCTGGCATAGCTAAAGCTCCAGGGGAATTCGATTACACTTCAATCCAGCAACGCATTCATACTGCAATCTCAGGTGAGCAAACCACAAATCTTTTACCGCTGGCTGGCGGGGCGGCGCCGGAATATGCCCAAAGGCTTGCCTTTTCAGATGTAGACCACTATTTAGAGCTGGTAAATTGGAGTGGCCGACAGCTGCCCCCTAAAAGGCGCGGGGCCATTGGAGCGGATGCACCACCTACCCGAAAACAGCTGGGCATCTCTCCAAAGCACTAGCTCTACCTCAACTTTGAAAGCCACTTAAGCGATTAGTGGGCTCAGCGGAAGTGGTGCGCCAAGTCTGTGCACAGAAAAACAAATGCTGGATGAACGGGTTACGCGATTGCCAGCGTTTTCTGCTTCCCACCTCCTGCTAAATTCAGCCTATTCACCTGGACCGGCTAGCTCGCTGTGCAGCTCTTTGCGCAATCTCTTGCTAATTGACCCGATAAGCGGCTATCAGGACTAGCATACCGCCTGTTTTAACGCCAAACCTCTGAAAGTTCACCAACTAGTATGGAAGTCAGGTTCTTCACCTAAATGCTTTTCAATTGATAAATGTTCTCAATCGTGATCATTGAGTGTCCAGAATTGCCATCTCGGACACCCACTAACTCAAAAGCTGTAAAAAATACTCTTCTCTCGCGCCCCAGTCTCGACCAAACAATTGACACCATAAGACGATCGCAAAAGAATTTTCTATCTACGAGATCAGATCAATCCACCTATTTTTCTCTATATAGGATAAACACATTATCTAACTCATGCGGCTCCCACTCTAAAGTAAAAGACTGATCACCCTTTGAAAATATAGCTTGAACTTTAACCACTCCACTCAAACCTTCAAGATTATTGATATCAGCTTTACCCCCTTCAGAATCCACTGATAATATCTCAACGTAAATTCTATTTTTATAAACATATTCCCACACACTCTCTAAAGCTCGCTCTTCCTCCTGGGCCGTAGAGCTCGAAACGACCTTTGATGCTAGGACTTTTATATCACCCATACTATCTCCCCTGCCGCAGGATACCAGGCTAAAAACCAATAATATTAAGCATAAATTTTTAAGCACTATGAAATACCATGATTCGCTAATTTACTTTCTAACCATTTCATATGAGTACTGTCATGCCTTTTAAGTACTGTTTCGCCACTATTCATAACAGATCTATAGTCCCCATTATGCTTACTTGATTTATGATATTCATCTTCAAGGCCAAGCATGTGACCAAACTCATGGACTGCACCACGCTGCCGTTGACCACCCGACTTCCTTACAAGCTTCAAGTCTTGACTATCCAGTGCAACGGTTCCCATTACAGGATTAACACTACTTACAGCAAACTTGCTAACCTTTTCTACGGTTATTTCCCAGTGATCCAACATCCAGCCACCTATTTGCGTCTCAAACCTAAAATCTATACCAATAGCTTTTCCAGATGTCAGATATTTAAGTATTCTTCCACCCCACTTGTTCTGTATAGCAAGCTTCCACCGACTAACAAAAAGTGACTTTTCTGATGAACTCCACTTACCACCTTCTCCATCCTCAAAGAAGAACTGGATCTTCATAAAAACTATAAGTAAATAATTTCCACTAGCCAACTTCACCAGATATAAATCGAATGCATCATTGACTCCACCATACCCTATAGTTCCAGATCGAACATCCGTTTCTGAAGCTATAACAGTCTCTCCTGACCTTAGCACTGACATGCGTTCCCCTAAGAAAATAAATATCAATTTCACAAAAAAACCAACGAGCATCATTATTCCCCCCGAAGTTCAGATATCAACTACAGGTAATGAAGTGTAATCGCACTCAAGGCTAATTTAAGAGAAGATCTGAAATATTACCTCACACGAAGTCAGATTTAGACAGTTAAACTAATCATTGATACTTACGGCCTCAGAATTATAGCGGTGCTGTCCCGGTTGCCCTTGAGGGCTCTCACCCAGATCAGACTGGTTTCAGAGATAGTGTAATAAAGATCATAGCGATCAACGGAAAGGCTTTTGAGCCCTTCCGCCAGTTCGATTGGCCTAGCCTAAGCTAGAGAGGGCAGCCAGCTTATGAACATGCAATCATAACCTGTCCAGATATCTTCGGTGTTAATAGGTTGATCTTCGACCACAATCCCATGCACCCACCAAACAAGGTTCATAATCCGACAATCCTGTTGACAAAGGTGGGAACCCCGCAAAATTACTTATATATGTCCACCGCAGTACCTATAGGCCAATGACTTTACCCTGGAGTGCCCAGGTACCCCTTACACTAATCTTTGGGTGTGCAATATTGCCGTTTCTCTGATACTTAATTGACTTAACATTTGTCTTTGGGGCTGAATTGGAAAAGCTCAAGGGCTGCCCCAATTCCACAAGAGCGATAACATCCGCTTGATATAATTTTACTAAGTAGAAACGATTTCCATCACAACTACTTTCCAGCCATTTTCTCTCATACACGCAACAAGCTGGATTGTAGCCATCGAGTCCTTCGGCCATGATTTAGGGCCATATATTTCCCTACTCATTTCTTCTAGAGAATCTATGCAAGCGAAAATTGTCCGCTCGAACGTCACATTTCCATTGATTCGTATGAATCACATTCACTCCGGTAGTCCTCAACCCAACAACCAGATAACCCTACACCAAAATCTCCCAAATCTATGGTCACTATTTCCTTCGCAACCTGTCGATATGGAGAAGTCGAATTACATCCAATACAAGCAACTAAAAAATATAATATTATGAAGTACTTCATAGAAGTATGGGGCCCATAGAAAATGTCCTGTGATTGTATAACATGGCGCTAACCAAGAATCCCAGAACTGAAAACCCAATAGTAGATTGGGCCGCAGACAGCCCACCCTGAGACTGCAAATTTAAAAAAACTATCCCGCCTTGGCGCCCCTATACTTGCAAGGCCCGTAAGCTCTTTCTCTTGAATTGGCTTTATAAGTCTGTAGGTTTTTACCAGCAGCCATCCAACCAGAAGTGGGAGTAATGTCAACAGAATGATAGTGCCGATTGTAAGTAAAGCTTCAGGTGATGATTTTCTCATTTATCTTATCAACTATTTAGAGTATTGGGGGCAAATGTACCGAGCGCACGCCGGTGCGTCCGGTGCTTTTACTCGTTAGGCATAGTACCGAATCGTCCATCAAAAGACGGCAGTAGCTACCATACCCACATAACACATGAAAACAGCATGCCCTATGACATGTACATGGCTGGGCGAGCTTGTTCGACCTGGTTATGCGTCGCTTTTTTATTCATGGCTTATAGACTTCAACATAGATTCAAATAAAAGTATTAAAAAAGCGCCACTAATAACTGGTAAAATTATTCCGAAAATGAAAAAAATAGCAGCCAATGAGCGACTACCTGTTTTATAGCACCTGTAGCCCTCTATGAACGGATACAATAGGAATCCTATCAATACGCTATATATGATGAACTCCGGGACCCTCAGTAAAGCTCCACCCCCTAACCTTTCCAGGCCGAGGAGGTAGATTACCGGATAAAGCAGGCCGGCTAGTATAAAAATAACTAAAAGATAAAGCCACTTACTCAAAACTCATATCTCTCCGCTGAAGCATACAACACCACGTTTAGCCGCGACCAAAACTGGGTGACTTTTTTGATATTGGCATTGCGATCACAAAAGACCCTCTACTTTAGACAAAGTACTGTAACGCTTTGTTATGAGCTGCGATAGCACGGGATATACGAACCAATAAAATGAATGTAATTGGTTTCACTTGTTACCTCAATTGGTGAGCCGGGTTTGATATCAATCAATATTGTATCGAAAGCCCGTTTACCATCAACTCCCTCTGCTCCCTTACATTCGATATATTTTGAGTCTCCTACTGACATCCTAATATAAATTCGATCTCCAACATCCGGAAAAACATGCCCGAACATACCATACTCTGTTCTTAAGCTACCCAAGTTTACGTCCTTAAGTTTCTTCATCTCAGCAGCGGGCATCTTAATTTGTTCGTCGCCTACTCTAAGATTAAAAATTCTGACATTATCCGTATTTTCATCAAGCTCTATTTCGAGAAAAAATTCCTTATAAGGCTCAGGAAGAACGCCCTTCAATTTTAGCTCGTGAACGTGTAATAAAGTTGTATCGTAGCCAAAAGCTGAGGCACACAAAAAATATGTTAATATTGCTAGTCGATTCATATCATAATCTCGTAATACAGGCGCCTAAACTTGTTAAGTTTTTTATGACCAATGTAAACCAACTAAACTTAAAAATGTTTTATTAGTTACTGGCATACCTGAAGAGGCCCCAACAACAACGCTGCCTAACCCACATTTTGGACAACAAGCTGTTTGCTCATTGTCAGTCCAGCGAACAATCTCACTTGGTGGAAAATTCTCCTCGCACATAAAACACCCGCAAATTTCACTTCGTAGAATTTCTTCCCGGTGATTTACTGCATGATCAGAGACCTGATATTGATCATACCCAAACTCCGAAGACAAATGTTGTTCAATACTTTGATATTTCATTCTGATGGATACTGGTCTTAACCTTAATACCTTGCGAAAATGTCTTGCTCACCGGGACATACTGCAGGGAGCATTTTTGTGTGAAAATGGTGCACAGTGACAGATATAAAAATGAGCGTAGTAGTATGTGCCTGAATACAGTAACTTGTTAGTCTTTGGAACTAGAAGAAACATTCCCACTTACAGTTGAACTCTTTAGTTTTTATATTAAAGCTATATTCACAGCCCTCAGCTGTAAGATCGTTGACTCTTCCATACACAGTAGAACCCACTTGCTTTTCGATAGAAATACCATCTGCGGATACTCGATTACCTGACCAGACCATGTTAGTTCCCTCGATAACAGCCAAACACAGTCCATCTGTGGCAACAAAGCAATTTGTTTCGCCATTGTACGCGACTGCTTCAATCATATCCCAATCTGTTTTTGCCATTACTTTTCTAGAATCTGGATCTACAAGATAGCCTTGACCACCAGCAACAATTAAAAATAGGTGTTTATCTTGTAACGGGAGCACTAAATTTGTTGATTCGCAATCGCCTTGGCTAAAGACGCCAACCCATTCCAAGTATTCCGAATCCAAAAATTTAACCCACAGAGTATTATTTCCTGACTCTATGAATGAATGCTCTTCAAATTCTCCAGACAATGGAGGTCTATCTAAAATACTTGCTTCCATTCCTTGAACTCATGTAGAGGCTAACTCGCCAATAAACTGTCCAGTGAGGCCCCTATAATAGGGACGGCCTCGTGCCAACCCAGCGGCGCTTAGTAGTCAGACTTCATTGGATTGTTAGGCAGGTTTAAACCAGCGTTCTGGTGCTCTTTTGTTTAGCAGATAGTATACCGCTAGAAAGCATGAAGCTTCGCCGATCCCCGTATATAGTGAGTAAGCACCCAGAGGTGTGAGAATGCTCATGCCGGAAACTACGACAGCCAAGATCAGGAAGGTACTTTTAGGATTCTCGGTCCTTTTTCTGATCATGCCAGAGACCCATAGCAAAATGGCACCCCATATAGGGATGAATATGTAATTAAAGGGGTCGAGTATTCCTGTTTCAGAGCTAAGCACGTAGATAAACTCTTCAATCAAGAAGATTAGAAAGCTTAGGGCTATGAGGAGGTACACCATCTTGATACTTGTAGGAGTAGCTAGTTTCTCTAGCTCAATATCTGATTCAGGTGCTTTGTACGGATTCATGAATGGTATACCTAACGTTCACATAACCGGCCGTAAACGGCGCGGCAGTTTGTTGTAGTCCAGCCAGCTCTGCTGGCGAGATTGATGTACTTGTTAACTGTTGATTACTGGATAGATTGCATAGAAAACAGCCCTACCCCTGTGACGGTAAGCGCTGAGGCAACGACTTTACGTTTAGTGCTAGATAATGTTATGCCCGGATAGTGGCGAATAATATCACCCGACAACCAAAACAATGGGAAAAGACAGGCTACCCACGCGGCTTGCCTTGTTAAAGCCAACGTACCATCTCGGCAGGGAATAACTATTCCATTTGATAGTGCTCCGACAACAAAGTAGGCCAACATCAAAAATAGAATTAGCCACAAAGCCAGTACTTTCCCACCAGCTTGTGCGACTTCGCTCATGACTACCCCAGACAGCTAACTGTTAATTCAAAAGAAGCTTCTTTATATCAGCCCGCTTTATATTTCTACGCCCGATTTTCTTTCAAATCTCAATAAAATCAATAAGTTACCTTATTTTTGTGTAAATACGCAAGAATATATACAAAGCAGCGCCTTTATAATTCTGTATTTTCTCAGCTTTACATCACCTTTGGCACCCTTTAAGTATCAATGAGTTACTGAGTTTCAACTAGAAGTAGGAGAAGCTTCTGCTGGCTTTTGTTATTGAAAGTACAGCTGTACACTTTTCGACCAGCGCTAACCAATTTACATGGCCCAAAACTGATAATCTGAGGGTTATGGCTTGCTAGCCACTTGTGCCCTCTAAGCAACCCCATCACTGATATGTGTTTGCACGCGGTGTGCTCCATATCATCAGGCATAGCCTCCCATCCAAGCTGTAAGCCTAAACTTCACTGTGTTGTAAACACAGGTCGACCCCCTCTTCCTTGACCTTATTGATATCCTGATTTTTGTCACACGGCGTCAACAGGTTCTCCGTTGCTACCATTCTTATACGTGACGGTAACGATTCTGCGGGGCTGGCTATACAGGTTCGGAAGAGCGTGACGAGTTGAAATCTAGCGATGTGGAGGGACACCTTGTATGTTAGGCGAGGAACAGAAAAGCCAAAGCATAGATTCCTTCAAAAATGGAACCTCATCTGCTGGCAGCTTGATTGATCACTGACTCAGTACACAAGAGCCAGGGTGTATTGACGGGAATATACCTCCTTCATCAAAAGGCTAGGCATCTTCACTTTGCGTAGGATCTGTTTTCAGCGCAATCCTTAAGGCTGCTTGAAGCAACTGATGGACCCGGAAACAATCATGTGGAGGATCTGTGTATAGCAAGTCAAGCATTGAGTACACGTCTTTTGGCGCTGGCAAGGCTTGCCTACCCTCTCCTCCTGTCGGATAAGAGGGCCTGCTTGTTAAACATCTCCAAGACACCAGCATGGCCACTCCGAATTCGTTACCTAATCATCTTTGGCACCCAAGTGGCATTCGAAGTAGAGCCCGTATATCGCCTAAGGAACAGAGGAGCAATGATTCTGCTCGGAGTCCCGTTTTCAAGTATTGGGTGCCTCAAGTTGCCCCACCCTTTTTAGGATATTCAGGCATTTGCTCTCTGCTGCTTTTTGATCCGCACATAGATTTCTTCACGGTGGATGGGGAGTGATTTGGGTGCGCTTATGCCTATCTTCACTTGATTGCCTTTCACCTCCAGCACTGTGACTGAGACATTTGCTCCAATCCTTAGAAGTTCACCTGTCCGTCGCTTTAAGATCAACATACTTATTTCCTTCGATGGTCAAAGTTTGGGCGCTTCCGGGGTGGGGAAGCTTGGGCTTAACGTTTGGAGGAAATGCGGGGTGGTGCGCGGGGGCGGTAGGCAGAGAAGAGAAAAAGGCGGGCGCTAGGCATCCAGAGCTTGGGAACAGGCCCCAACCTGCTGAATGTACTCCACTTTATTGAAGACGAGCGGGTTTCTAGCGTATTATCCATATAGCCATTTTGATAGTGCGATTATCAATTTGGTCAGCTGGCCCCGGGTGTTCCTAGCACCTTGGGTCAGCGCCTTTTACTTACTCTTACGTCACGCTACCGTTCTCCTTTGAGGGGATGGGTCTTTTAGAAAATTCTCGACTCTATCGAAGCTTCCAAAATCCTTTAAACTTCTGAGGCGTTTTTAATTGGCTCGCTCAATTACGGCCAAAATACCCAAAATATCTATCGATTTTACGCATCTTTGAGAGCGAAACAAACTGAATAAATTCCAATAGGATTATTTTCGCGCCTATATTTTTAGTTATTTTCAGCTGAGGAAATCTCAATCAACCATTGGCAAACTCAATTCACATTGAAATTCACTCCATGCTTTCCTTAAAAGATTAAAGAGCAACATTCTCAATCACATGGCTAACTAAAGGCAAAACCGGGGAATGTGAAAGTCCACTAATGATTTTATTGGCTCATTAGTTTTAAACTCGTATCCACACTCCTTTGTTAAATACTGGAAGAACGGGTTTCCGTTGTAGGGATAAATATTGAGTTCAGCATGGAGTTACCACCTTGCAAGTCACCTCTCCACATTAGTGCTATTGCTTGGTTATTTTTAGTTAAAACCAACCGTACAAGTAGCCGCTGGTGAGGTCATTTTAAATTCCAAGCTTAGCTCTATTCTTACCAGTATTGCCAAGATATTGAAGACTCTGATTACACTTGTACTCAACAGCGCATTCGCACGGTCGTATCTAGTGAGCAACGCAAAACTCTACTTTATTACTGGTGGTGAGCGCTTGAAAGAACCTAAAGCACTTCCCTTTCCATTGGAGCACTATTCCGAGCCAGTGACTGGAGTGGCCGGTATTTAGATCCTTAAAAACTAGGTAGTATGTGCGCCCCCTCCTATCTGAGAGACTTGATACCCCACCTCTCCACTGGCTATGTAGCTACCGAATTTTGAAAGCAGATTAAAGTCTGTAGCTGGCTGCCGGCAGCTGCCTCTCAGCGCTCCTTATAATCTGGCCTAACACCATAATCAGCCTTCCCCAAAAGCTGAACGTCAATTTCTGGTACTTCACTTCCCCTGCCTCTATGCCAGAGATGGAGAGTCTGCAGAAAGCTTTTATGGCTATTTACATCAGAGCCACTGCCATCTGGGGCCATCAGGATAAAGCCTTAACCTTTGCCCTTGAATATGTGTACGGCCGGTATAAGTATCCTCGCTCCCATCGACAGTTTCTCTAACAACAGTACCGCGAAAACGTTGATACCATTTGCCTCTATAATTCTGATCTTGAAAATTTTTTAAGCGCAACTTACAGGTTTTTGACGAAATCCCAAAATCCATTTCAGTTTCACTTAAGTCAACATTATTTTTTTCCAGTTCTTCTTTAAACTGCTCCATATAATCGCTAGTGGGCTGATAGTGGCCACTGAAATTATTAATATGCTCTATTATTCCACCTACCACCGAGATATGCCCAGCCGCAGCAACTGGTCGCCCCGAGAAAAATGCTGAATGGTGCTGAATGTCACCATTTTTGTTACCACAAAAGATACGCCCATTTTTATCCATAACGAATGCCCAAGATCCGCCAGGATTGGTATTAAGTCTCTCTCCGCGCCAAAACAGAAGCCCATCTTGTATCGTAACCTGATATTTTTCTCGTTCAGCTTCACTCATATAGGGCACAACAACTCCACTATAAGTATCTTTACTTAAACCGCTATCTTTTAGCATTCCAAGTTCTTTGTATGGCATGGCAGTTATCTCCTTTATAAATGCGCTTAATAGATAGCCATCAATAATAGCTAGTCATATTGATAACTATTTCAAGATTATTTCTATCTTCATTCGTAAGTTTGACTCCAATGTAAATCATTGTACTTCTGGTTACATACGCAGGGCCTTTCTTTGTGGGAAAGATACCCAATCCGGAGAGGATTTTGAGCATCGGCGTCAGTGTATTGAGGGTAGAATGCAAAAGCTAGTCGCCATCTTTGCGTTCGATATTGCAGCCTATGCTGTAATGAGCAACCACTACGGACTACTGTATTGCGCTCTATATCGGCGCAGAAGCCGCCAAAACTTGGTCCGATACCGAGATCCTTACTCCCTGATGAGAGCTTTTAAGAACTTCCGTACTAACTCAACGCTATCTTCAAAGGTACACTCTCGATTCTAGCGAAATAGAAAAGCTCCACGAGCTTAATGAATAACCATAATGAATGACTTGCCACTAGAGCCTATAAAGCATGATGAATTTCAATAAATACAATCAATCAGTGAAGACTTTAGTTCTGCATTACGCGAAACAACTAAACTCTGAAATTGCTCAATCGGTTGTTTCTGGAAACTCCAATTTAGATAGTAAAGAGGTGGCAGAGTCTTTGGCTTACTTTTTCTGGAAAATGACAGATCAAGCGGTTGATGACGAAAAAGACTGCAAGATGATTGAGGGTATTTCAGATATTCAGTCTTGGCTAGAAAAAGCACTTCATATATTTAGAGGTTACTTCAAAAAGCAAGGCTATCAGCAAGAGTGGTCAGAGGGCTATGACAAATACCATACTGGGTAGAGCTTCATAACAAACTTCCACCTAACTGTTATGAGGAGAAGTAAGGTCGCCACTTTTCGGAGGGGCATTCAAATCTCAAGCTTTGACAACGTATTCATACGGTAGTCTCAGGCAGACAACCCAAAAATCTACCTCCGTTTGTCGGCGGTGAACATTTGAGTATGCCGAAAGGGCTACCCTTTCAATTGGATCGCTATTTGGAGCTCGAGGATTGGAGTGGCCGACATTTAGATCTCAGAAAACGAGGCTGTATTGCCGAAAACACACCTCCTATCCTGGAGCGGCCTGGTATCTCACCCAGGCACTGGCTCTATCTCAACCGGAATTTTGAAAGTCGCTTTAAAGGCTTGGTGGGATCAGTGAAGGTGGTACAGCATCTGTAGTCACCTCAATAAACGCTGGGTACACGGTATTGGTGACTGCCGGCGCTTCCTCTCAGCTACCCCCTACTAATCTAGCCCTACTCCAAACATTCGATAGCACGATTGCCGGTTTTGTATCCAAAAATTACGCTACCTACAGACTGAACACTGACCCTCTGCATCCCCCCTTTTTCCACTAAATCAGAGAGGAAAAGCTACCAGAGCTGGTGCTTGCCACGTAACTGACACTACTCCCCCAATCTTTGGGTGTCCTGGATTACTCTTTATCAATTATTCACAAACCCAACCTATCTGCGCTGAATTCCCTCTTGTATTGGAGTTAGTGTGCCATCTGCCTAATGATGACGTATAAATTTTATTCATTTCTTGGTTTTCTACTCCGTGGGCTGATCTGCGGATGCTTAATGGGCTACCTGTCCCGCAACTGACTCCATTCTCTAATCTTTTGGTGTCCGGGATTGCTGGCATATTCGCACGCTAAATCCCGTATAACTACTTATCTAAGAAAACGTGAATTTATTGCCTCTCAATTCAGAGCCTCTCTCGATGGCTATTCTACAGCTAAACTGAGCGAGGGTATCAATTATGCCAAGGAAGCATCTGGTTATATCAAGAATAAAGAGAAATGGATCGATCGCGTAAATAATTCATGGTATGTTTTTGGAGAAGGAATTGGTTAAAAACACTGGAATAGATAAAATGAAAACCTGGGAGTTCATATGGAAGACTCACTCAAGGGAGTGCACGAGAAGAAAAATATTTAAGGAGATAATCCTCTCATCAGGTAAAGGCTACATCACGCTACTCACCATTTTTTCTGTACTATTCTTGCTAAGCTTGTCTGGATATATACTAACACTCCTTGAAATAACCAATTTTTACTTCGGTTTACCAAATGCAGGCGGTTTCTACATATTTTTGACATTATCATTTGAGTTCTTAGCCATAATAGTTCTACAGGTACTGAAAGAGAACTATATTAATAAAACACAATCAATTTTGAACTCACCTCAGGAACGACCAGAGAACTTTGACGAAGGTATACTCAGATATCTTAAATTCAGCTCAAAATTAAGAGAGGAGAACATAAGTCGTGAGGATATTGAGAACATTATGGATACTCTCGAAGCTAGAGAAAAACTGGCCGATTCATCAGGGGTATATGGAAAAGTTCTGGCTAAATATTTTGCCGCCTTGATATTAGCTTTACTAGCCACCATCGCAAAGACAGCAACTATTGAGCAAGCCGCTGTTGCAATTAGTTATCTCGGGATTCTAGGGTACCTATGCTATCAAATAGCATCCATAGTTCCAGCTCCACCCGAAAGGGTAAAAGAATTACGGTACTTTTTAACTATGTACCAGACTGAACTAGCAACCAACGCAACTCCCCTTCCCGCCCCGAAAAAGGTCCCATCTCCAAAAAATGAAGAACAAATAGTATGAGATAATAGGGCTTGCAATCATGATCAGCATTTATGGACAACCTCCAAATACAATATATAGGTCAATATATCGATTAACAAAAGAGCACAACCTCTCTAAAATCTGTATATCATCCATACGAATATTGTGTAGCCAATAACTCTTCCGTGAAGCACCCAGATATCTTTTAACGCAAGTCCCTAGCTGTGCCCTCACTATTTAGGAGGGACATTTCTGTCGTGTAGATATATAGAGATAATTCTGGACACCCAGCAAAAAAGAAGCTGCGTATTCGTGCGGTATCCTCAGGTAAACAGTCCAAAAGTCTACTTCCGTTTGTCGGCGGTGAGCGTTTGAGTATGCCGAAAGGGCTACCTTTTCAGCTGGATCACTATTTGGAGCTAGTGGACTGGAGTGGCCGGCATTTAGATCCCAGAAAACGAGGCTGTATTGCCGAAAACACACCTCCCATCCTGGAGCGGCTTGGTATCTCACCCAGGCACTGGCTCTATCTCAACCTGAATTTTGAAAGTCGCTTTAAAGGCTTGGTGGGATCAGTGAAGGTAGTACAGCAAGCCTGTAGCCACCTCAATAAACGCTGGGTACACGGTATTGGTGACTGCCGGCGCTTCCTCTCAGCTACCACTAAAGCAATTGCGCGACTGGCAGTATTCCACACCTGTTTCTCAATTATTCACAAACCCAGCCTATCTACGCCGAATCTCCATCTGTATCGGAATTGATATGCCATCTGCCGGAAGGTGACGTAAAAATTTTACTTATTTCTTAGCATTTCTACTCCGCAGGCCGATCTGCGGGTACTTAATGGACTGCCTGTCACGCAACAGCTGACCCCACTCTCTAATCTTTGGGTGTCCAGGGTTGCTTTGCCAAACGTAAAGTACTCCTTTATGCAAACAGAATTATGCCCTCGCCTTACTATACCTTCCCTCAGATACTTATCTATGTCTGGAACAACTGTTTACGATCAGCTACCAGTCAATAAAAGAATCTATAAGTGTATGGAGAAAATATCATCCTCATTCTAGTTTTCCGCAAAGTTTCATAGAAAACTAATAGTATCAAGAAAACAAAAGATGCCTTTTATATTGATAAAAAGCTGAATTATACATAGAATTATGTGAGGGACATTCGGCCAGCCTAGGCATTCCATCTTCACACAGCATCATGGATTAAGGACTAGTAATATGGGCAGTAGCTTCAAATCAGAACAAGATTTAGTTGCTACCTATACTGGGACTCTTGTTCAACTGAACGACAAAACTAAATCTTGGACTCAAGAATTTGACTGCGCAAGTAGCATAGCTGATGTAGTCTTATTTAATCTCAGAAAAGACTGGCAAGCACAGTCAGGACTGGGAAGAATAGCTCCTCGCTGGGCATTTACACTCTTCAGCCTCCCATATAGAAAACAATTTTCTTTAGAGTTTTTTATTGAAAGAACAGGGGCCACCAAAAGGACGGCGTTGATAATACTCAAAGAATATGAGTCTGCTGGCTACTGCCGAAAAGTAACTGGGAGGTCAGATTTATGGGTTAAATTTAAACAACCAACTAGACCCACAAAAAAAATAGTTGCAATTGAGGCAAAACTCAAAAACTGGCAAAGAGCCTTAAAGCAAGCGTATAGGTATTTAGAATACGCAAATCAATCATGGGTATTGCTCGACGAAAAATACAGCTCGTCTGCACTTCGCAATCTTAATGAGTTTAAGCGCCTAAACGTTGGTCTAAAAACAATGTCAACAAGTGGGAAAATTGATATAATTTGGTCTCCACAAATGCGTGACCCAAAATCCGATATTACATCCTGGCAGGCAAGTGCCAACTTGACGAAGCTAGCACTTGATAAAGCCATTTAAGAAATATGTTCTCTGGCATACTTATTAATTGCAGAGAGCCATGGGTTAATATGATCCCCATTACTGTGAAGATCTAAGTCAATTCTTTCACTTTCAATTTTATTATAAAAATCTTGAGCTGATTTCAGCCAACTTCTAAGTAATTCATATCGTTCAATTTCGCTGCATGAACTTAACTCACATATCTGCTTTGAAAAATTAATAAAATAATCCTTATAGAGATTTGGCTGATTAAAGGCGGGCTCTTTTGAAGCCGACATCGCCAAATCCCCATATATAGTTGGCTGATATATATCTGCCCATAAGGCCGAGGAAACACTCTTTATTTCTTTCGCCTCATTAATTCTAACCCAATTCAACAACCCAGGGATGTACATCTTAGCCCTAGGCCCCCTTCGGCTGTCATCAGACTCCAAAAATTTATCAATTGAAAACATGCGGGTGTTTTCAAAAGTTCCGCAAGTAACACTTATTTCTCCCACCAGACCAAACAGTAAACTCTCTGTATTAGAGTAACCAATAACAACATCAAGATCAGCCTTTTTTAAATCAGCTAAAAACCGTAACATCTCGAAAATCGAATCGATATCCTGAATTTGCTTTCTACGCCTTTCAATATCTACAAATACATATACCCCATCAACTTCCGGATGACTTGTGACCCAATTCAAAATCATACTTCTATAACTTGTATTTTTTATCATATGATCGGTAACTGGGAGGGTCATATATACAGGTTTATTAAGATCAATTTCTTTCAAGCACTGTAGAAATGGGGAGACCGTATATGCTTCTTGCTGCTCTACATAATTTGGTATCATTTGATCATAAAATCGAGCAGGAATAATGACACGGTCAAAATTTTGTCCCAACTGAAATGCTATACACCTCTCTGCAGATTCATGAGCACTAGCCGAAAAATCAATTGTTGAGAAACCTCCACTAACCACTTCCGGGAAGAAGTCATAGGTTTGAAGCTTACTTTTTTGGGAATTAGGTAAATAAAATTGAGGGTCAAAGAAAGAACAGCCTTTGGTTTCAGAAGACAATTTCTCGATTTGATTGATGGGCTGATGTACCGGGCTTAGTATTAAGCCATCACCAATATTATCATCCTGAAAAGAGTCAATATTCCAATTTGCGTTATGCCCAACCTGATGATATAGCTTAATTGTCATGAAATTTCCCTTAAATCATTCAAAAGCCGTTCGGGGCGTCTATACCGCCGATATGGCTCTTTTTCCATTAACCTTTCAACAATGGCCGATAACTCATTTGATACTCCAGCAACTTCCCTCAAAGGTGGGGGGTGGATATTTAATATATTCCGGAGGATCTCATCCCAGGTAGACTCACCCCTAGAGGAGAATGGGTTAATCCCTGATAGAAGCTTGTAAGCAAGTACACCAATACTAAACATATCGCTCTTATACGAGATCTCTAACTTTCGGTTTGCTGCTTGTTCGGGGCTTGCATACTCGGGGGTACATGGGCCCATATGAGCCACACTTGCTGTAACTCCTTTGGACAGAGTCTCCCTTAAAATACCCAAATCAATAATAACGATACTATAATCGTCGCGAACTAGTATATTCTCAGGCTTAATATCTCGATGGACATATTTACGCCTACCCGACCATAGAACATTTAATCCAGTTACGAGCTGCAACATTAATTTAATTACAGAAGATTCAGTTTGAAACCCATCTATACACTCAGATAGTGGCTGCCCTGAGATTTTTTCTTCAATGGTCACAGATAGCTTTCGAGGTAACTTCTCATCTGTTCTTGGATCAAAAGTAAGAAGCTCAAAGTGATGTAATTTTGGATAAAAGGGTGAATTGATTTCCCTGAGAACGGAAATTTCTTGTTGTGATCTTGCCACCTCTACCCGGTTAGATCCATTCGCAACTTTAACTACAACCTCTGCCCAGCTGGACCAAGAGCAAACCTCCCCCTCATCTCCCCCAGGTCGTACAAAATCCCTAAAATGGCAAAAATAGACTGTCCGCTGCCCCGACTTACTAGCCCTCCCAGTAATCTGAATTCCTGGATAATGAGCGGATAAAACGGCTTTAAGAGAAGAATCATCTAGAGGCATACTCAATCCTTTGAACATACACGAGTTATTAAATCTACCTATTTAATAACTACCATTCAAGAAGGAATATCCAAGTACAGAGCTTTGAAAGCTCTACTTCTCGCCTAATCAAAACCCCAGCCACAAAAAAACCCGCTAAAAAGCGGGTTTCTTGGCCGTTGCGATGCAACGATATGTATGGTCGGAGCGGCCGGATTTGAACCGACGACCACCACACCCCCAGTGTGGTGCGCTACCAGGCTGCGCTACGCTCCGATTTTGAAAAATCACTCACTTCGCTAAGTGATTGATTTTTAAAGACATCGTATCTCGATGTGGCGTGAATCATACCTGAGTGCGGCTGGATTGCAAGCCCAGGTTTACAGTTTTTTATAAATTATTTTTCCCTTCCAGCAGGGCCACCACGTCCTTTAGCTCTGCGATCACTTCGGGCAGTACTTGTTGAAGTTGTACCACCTCTGCCCGCTCGCTGCCGGTTTCGATCTGCTGGCGGGCTCCACCAATGGTATAGCCCTCTTCGTACAGGAGCGCACGGATCTGGCGGATCATGATGACATCTTGGTGCTGATAGTAACGACGGTTGCCGCGACGTTTGACGGGTTTCAGCTGGGGGAATTCCTGCTCCCAGTAACGCAGGACATGGGGTTTAACGGCGCACAGTTCACTCACTTCACCAATGGTGAAATAGCGCTTACCGGGGATTGCAGGCAGCTGAGCGTTATTGCTCGGTTCCAGCATGCTCTTCTACTCGTGTCTTGAGTTTTTGCCCGGGTTTAAAAGTGACTACCCTGCGGGCCGAGATGGGGATTTCCTCGCCGGTCTTGGGATTGCGACCGGGACGCTGGCTTTTATCGCGCAGGTCGAAATTGCCAAAGCCGGAGAGTTTGACCTGCTCGTTACTTTCCAACGCATTGCGGATCTCCTCGAAGAAATATTCGACGATCTCTTTCGCTTCGCGCTTGTTAAAGCCCAGCTCTTCGTACAGTTTCTCGGCGAGCCCGGCCTTGGTCAGTGCCTCTGTCATTGGATCCTACCAATTGATTCAGAGGCGTCGACTCCAGATCGGAAGCGGCCCAAACCGCGGCGGCTTTCAACCCGGTAGCAGACGCTCTCGGGGTGCAATTCAGCCTGCACCCGAGAGCATCATGCTCTACTAGCGCAGACTAGCGTTATATTTTTCTTCTAGTTTTCCGACCACCGCATCTACAGCGGCATTGATTTCGTCGTCATTAAGGGTGCGTGACGAATGCTGAAACGTCAACCCCAAAGCGACACTTTTTCTATTTAAATCAATACCTTTGCCTTGGTAGACATCAAATATCTTGAGGTCCGTCAAGGTTTCACCTGCAACTTCGACAGCAGTTTCCACCAGGCTGGCGGCAGGAACCTCTGCGTCAATCAACAGGGCCAGATCGCGGCGCACTTCCGGGAATTTGGACAGCGGACGGAAAGCGGGGGTTTTGCCCTCGCCGATCGCTTCCAGGCTCAGTTCAAATACGAAGGCGGGCTTGGACAGGTCCAACTTCTTCTGCAACTGCGGGTGCAGGGCACCGATAACCCCTACTTCGCGGTCGCCGCGCATAATTTTGGCGGTTTGGCCGGGGTGTAGCGCGGGGTGTTGGCCAGCGACAAAGTGGAACTCATCGGCAACACCGGTGCGAGCCAACAGGGCTTCTACATCGGCTTTCACGTCGAAGAAATCCACGGCGTCTTTGCTGCCAGTCCAGTTTTCTGCGTAACGGCTGCCGTAGGCAAGACCGGCAATCATCTGTTCTTGGTGCAGCTCGGCACCCGGCACAAAGCGCAGGCCGGTTTCAAACAGGCGCACGCGGTTTTGCTGGCGATTCAGGTTGTACTGCAACGCTTTGCACAGGCCCGGCAGCAAGGTGGTACGCATAACCGCCAGCTCGGCGCTGATCGGGTTTTGCAGGGCCACCGGGTCGGCTTCCGGATCAAACAGCGCGGCACTGTCGCTATCGATAAAGCTGAAAGTAATCGCTTCGTAGTAGCCACGGCTCAGCAGGGTTTGCTCCAGGTTGTCCTGGGCAATGGTGCTCTCCGGGCGCGGGGCAATTTCCAGCTCGGCGGTAAAGCTTTCGCTGGGGATACGGTTGTAGCCGTATACACGGGCCAGCTCTTCCAGCAGGTCTGCTTCGATAGCGATATCGAAACGGAAGCTGGGGGCGAGGAAGGTCCAGCCTTCGTCGTTCTGGTCGATTTTTTCCAGGCCCAGGCGGGTGAGGATATCGACGATTTCGTCATCGGCCAGTTTGATGCCCAGGCCCAATTCTACCTTCGCACGGCGCAGGGTAATGTGGCGCTCGGCGGGCATAATTTCAGTCAGCTCGCGCACGTGTACCGGGCCGGGTTCACCGCCAACGATATCCAGCAGCAACTGGGTAGCGCGCTCCACCGCCTTCTCTTGCAGGTGGTAGTCCACACCGCGTTCGAAACGGTGGGAGGAATCGGTGTGCAGGCCGTAGGAGCGAGCCTTACCGGCAATGGCCAGCGGGCTGAAGAAGGCGCTTTCCAGGAAGATATGCTGTGTGCCCGTGGTCACGGAGGAATCCAAGCCACCCATAATACCGGCCATCGCCAGAGGTTTTTCCTCATCGGCAATTACCAGGGTGCCCTCTTTCAGTTTGACTTCCTGGCCGTCCAGCAGGGTCAGCTCTTCACCGGCTTCCGCCATACGCACTTTGATGCCGCCGGAGAGTTTCTCCAGGTCGAAGGCGTGCATGGGCTGGCCCAGTTCCAGCAAAACATAGTTGGTAACATCTACTACCGGGTCGATACTGCGCAGGCCGCTGCGACGCAGGCGCTCTTGCATCCACAGAGGCGTTACCGCTTTGATATCGATATTGCGAATCACACGACCTACGTAGCGCGGGCAGGCGGCTTCGGCCAGCAGGGATACGGGCATGCTCTCGTCGATCTGCTGGGGTACCGGAGCAACTTCCGGGCCCTGAACGGCGCAACGATTCAATACACCCACTTCGCGAGCAATACCGGCAACACCGAGGCAGTCGGAACGGTTCGGGGTGAGATCCACTTCGATGGTCTCATCGTCCAGCTGCAAGTATTCGCGCAGATCGGTACCGGTGGGTGCGTCTTCTGGCAGCTCCCAGATACCGTCGTTGTCTTCGCCCAGTTCCAGTTCGGTCTGTGCGCAGAGCATGCCGAAGCTCTCTACACCGCGGAGCTTGGCTTTCTTGATTTTAAAATCGCCCGGCAGCTTGGCGCCGACCAGGGCAAAAGGAATTTTGATTCCGGTGCGCGCATTGGGAGCACCGCATACAACCTGCATTTCACCGTCGGGGTGACCGGCCACTTTACACACGCGCAGTTTGTCTGCATCGGGGTGTTGTTCACAGGCGACAATCTCGCCGACAACCACTCCGGAAAAATCACCCGCTACTTTTTCTATGCCATCCACTTCCAGGCCAGCCATGGTGATTTGATCGGCCAGTTCCTGTGTGGTGAGTTCCGGGTTTACCCATTCCCGCAACCAGGAGTTGCTGATTTTCATAGTTGATCTCTTTCTGTATTCCGTCAGCGCAACTTGGTGCGCATTTCGCCTGGGGCTGTTTCGCCTCCCAGGCCTCCACAATTCGACTGCTGTTGCGAAGGGCCATTGCCATTCGCGCTGTCACTTGGCCTAGAACTGTTTCAAGAAGCGCAGATCGTTATCGAAGAACAAGCGCAGGTCGTTGACGCCATAGCGCAGCATGGCGAGGCGCTCGATACCGATACCGAATGCAAAGCCGGAGTATTTTTCGCTGTCGATATCGCAGGCGGCGAAGACGTTCGGGTGCACCATGCCGCAGCCGAGAATTTCCAGCCAGCCGGTGCCGGAACATACGCGGCAGCCTTCACCGGAACAGGCGGTACACTGGATGTCCGCTTCTGCGGAAGGCTCGGTGAACGGGAAGTAAGACGGACGGAAACGCACCGGTACTTCCGCTTCGAAGAAGGCGCGCAGGAATTGGTCGATGGTGCCTTTCAGGTGGGCGAAGCTGATGTTCTCGCCGATTACCAGGCCTTCTACCTGGTGGAACATGGGCGAGTGGGTGACATCGGAGTCGCAGCGGTATACGCGGCCCGGGCAGATAATACGCAGCGGTGGAGACTTTTTCTCCATGGTGCGGATCTGCACTGAGGAGGTGTGGGTTCTCAGTACGGTGGTGGGGTCCACGTAGAAGGTGTCGTGCATCGCGCGCGCGGGGTGGTGCGCGGGAATATTCAACGCTTCGAAGTTGTAGTAGTCCTGTTCGACTTCCGGGCCGTTCTCAACAGAGAAGCCAATGCTCGCAAAGAATTCTTCCACGCGCTTTAAGGTGCGCGTAATGGGGTGGGCATTGCCCTGCTCTTCGCCGCGCCCCGGCAGAGTGACATCAATGGTCTCTTCGGCCAACTTCGCATTGATGGCGGCCTGCTCCAGCATAGTGCGGCGCGCGTTAATTTTTTCCTGAACCTGCTGCTTGGCTTCGTTGATCTTGGCACCCGCCGCCGGACGCTCCTCAGCCGACAGCTTGCCAAGGCCTTTCAGCAGTGCCGTCAGCTGGCCCTTTTTGCCCAGGTAATCAACACGCACCTGATCCAGTGCGGCGAGGCCATCGGCCTTCTCCACCAGCTCCATAGCCTGCTCGGTGAGGGACTGCAAATCTTGCATCGAACTGTTCCCGTTTGAATCCAACTTCGATTAATTTTTTCTGCTTTGTTCGGCCGGTACTTTCTGTACCGGAGGGAATTTCCCCAGGCACCGCCACCGGTAAAAAATAGCGGAAACTCCATAAAAAAATAGGGAAGGGCCACTACAGCCCTTCCCTATTTTGAGTATTCAGTTTTACAACTGAAGTGACAGCTTACGCTGCCAGGGCTGCCTTAGCTTTTTCAACTACGGCAGCAAAAGCGACTTTATCGTAAACAGCCAGATCAGCCAGTACACGGCGATCCAGTGCGATGTCCGCTTTTTTCAGACCTGCGATCAGGCGGCTGTAGCTCAGGCCTTCAGCACGGGACTGGGCGTTAATACGAGTAATCCACAGAGCGCGGAAGTTACGCTTTTTAACGCGACGGTCACGGTATGCGTACTGACCAGCTTTAATTACTGCCTGCTTGGCAACGCGGAATACGCGTGAACGCGCACCGTAGTAACCTTTAGCCTGCTTCAGAATCTTCTTGTGACGACGACGCGCCTCTACACCACGTTTTACACGGGCCATACTTCTATCCTCTTAAACCTTTGCGATTTGGGCCAATTACTTGGCGCGCAGCATACGATCGACCAGTCCAGCATCAGACTTGTTCATAGTCTGGGTGCCACGCAGCTGACGCTTGCGCTTGGTGGTCATCTTGGTGAGGATGTGGCTCTTGTTAGCGTGCTTGTGCTTGTAGCCCGCAGCCGTCTTCTTGAAGCGCTTGGCAGCGCCACTGTGAGTCTTTGCTTTCGGCATTTTGTACTCCAAAGTTAATATTCGCCTGTAAAACAGGCACCTTTAGTAACTGCCGACAACCGAAGTTACCGGCACTGCGAGAGTGGGGAGGCAGCCGTCGCCCAACCACTTCTCAAAGGAGATCCCGGGAATGACTTCCCCAAACCTCACTTTTTCTTTTTGAGCGGAGCAATCACCATCAGCATTTGACGACCTTCCATTTTCGGTCGCTGCTCTACGGTGCCCAGCTCTTCAAGGTCCTTTTCGATGCGCTGCATCATTTCCATGCCGAGCTCTTGGTGAGCCATTTCGCGGCCACGGAAACGCAGGGATACTTTGGCCTTATCACCCGCTTCCAGGAAGCGGGCCAGGTTGCGCAGCTTGATCTGGTAGTCACCGACATCGGTGCCCGGGCGGAATTTCATTTCCTTGATCTGCTGCTGCTTCTGCTTCTTCTTGGCGGCATTCTTAGCTTTTTTAGCTTCGAATACGTGCTTGCCGTAGTCCATGATCTTACAGACTATCGGCGTGGAGTCCGAGGCAATTTCAACGAGATCCAAGCTAGCTTTCTGTGCAGCTTCCAGCGCTTCATCCAGGGAGACAATGCCTACCTGTTCGCCATCAGCGCCTATCAGGCGGAGTTCTGACGCTTCAATCTGATCGTTTATGCGGGCCTTTTTGGACCGTCCCTTAGTGTCTCGTTTAATAGCTATGGTCTCCCAGTTGCCAAGTTGTTATGCATTATCTTCTGTCAAACGACCGCGACGATTCACGTCTTGCTCGAGGATCTCGAGGAATGACTCATACGTCATTGTACCAAGATCTTCACCGCTACGGGTACGTACTGCCACGGTCTGACTTTCTACTTCCTTATCGCCAATTACCAATAGATAAGGAACACGCTGAAGCGTGTGCTCGCGGATTTTAAAGCCGATCTTCTCGTTTCTCAAGTCAGCTGTGGCGCGGTATTGCAGCTCACCCAAACGATCTTGCAAATTGCGACAATATTCGGCCTGGCGATCGGTGATATTCATGATCGCCACCTGCTGCGGCGCGAGCCAGGTGGGGAACGCACCTTCGTAGTGCTCAATCAGGATTCCGATAAAGCGCTCGAAGGAACCCAGGGCTGCGCGGTGCAGCATTACCGGGGACTGGCGCGAGCCATCTTCCGCTACAAACTGGGCATCCAGGCGGCCCGGCATGGAGAAGTCCACCTGAATGGTACCGCACTGCCATACACGGCCGAGGCAGTCTTTCAGGGAGAATTCGATCTTCGGTCCGTAGAAAGCGCCTTCACCCGGCAGCTCTTCCCACGGCAGGCCAGCGGCATCCAGTGCGTCGGCCAGGGCTTTTTCAGCCTTATCCCAGCTCTCATCGGAACCTACGCGCTTCTCCGGGCGAGTGGAGAGACGGTAGATAACGTCCTGGAAGCCGAAATCCTTATAAACGGAGTGCAGCAGATCCATAAAGTCAGAAACTTCTGACTGAATCTGGTCTTCGCTACAGAAGATATGGCCATCATCCTGTACAAAGCCGCGCACGCGCATCAGGCCGTGCAGGGAACCGGAGGGCTCGCTGCGATGACAGGAGCCAAACTCCGCCAGACGCAGCGGCAGGTCGCGGTAGCTGCGCAGACCCTGGTTGAATACCTGTACATGACAAGGACAGTTCATCGGTTTAATGGCGAACTGACGCTCTTCACTGGTCAGCGTGAACATGTCATCGCCAAACTTATCGGCGTGACCGGACTTGCGCCACAGGCTGAAATCTACCAGCTGTGGAGTCTTGATTTCTTTGTAGCCGAATTCGCGCTGGCGGCGACGCATATACTGCTCGATAGTGCTGTAAATGGTCCAGCCGTTCGGGTGCCAGAACACCATGCCGGGCGCCTCTTCCTGGATATGGAAAAGGTCAAATTTCTTCGCCAGCTTGCGGTGATCGCGCTTTTCTGCCTCTTCGATGCGGCGCAGGTAAGCTTTCAGTTCTTTTTTGTTGGCCCAGGCAGTGCCGTAAACACGGGTCAACATTTCATTGTTGGAGTCACCGCGCCAGTATGCGCCAGCCACCTTGGTCAGCTTGAACGCTTTCAATCTTCCGGTGGAAGGTACGTGGGGACCGCGACACAAATCTTCAAAATCACCCTGACGGTAGAGAGAAATATCTTCATCGCTGGGGATGCTGTCGATAATCTCAGCCTTGTACTCTTCGCCCATTTCGCGGAAGTACTTAACCGCTTCTTTGCGCGGCATCAGGCGGCGACTGACAGTAATGTCTTCTTTCGCCAGCACTTCCATACGCTCTTCGATCTTCTCAAGATCTTCCGGCGTAAACTGACGCTCATAGGCGAAATCGTAATAGAAGCCGTTTTCGATAACCGGGCCAATGGTGACCTGGGCTGTGGGGTACAGCTGTTTAACTGCTTGTGCCAGCAAGTGCGCCGTGGAGTGACGGATCACTTCCAGGCCCTCGGGCTGACGATCAGTAATAATTGCCAGATTTACGTCGGTATCAATAACGTAACTGGTATCGACTTCCTTGCCGTCTACAACGCCAGCAAGTGCGGCTTTTGCCAAACCAGGGCCGATATCAGCGGCTACATCGTGTACGGAAACCGGAGCAGAAAATTCTCGACGGGAACCATCGGGGAGAGTAACAACGGGCATTGTTTATCCTTTGTTCTCAGTGGCGATCCCTACCAAAGACCGCATGAAATCATTCATGAAACTGTTGATCTGGATGGGCTATCCATCCTTCAGAAAGGTGGTAGACCCGGGCGGATTTGAACCGCCGACCTCTGCCATGTCAAGGCAGCGCTCTAACCAACTGAGCTACGGGTCTAAAACTCTGCAGCGGGGGAACCCAGTGCTGCGAAGAGCGCGAACTTTAGCACCGCTTTTCAGTGTTTTCAACAACTTACTGAACTTTTGTGTGAAATTTTTTAAGAGTAACCAAGCACCAACAAGGCGGTGCGGGACTATCAAAATGTAGATCCAAGTCCCGCCCTTCAGCAAGGATTATTCCACACCTTTTAAGTGGGTAATCTCATCGCGCAATTTTGCTGCTGCTTCAAATTCCAGGTTCTTCGCATGCTGGTACATTTGCTCTTCCAGCTCGGCAACTCGGGCCCAGCGCTGCTTATCGGTAAGGGCCTCAACATCCACCTTGTACTCACCTTTACCCTCGGCAACTTTGCGACGCCCTTTCTTCGGCACGCCGGGGGCCACCGCTCCCTCCAGAATATCCGCCACACTCTTGCGGATACCTTTTGGAGTAATGCCATGCTCCTCGTTAAAGGCCAACTGCTTCTCGCGGCGACGACGAGTCTCTTCAAGTGCGCGCTCCATAGAGCCGGTGACTTTGTCCGCATAGAGAATCGCCCTCCCCTCCAGATTTCGCGCAGCCCGCCCAATGGTCTGGATCAGCGAGCGATCGGAACGGAGGAAGCCCTCTTTATCAGCATCGAAAATTGCCACCAGGGCAACTTCCGGCATATCCAGGCCTTCTCGCAGCAAGTTAATGCCAACTAGCACGTCAAACTCGCCGATACGCAGGTCCCGGATAATTTCCACCCTCTCGACAGTATCAATGTCGGAGTGTAAGTAGCGGACACGAACACCACTTTCGGAGAGATATTCAGTCAGGTCTTCCGCCATCCGCTTGGTCAATACGGTTATCAGTACTCGCTGATCGGCATCCACACAACGGTGAATTTCAGACAGGGCATCATCTACCTGGGTCAATGCTGGGCGAACTTCGACTTCCGGGTCCACCAACCCTGTCGGGCGAACCACCTGCTCGACCACTTGCCCCGCATTCTCTTGCTCATAGACCCCTGGGGTTGCGGACACAAAAACCGTCTGGGGTGCCAAGCCTTCCCACTCCTCAAATTTGAGGGGGCGATTATCCAGGGCCGATGGAAGGCGGAAGCCATACTCCACCAGGGTTTCCTTGCGCGATCGGTCTCCGCGATACATTCCGCCGATTTGCGGCACCGTTACATGGCTTTCATCGATAAACAGCAACGCATCGCTGGGCAAGTAATCGAATAGCGTGGGCGGCGGCTGGCCAGATTCACGACCGGAGAGATAGCGGGAATAGTTCTCCACGCCATTGCAGTAACCCAACTCCTGCATCATTTCCACATCGTAGCGGGTGCGCTGATCCAACCTTTGCGCTTCAACCAGCTTGTTGTTTCCACGCAATTGCTCCAGGCGTCCTCGCAGCTCATCTTTGATTTCATCGATAGCACTGACGATCGTCTCTCGCGGCGTCACATAGTGGCTCTTGGGGAAGATGGTCACCCGGGGCACCTTCCTGAGCTGCTCCCCAGTCAGCGGGTCAAATATGGTGATCTCTTCGATCTCTTCATCAAAAAGAGACAAGCGCACCGCTTCCAAATCGGAGTCTGCCGGGTAGATATCGATAACATCGCCACGCACCCGGTAAGTAGCGCGACGGAAATCTGCATCGTTGCGGGTGTATTGCAGTTCAGCCAAGCGCCTGAGGATAGTGCGTTGGTCAACGAGATCGCCGCGATCCAGATGCAGGACCATCTTCAAATATTTATCGGGGTCACCCAAACCGTAAATTGCCGAAACTGTGGCGACCACTATCACATCGCGCCGCTCAATAAGTGCCTTGGTGGCCGAGAGGCGCATCTGCTCGATATGCTCGTTTACGGATGCATCCTTTTCGATAAAGGTGTCCGAAGAGGGAACGTAAGCTTCCGGCTGGTAGTAGTCGTAATAAGAGACAAAATACTCCACGGCATTCTTGGGGAAAAACTCTTTAAACTCCCCGTAGAGCTGAGCCGCCAGCGTCTTATTGTGGGCCATCACAATGGCCGGCCGCTGCAGGCGCTCAATAATATTCGCCATAGTGAAGGTCTTACCCGAACCGGTAACACCCAGCAGCGTTTGATGGCTCAGACCATCATCAATCCCCTCTGACAACTGCTCTATCGCCAGAGGCTGATCGCCCGCTGGCTGATACTTGGATTCCACCTTAAAAGGTCGCGACTCCATACACTTCCCCCAACCGCTTAATCATTCATGCAACACAGGATTGTAGGCTGTCGTCATACGACCCACAATTACAAGAGAATAGCGTCCTACCCTTCCCAACTCTGACCTGCGGCATTTTGCGCATGACCCCAAAAAATAATCTCCTGACAAATCAATTAGTTAAAGATGAAAAAAGGGGTTGACCTGTTCGGAAGTGCTCTATAATATACGCGCCATCTCAACGGCACAGCCGAAAAGATATTCCGCCTTAGCTCAGTTGGTAGAGCAAATGACTGTTAATCATTGGGTCGCTGGTTCGAGCCCAGCAGGCGGAGCCAAATTTCAAAGCGCAGCTTAATTTGCGCTCTATAAGTTAGATTAAATTCCGCCTTAGCTCAGTTGGTAGAGCAAATGACTGTTAATCATTGGGTCGCTGGTTCGAGCCCAGCAGGCGGAGCCAAACAAAAGCCCGGATAGATTCCATCTATCCGGGCTTTTTCTTTTCTGCTCAAATATTTTTAATCTACACAGAGGCTGGTAAATGGCGACCAACCCTGTTGGTTAGCCGCTCAAAATAACCAGCTAGCGGGGGCCAGCCTCCCCGGCCAGCGGCAACCTCTCTACCGTCGCTCCTCCACTTGGTTTCCGCACCTGCCCTTGCCTCGACCAGACAACATCGACCAATCCCTGCTTGGGCGAATAGCCTTTTACTGCCCGGCAAAGAATCCTGCGGACCTGCTCGCAATCATGAGAGCCGCACGCATCCCTGAGCTCCGAAACCAGAAGTTGCAAAGCCTCACTGTCGAGACGCTCCTCTTCGGCGCGCATAATCATTGGGTGGTCCGTGCCTAGCACGTTATCCCCCAACAACAATTCTTCGTACAATTTCTCCCCAGGGCGCAATCCAGTGAGCTGAATTTCAATATCGCCATCAGGGTTTTCTTCATCCCTTACCGTGTGCCCCATCAAGCGAATCAAGCGCTCGGCCAGATCGTAGATGCGAACCGGTTCACCCATATCGAGAACAAATACATCCCCATTCCGCCCCATGCTCCCAGCCTGCAATACCAGCTGAGCTGCTTCGGGAATTGTCATAAAGTAACGAGTTACTTTTGAGTGGGTTACCGTTACCGGACCACCAGCGTTGATCTGATCCGTGAACAAGGGAATTACTGAACCGGAAGAGCCGATAACATTACCAAACCTGACCATGCACACGCGCATCTTATTAAAGCGGCGGCCAAAATCCTGGCAAATCAGCTCGGCAAATCTTTTGGTGGCCCCCATCACATTGGTTGGCCGAACAGCCTTATCAGTAGAGATAAGCACAAACTGCTCAACTCCATGCTGCTCTGCGGCCTCAAGTACGGAGAGGGTACCCAGGACATTATTGTCGGCACCAATAACGACATTCTGCTCAACCAGGGGCACATGCTTATATGCGGCTGCATGGTAAATTGTATGCACAGAGAAACCCTGGATGATTTCCGCCATACGCTCAGTGTTACGCACATCGCCAAGCAGCGCGGTTACCTCAAACTGGACCCCATCATCCTGGTGCTGCTGTCGCAGCTCGCGCTCTATCTGATAGAGGGCATACTCAGAGGACTCAACTACAACCAGCCTGGCAGGCTTCCATTGCGATATCTGCCTGCACAATTCTGACCCTATGGACCCGCCAGCACCAGTAACCAAAACCACCTTGCCGCTGATGGAGCCAGAAACGAGCTCCTTCTGAGGCTCAACAGGAGCTCGCCCCAGGATATTCTCATACGTCTGTGAAACATCCTCTGCTCGCCCCACTCCGTCGAGCAGCTCCTCCACTCCGGGAATCGCCTTTACCACCAGGCCTCGCTCTCTGAGCGCCTTGGTTATCTCCCTGCGGCGGCGCCTAGGCACTCCCGGCATAGCCAAAATAACTTCTGCTATGTCCTTACCTGCAACAACTTCAAGTATGTCTGCGGGGTTATACACCAGCAACCCATCGATAAAGGTCTTTTGCTTGGAGGCATTATCATCAAAAAAGGCGACAGGCTTATATAGCTGCCCGTGAACCAGTGCCTTATACATTTGCAGACCCGCAGTACCAGCACCATAAATGGCCACTCGGGTTTTATGGATTTCCAGTGCAGTCTGATAGTAAAGGCGGACCAACCAGCGGGACCCACCCACAGCAATAAACGCAAAGCACCAGTAGATCACAGGGACAGAACGAGGAACCCCTGCCGTAGTCAAGTAGGAAAAGAGCGCCAGCATCACGGCAGAAAGGGTCACCCCTTGCAGAACCGCGATAATAGCTTTTTGCCCCATGTATCGGATAATTGTCCGGTACAAACCTAGCCGTAAGAAAATAAAACTAGTAGCGACTAATGTTAACCCCAGGCAAGCAAACATTCGCCACTCAAGAAACTGTGCGACGCCATTGAGCCGGATTGCCATAGCCAGCAGAAAGGCCAAGCTCAGCATCAGCATATCAAATGCCAACATCAGCACCGGCTTATGGATTCTCTTTACACTTCGCCAAACTCTTGTCACATGACTCCCCGGAATCTACATACAAACATAAAGCCACCTCTCAACAGGGGCAGCTCAAATCCTCTCAAATACAGCAACTGCAAGTGCCACGGAAGAGAAAAATATCATCGCACCCAACTGTAGAATGAGCGCTTTCTTTACTCCAACTCGAATTGCGTATCTTTGATAGAAGTGTTCACGATGCGCCTCCCACCAACGCTGACCTGCCACCATTCTTTTTAATAGTGTATAAGTAGCATCTAACCAAAATGGTGCGAATATCACCAGCGGCATCCATAATTCAAACGCTTCCCGCTGCCAGCCAAATAAACTAACAGCAACCACCGCTAAACCTATACCTGTGGAGCCGGCATCACCTAAAAAATCTTCGCCGAGGGCCAATTGAAAACCAGAAAAACTGACGCGCAAACTGCCACTAAAGCGCAAAACCAAGCTAGCTCGGCATCTCCATTTAAAGCGCAAATCACTCCCAAAGAAGAAAAGCCAACAAGCGTCATTGATCCCGCCAGGCCATCCATCCCATCCATAAAGTTATAGAGGTTAATAGCCCAGGCCCCAGCCACAATAAATACCGGGTAAAACCACCAATTCAACTGTTCCGGCAGCGCAAACAAAAGCAAGGCCACCGCCACAAGATGAGCCGAAAACCGAAAATGTATAGCCACATGCCTTAGATCATCCAATGCGGATACCACCAATAGAAGCGTAAATGCGGCCAACACCAATGGAGATAAAATTAGCGGACTCACCACTATCGCAACCAGGCAGCCCAGCAAAAAAGCCCAACCCCCGGTGCGAGGAACAGGCACAGAGTGCATCGAACGGTTATTTGGTACATCGAGCGCAAAATTGCGCATTCGCACGATAAACACCGAGGTAGCGCCGTAACTTGTTGCCACAGCCAACAGTAACGGAACCACCCACTCCAAAGCCATACTACTCAAGCAACTAACCCTTTATCACTTCCACGTAAACCAATCTTTCCAATTACACTCACACCAAATAATTGCAGATACCTACGCAGCCCGGCTGGACAACCCAAAGGGCCAGCCAACTAGGAAATATTCACTAACAATTGAGGGAAGATCAGAACGAGATGTAGAACACAATAAAATTTGAGGCTTTATGATTGATGCAATCCAGGCGTTACATCTTACCGGGAATTGCAACTGAACGACACCAAGGCGACTCATGTATTACGACTCTCTTGTTTATCAGTTCAAAATCCCGACCGGAGGCTATGAAAAACCTATCAGCCGGGATCAGTGTTCACTAGAGCCGAATTACACCCCTGTTTTTATCCAGGGTTGCCGCACCTATCCCTTTCACATTCAACAACTGCTCTACAGAGGTGAACGGGCCATGCTCTTCGCGATATTTGACGATCAATTGTGCTCGTGCCTCGCCAATGCCATCCAGCCTCTCAGCAAGCTCAATCGCTGAGGCGCTATTGACATTGACTGACAACACAACTTCTTTGGCCTCAACACTTTCCGACTCCCCCGCGTACACAGAAGGGTTTAGAAAAAGCGAAAATGCCAGTGCAAAAACAACAGAAAATAATCGGTAGGTCAATTTCATGGTTAACTCCCAGTGAATTATCAGTTTCACTTTGGGACTACTATTACCCCCCCCAAGCAACGCCATGATATCAACATGCAGCTTTCTGTCGGCTCAGGCCTAATTACACATCATTACAAGTCGCGAAGCAAGATAACCATCCTAACCTGCCAGTTCAGCCAGTACTGACTTCAAGGCCGATAGAGGCTCGGGAGCAGCAGTAATTGGCCGGCCAATAACCAAGTAGTCAGAGCCCTGTTCTAAAGCTTCAGAAGGAGTCAAAGTCCGGCGCTGATCCCCAGCATCAGAGCCCGCGGGGCGAATCCCTGGCGTCACCAAAGAAAAATTGACGCCGCATTCACTTCGCAGTAGCTGAGCTTCTCGCGCAGAGCAGACTACCCCGTCTAGTCCGCAGGATTTAGCCTGAGAAGCTAGGTGCAACACTTGCTTTTCCAGCGGAGCAGCTACTCCAACTGCAGCCAACTCCTCAGCGGTTGTACTGGTAAGTACCGTGACTGCAATTAATAGAGGCTTATTTTCGCCAAACTCCTGCAAGGCCTCGGCGGCAGCCGACATCATCCGCTCACCACCACTTGCATGGACATTAACCATCCATACACCCAATTTCGCAGCGGCTTTAACTGCCTTTGCAACAGTATTGGGAATATCGTGAAATTTAAGATCCAGAAATACCTGGAAGCCCCGGTCAACCAGGGTCTTCACCAGATCCGGACCAGCCGCAGTAAACAGCTCCTTACCAACCTTGACCCGACACAGCGACGGGTCGAGCTGATCTGCCATTGCCAGTGCAGACTCAGCATTGTCGTAATCCAGAGCAACGATAACCGGAGAAGAAACTTTAGACTGCAAGAAATACCTCATTCATTTCAAAAAAATGCCCCGACCAAGCAGTCGGCCTGACAAGCGAAGCAATAGTTAACCTACTCGCCCTCAATCCCCTTAACGGAGCGCACCGAATCCCAGTGCTTACAACTCGGGCATAACCAGTGCAACTGGTTGCCCGAAAACCCGCAATTGCTGCAGCGGTAGTGAGGGCGACTTGCTATTAGTTGATCAATTAATGTTTTGAGTAAGGCTAGGTTCTCTCTCGCCCTACCCTCTGTACTGTCTATATGAAGATCGAGAAAACGTCCCAACCCCCTCAATGATGGGCGCAGCGCCAGCTGCTTCCCCATAAATGCCGCCGCTGCGGCCTCGCTATCTTGCTTTTGAATACGCTCGGTCAGGGCAATTAATACGCTATTCGATGGGTGCTCCCTCAACAAGGATTCAAGATAGCGATCCAATCCTTTGCCATCCCCCAAATCCCCGTAACAAGTGATCAACAACTCGAGGATTTCAGGAATATAGTCCGGACTTTGCTTGGGAATTCGCTGCAATACCTTGATAGCCTCTTTTGGTTTGCCAAGCAGGTATTCAAGGCGCCCCCACAGCAAATTTGCCCGTACCGAGCTGCGCTCATAACTCAGGGCGGAGTCGATATGCTTCCGCGCACTGAGGTAATCCTTTGCCGCTATAGACTCCTCTGCCAATTCACAGCAAAAATGAGCTTGAACCGGCGCCCAGTCAGCTGAGAGGCGCTTGAACCGTCGACCGTGCAACAGGTTTACTGCATGGATTGCTTTAGCCCACTCTCTTTCATCCCGATAGACCTCAATCAGGCGCTCCAGACTAACAGCCTTCAGTTCCTGGGAAGTTTCAACCAACTCTTGCAGCAAGCGCTCAGCCCTATCCAACCAGCCCGCAGAAATATAATCGCACGCGAGTTCAAGCTGGGCCTTATTTTGACTAACTCTGGACAAACTGGGACGACCAAGTAGATTTTGATGGACTCGAATCGCTTGGTCGTATTCACCTCTTCGGCGCAATAAGCTCCCAAGGGCCAGATGGGTATCAAAAGTAGCCTGACTGACTTCTAGGGAGTCAATAAATTTATCGATGGTGTCGTCGTGGCGCTCGCTCAACAAATAATTCAGGCCCTGCGCGTATGAACGCACTAAGGCATGTTCTTGCTCACTGTAATCTTCTACTTTCTTTTTGGCACTGCCTCGCCCCAGCACCCAGCCGATCGCGATTGCCGCAAGCAGGAAAAAGAAATAGGTAAAATCGAGCAAATCAGTCTCCAGAGGCCTTGCGGTGGGCGGAGTGTAGCTCCCGCTCCATTTTCTTCAACTGCTTCTCGAGCGCCCGTACTTGGCGACGCTTGATAAAAATAGGCTGCAGACTGACAACAAAACCCAGAAGCAACCCCAATAACAAGAAACCGATAAGCCAGAAGCCCACGCTTCCCGACGGCAGTTGATAGCCCACAATATTTGGCGCGACAGTCTCCGGATTGGCAACTGCGAAATAGACCCCCAAAGCAATACACAGCAGGGCGACGACCCCATAGACGATGCGTGTCAGCCAACGCAAAAATGACAAGGGAACCTCCACGTTCCACAAAATAACTTTATCGAATAACGACGAAGCTCATCCCTGTTAATAGCAGTACATATACTGCTGCCAGGGAGCAATCATACTTCGATACTCGCCTCATCATGCATACTTCGATTCACTCTGTCGCGTAATTCTTTGCCAGGCTTGAAATGCGGGACATATTTCCCGGCGAGATCAACCGCATCCCCAGTTTTGGGATTCCGGCCCGTACGCGGGGCTCGATAGTGAAGAGAAAAGCTACCAAAGCCGCGTATCTCTATACGCTCACCCTGGGACAGGGCATCTGACATGGTGTCGAGCACCACTTTTACCGCCAGCTCTACATCCTTAACTGGCAGCTGATCCAACCTCAACGCAATCCTTTCGATCAGTTCGGACTTGGTCATGCGCTCCGCAACCTTTGTAAGTCATTGATTATTCTGGAGTAGAGCACCAATCATCTAATAGAAAGCCGGACTGGGCAACCCCAGTCCGGCTTTCGGGTCGCTCCAAATGATCCATTTGAAGCTATGAACACTCAAAGACGATTAGTCTTTGTTATTCATTTGAGCCTTAATCAGGTCACCGATAGTAGCGGGCTGAACTTGTTCAGACTGCTTCTTGCTGTGATCCTTGATAGCTTGCTTCTCGTCGTCCTGGTCTTTGGCTTTGATAGACAGGCTGATCACGCGGTTCTTGCGATCCACGCTGGTGATCTTAGCTTCTACTTCTTCGCCTTCTTTCAGAACGTTGCGAGCATCTTCAACCTTGTCGCGGCTGATTTCAGAAGCGCGCAGTACGCCTTCTACTTCGTCCGCCAGGGTGATTACTGCTTGCTTAGCGTCAACTTCCTTAACAGTACCTACAACGATGCTGCCGCGATCGCTGGTGGTAACGTAGTCGGAGAATGGATCGGACTCCAACTGCTTGACACCCAGGGAGATACGCTCACGCTCGGAATCGATGCCCAGGATAACAGTCTCGATTTCGTCGCCTTTCTTGAACTTGCGAACAGCTTCTTCGCCAGCTTCGTTCCAGGAGATGTCGGACAGGTGAACCAGACCGTCGATGCTGCCATCGAGACCAATGAAGATACCAAAGTCAGTGATGGACTTGATCTTACCGGAGATCTTGTCGCCCTTAGCGAATTTACGCGCGAAGGCATCCCACGGATTTTCCTGGCACTGCTTGATACCCAGGGAGATACGACGACGCTCTTCGTCGATATCCAGGATCATCACCTCTACCTCGTCGCCAACCTGGACAACTTTGGATGGGTGAATGTTCTTGTTGGTCCAATCCATTTCGGAAACGTGTACCAGACCTTCCACACCTTCTTCCAGCTCGGCAAAGCAGCCGTAGTCGGTCAGGTTGGTTACAACAGCCTTCACGCGGCTGTTCTCTGGGTAACGCTGCTTGATGGATACCCAAGGATCTTCGCCCAACTGCTTCAGGCCCAGGGATACACGGCTGCGCTCGCGGTCGAACTTCAGTACTTTTACTTCGATCTCGTCGCCAACATTCACGATCTCGCTCGGATGCTTGATGCGCTTCCAAGCCATATCGGTGATGTGCAGCAGGCCGTCGATACCGCCCAGGTCTACGAAAGCACCGTAGTCGGTCAGGTTCTTCACGATACCCTTGACGCTCATGCCTTCCTGCAGGCTTTCCAGCAGAGCTTCACGCTCTTCGGAGGTGGCAGCTTCCATAACGGCGCGGCGGGAAACAACTACGTTGTTGCGCTTGGAGTCCAGCTTGATAACTTTGAACTCGAGCTCTTTACCTTCCAGGTGCGCGGTGTCGCGAACCGGACGAACGTCAACCAGAGAGCCGGGCAGGAACGCACGGATATTGGCAACATCAACAGTAAAGCCACCTTTAACCTTACCGCTGATAACACCTTTAACCACTTCGTCAGCTGCGTGAGCTGCGTCGAGGATTTTCCAGGCTTCAGCGCGCTTGGCTTTTTCGCGGGACAGACGGGTTTCACCGAAACCGTCTTCTACAGCTTCCAGGGCAACCTGTACTTCGTCGCCCACCTGCAGCTCAACTTCACCTTTATCGTTGGCGAATTGTGCAGCAGGGATAACGCCTTCAGACTTCAGGCCCGCGTGAACGGTAACCCAGTCTTTATCTACGTCGATTACAACACCAGTAACAATTGCGCCCGGTGCCATTTCAACGCTTTTCAGGCTCTCTTCAAATAGATCAGCAAAGCTCTCGCTCATTACATTACCTATAGTGCTGGGTCCAGCCGTTGGTAACTGTTAAGTCTAGTCAACCGCCAGCCGCGACCCCAACCGCGCTGCCAGCACGCGGGTCGGATTACGATAACGGCCGGGCGATTCTGGCTGATCCCGGCCGCTGTCGTTAGAAAACTATTTACTGCCCGAGCTTCAGGGTGAAATACGGTCCTGAACTAAATCGAGCACTTTTCGGAGGACTTCATCGATACTCACCCCCGTACTATCCAGCTCAACCGCATCCTCAGCGGGAGCCAGGGGGAGGCTTTTCTGTTCATATCCTGTGCATCTCGGGCACGGATGTCCTCCAGCAGGTCGCGGAGGCTAACAGAAACCCCCTTATCCTGCAACTGAGCGAAACGCCTGTTAGCGCGCTCCTCGGCGCTGGCGGTTAGGTAAACCTTGACCGGCGCGTCGGGAAACACGGTAGTGCCCATATCCCGACCATCGGCAACCAAGCCGGGGGCTTGACGGAAGTCCCGCTGGCGCTGCAGCAGCGCTGCCCGCACTCCGGGAATTGCCGCGACCTTGGACGCGGCCATGCTTACCCGCTCCATACGGATATCTGCGGTGACATCACTCTCTTCCAGCCACACCTGCAACTGACCGGCACTCACGGTAAAGCGTACATCGAGGTCTTTCGCCAATTCAGTCAGCAACTTGTCATTGGAGAGGTCAACCTCCTTATTAAGTGCGGCCAAAGCGGCAGCCCGATAAAGGGCCCCGGAGTCCAACAAGGAAAAGCTCAAGCGATCAGCCAAAAGCTTTGCAATGGTTCCCTTACCCGAACCACTGGGACCATCAATGGTAACTACTGGTGGCAACCCGTTTGTATCACTCATATTTTCTTTACAACTCAACATCTCTGGCGGATGCACTCAAGCGAACCACAACCGCCCAAACCTGAATGCCCGTGTCACGCCAACTGCAACTTGAGACCCGCGCCCGTTGCCAGTTCGGCAAAGTTCGGGAATGAGGTCGCCACATTGGCGCAGTGAAGGATGCGGATTGTATCCTTTGCGCGCAGCGATGACACTGCAAACGCCATAGCAATACGGTGATCCCCCAAGCTATCGACGGTGCCTCCAGAAAATACCACACCCTCTTTGCAGCCCTGGATCACGATACCGTCCGGTGTTGGCTCAGCTTTTACCCCAAGTGCAATCAAGCCATTTGCCATCGCCTGAATCCGGTCACTTTCCTTGACCCGCAACTCCTCCGCACCAGTCAGGACGGTCTCACCTTCTGCACAAGCTGCCGCAACAAACAATGCGGGAAACTCATCAATCGCCAGGGGCACCTGATCCTCAGGGATGCGAATTCCCTTCAAGGGCGCATAGCGAACATGAATATCCGCCACCGGCTCACCGCCCACTTCGCGCATATTCAGCAATTCAACATTGCCGCCCATTGCACGGAGGATATTGATAACCCCATCGCGGGTGGGATTGATCCCCACATGCTCCAGCACAACATCGGAACCGGGAGAGATAGCGGCAGCAACCATAAAGAATGCAGCTGAAGAAATATCGGCAGGCACATCGATGCGACAGGATTTCAGTGAGCCACCGCCCACCAACTTAGCCTGAGCACCATCCCGCTCCACCTTATAACCAAAGCCCTGCAACATGCGCTCGGTATGATCTCTAGTGGGCGCCGGCTCAACGGTAGACGTTTGACCCTCACTATAGAGCCCAGCCAGCAATACCGCTGATTTCACCTGGGCACTGGCCATCGGCAGCGGGTAATCAATCCCTTTCAACGCACTACCACCCTTAATCAAAAGCGGCGGACGGCCTTCCGGGCCAGTCTCAATATTTGCACCCATCTCACGCAGGGGGTTAGCCACGCGATTCATCGGGCGCTTTGACAGGGACTCATCACCAGTGAGTGTTACGTCGAAATCCTGCCCGGCAAGCAATCCAGCCAACAGGCGCATGGAGGTCCCGGAGTTACCGAGATATAGCGGTCCGGGCGGTGCCTGCAAGCCATTAAGACCCACGCCATGAATTACAACCCGACCATTATCCGGCCCCTCAATTACCACCCCCATATCGCGGAAAGCCTGCAGGGTTGCCAGTGCATCCTCGCCCTCCAGGAAGCCCTCAACTTCTGTAACTCCCTCGGCCAGGGAGCCCAGCATAATTGAGCGGTGCGACATGGATTTGTCCCCCGGCACCCTGAGCTTGCCATTTACAGCCTCGCCCGGCTGCACGATAAAAGTAATCTCTTGTTCTTGCATAGGTTCCGAATACGCTTGTTTTGCCAACATTTTGGTAAAGTGATCCCGTGCCGCTTTGGCGCGAGTAAAAACCCCCATCAGGGCAGCGCTATCACCGGAGGCAATAGCGTCGCGTAGGGAAGAAAGGTTGAGGCTGTATAGGTCGATGGCCTTTAAGATGGCATCCCGATTGGCGAGCATAATATCTCGCCACATAACCGGGTCACTGGAAGCGATACGAGTAAAGTCACGGAAGCCTCCCGCCGCATAGCGGAAGATATTTTCGTTTTCCGCATCGTGGGCCAAAGTGTCCACAAGGCTAAAAGCGATGACATGGGGAAGATGGCTCGTAGCAGCCAGAACCTCGTCGTGCTCCTCCACTGACATTGTCAGGGGCTCAGCTCCCACGGCCTGCCATGCTCGCTCCACGAGCTGCAAATGAGCAGCCCCTGTATTCGCAAGCGGCGTCAGGATAATGCGGTGATCCCTATAGAGGTCATCTCTCGCCGCGGTAACACCACTTTTTTCAGAGCCAGCGATTGGATGCCCTGGCACCAAAAAATCTGGAGCACTTCCCCACACTTTTTCTGCCGCTACCACCACGCTACCTTTTACGCTGGCGCCATCTGTCACAGTGACTCCCGCCGGCAGGTGTTCTTTAAGCTGCGCGAATACAGACTCAATCGCCAGTGTCGGCACAGCCACAAACACCAAATCGCCCGGCTCCAGCTGCGGCAATACCAGCTCTAGACTGGTGCTGGCCCGATCAACAATACCGAGCGCCCTGGCTTCATCGCAGACACTCTCTTCCAGAGCGACCCCGATAACCTCTCGGCAAGCCCTAGCAGCTTTCAGTGCAAGGGCAAAACTCCCCCCAATTAAACCGATCCCAACAACCAGCAGTCGGCCAATTTGAGCTTGCGCCATCACAGCACTCCGCGAGGGTAGGAACCCAGCACTTTCAGATCTGAGGCACAGCCTCCAACCTCTTTTAGCGCCTCGGCAATCCCCTGGGTATCGCGGTGGCCGCTAAAATCGATAAAGAACACATAGGTCCAATTGCCAGACTGCGATGGCCGGGTCTCTACCCGAGTCAAATCGACACTGTAGCGACGAAACGGCTCCAGGAGATCGTGCAGAGCACCTGGCTCATTGCGCATTGATACCATCAATGAGGTTTTATCATCCCCGCTCGCAGGCACTTGCTGGGTACCAATAATCAAGAAGCGGGTGGAATTATCCGGGCGATCTTCTATTTTCTCCGACAGCACCTTCAGCCCGTAGAGTTCCGCTGCCATATCGCCAGCTATCGCCGCAGCATTCCACTCACCCTTAACGCGCTTGGCCGCATCCGCATTGCTGGCAACTGCAACACGTTCCACATTGGGATAATGGGCATCAAGCCACTTGCGGCACTGCGCCAGGCTCTGCGCATGGGAATAAATACGAGTGATTGACTCTGGGCGCGTTACATCTGAGATCATCAAGTGATGATGGATACGCAGCTCCACCTCACCGCAGATACTCAGGTTGGAGTGCATAAAGTTGTCCAGGGTGTGATTGATCACCCCTTCGGTAGAGTTTTCTACCGGCACAACACCGTAACTGACGGCCCCTGCTTCTACCTCACGGAAAACTTCATCAATTGCCGCCAGCGGCCGGCTCTGGGCAGAGTTGCCGAAGTGCTTTAATGCCGCCTGCTGGGTAAAGGTACCTTCAGGGCCCAGGTAGGCCACTTTGACGGGCTCTTCCAAGGCCAGGCAGGCCGACATAATTTCGCGAAACAGTCGCGCCATTTCTTCATCAGTCAGCGGGCCATTATTGCGCTCCATAGCCTTGCGCAGCACTTGTGCTTCACGCTCCGGCCGATAATAGAGAGCATCCTCGCCAGTAGCTTTCTTAACCTCTGCAACCTCCAGGGCACAGCGAGCCCGCTCACTAATTAAGCGAGCAATCTCTCCATCAATACTGTCGATCTGATTGCGCAGCTCCAGCAGTCGCTGGTCGCCACTCACAGTTTCCTCTGCCATTCGTCTATCTACTTTCTCTAGAAATCATCAAGATTGAATTAACCACCTAAGCCTTGCGCGCTTCAAAATCCGCCATAAATGCCACAAGCGCTTCCACTGCCTCCATGGGAACGGCGTTATATAGCGACGCACGCATACCACCCACAGAGCGGTGCCCCTTTAAGCTCAACAAACCCGCTTCTTCTGACTCAATCAAAAACTGCTTATCCAGGCGATCGTCAGCCAATACAAAGGGCACATTCATGCGGGAGCGACTTCCCTCCTCAACCGGACTGGAGAAAAAGTCACTGCTATCGAGGAAGTCGTACAGCATTTTGGATTTAGCATCGGCCTGCTTAGCCATCGCATCAACTCCCCCTGATCTTTCAACCACTGGAAGACAAGACCAGATAAGTACCAAGCGAAAGTAGGCGGCGTGTTATCCATAGAGCCCGCTTCTGCAGCCACCTTCCAGCTCAAACTGCGAGGAATATTTTCCAGTGAGCGATCGAGTAAATCATCCCGAACCAAGGCTACAGCGATACCTGAGGGGCCAATGTTTTTCTGCGCGCCGGCATAGATAACGCCGAACTTTTCCACCTCAATCGGTTGAGACAAAATAGTTGAGGACATATCCGCCACCAGCGGGCACTCCACTTCCGGCACATAGCCAAACTCAACACCGCCAATTGTCTCGTTGGGGGTATAGTGGAAATAAGCCGCATCACCACTCGACTGCCAGCTGTCTGCCGCAGGTGCATAGCTGAAGTTGCGATCCTCACTGGATGCAACCACATTTACCTCACCATAGCGACGAGCCTCTTTGATCGCCTTGGCCGCCCAACTACCGGAGTGTATAAATTCAGCTTTGGATGAGCCGGCACCGAGAAGATTCCAGGGCACGGCACTGAATTGCCCAGTTGCCCCGCCCTGAAGAAACAACACTTTGTAGTTGCTCGGCACACTGAGCAGATCGCGGAGGTCCTGTTCGGCCCGCTCAGCTACTTCAACAAACTCTGGAGAGCGGTGGCTGACCTCCATTACAGAGCAACCGAGCCCTTGCCAATTGAGCAACTCCCTTTGCGCCCGCTCCAGTACGGGCTGCGGTAAAGCGGCAGGGCCTGCACAGAAATTAAACTTCCTCATGAGCTGATTTCCACAATACAAAAAAGGTTTCAAATACAACTAGATGTGTCTACGCACAAATTGCCATTCAGAGGGATAGATATCGCGCCTTTAGCGTTTTTCGTGGGAGCCAAAGGCAAGAAAGGCCGCGATAAACGCAGCCTTTCTTAGTGGTCTGGAGCGGTGGGTCACTCTTCCCCACCGTTTTCTTCACCGTCATCTTCGGTCTCTTCAATGCGACCGAGGCCAACCAGCTTCTCGCCAGCCTTCAGGCGAATCACTCGCACCCCCTGCGTGTTGCGCCCAAGTACAGACACTTCATCAACACGGGTACGCACCAGAGTGCCCTGGTCGGAGATCAACATCATCTCCTCACCTGGGTGCACCTGACAGGCCCCAACCAAGGCACCGTTACGTTCACTTTCCGCGATCGCAATAACACCCTGGGTACCGCGTCCCTTAGTGGGGAATTCGCTGATAGCTGTGCGCTTACCGTAACCATTCTCAGTAGCCATCATCACAGAGCCACCCTCTTCAGGGATAACCATAGCGATAACCTGCTGACCTTCCTGCATACGAATACCGCGAACACCACGGGAAACACGGCCCATAGAGCGGACATTGGACTCGGAGAAGCGCGCTGCCTTACCGGCGCTGGTAAACAGCGCTACATCGCGCTCACCATCGGTAATCGCAGTGGCTACCAGGCGATCGCCCTCCTCCAATTCAATTGCACGCAAACCAACACTGCGGGGACGGGCAAAAGCGGTGAGGGGGTTTTCTTCACGGTGCCATTGGCAGTGGTGAAGAAGATAAAGTGATTTTCGTCGTACTCGGACACCGGCATCATGCTACTGATACGCTCGCCCTCTTCCAGAGGCAGCATATTAACCATTGGGCGACCACGGGAGGCTCGGCCAGCGGTGGGCACTTCGTAGACTTTCAGCCAGTACACCTTGCCCTTATTGGAGAAGCACAGAAGGGTGTCATGGGAGTTGGCGATCAATAGATGCTCGACGAAGTCCTCGTCTTTTACCTGGGTCGCGGATTTACCCATACCACCACGGCGCTGGGCCTGGTAATCCGTCAGAGGCTGGCTCTTGGCATAACCACCGTGGGAGATAGTTACTACCTTATCTTCCGGGGTAATCAGGTCTTCAACGGTCAGATCCTGGCGAGACGCAACGATATCGGTACGACGCTCATCGTTAAAGTCCTTTGACAGCTGCTCTAACTCTTCGCGGATCACTT
The DNA here is from genome assembly GCF_030012985.1 of Microbulbifer sp. VAAF005. Classification (NCBI taxonomy): domain Bacteria; kingdom Pseudomonadati; phylum Pseudomonadota; class Gammaproteobacteria; order Cellvibrionales; family Microbulbiferaceae; genus Microbulbifer; species Microbulbifer sp. VAAF005. Next base: position 4,934,802 of record NZ_CP120233.1, on the reverse strand, counting down.
CCATCAGACGCTCGAAGCTACCGAGGATATGCAGGTATTCAGCAATCTGTTCCAGTCGCTCCTGGTATTCTGCCAGCAGCTTGTCATGCTCCATACCGGTCAGACGGTGCAGGCGTAACTCGAGGATAGCCTGGACCTGGGCCGGAGACAGGTAGTAAACACCATCACGCAAACCAAACTCTTGCGGCAGATCGTCCGGTCGGCAGGCATCGGCGCCAGCGCGCTCCAGGAACTGCTGTACATTCCCTACCTTCCAACCCTTGGCCAGCAGCGCCTCGCGGGCATCTGCCGGCGTGGCGGAAGATTTGATCAGCTCAATAACCGGGTCGATATTGGCAATAGCAATTGCCTGACCTTCCAGGATATGACCGCGCTCGCGGGCTTTGCGCAACAGGTAGACCGTGCGACGGGTAACCACTTCCTGACGGTGGCGAATAAAGTGCTCGAGCAGCTCTTTGAGATTCAATACCTTGGGCTGGCCATCGACCAGGGCCACCATATTGATACCGAAGACGCTTTCCAGCTGGGTCTGGGAATAGAGGTTATTCAGAACCACATCACCCAGCTCTCCCCGCTTAAGCTCAATCACTACGCGCAAGCCGTCTTTGTCGGACTCATCGCGCAGCTCAGAGATACCCTCGATCTTTTTCTCTTTCACCAGCTCAGCAATACGCTCGATCAAGCGCGCTTTATTCAACTGGAAGGGGATCTCAGTAATGATGATGGTTTCGCGATTGGTCTTGTCATCGCGGATCACATCTGCTTTGGCACGCACATAAATGCGGCCACGGCCAGTGCGGTAGGCAAGGAGAATACCGGCGCGGCCATTGATGATGGCGCCCGTGGGGAAGTCCGGCCCGGGGATGTACTCCATCAGGTCGTCGACGGTCAACTCGGAATTATTGATCAGAGCCAGGCAAGCCTTGATCACCTCACCCAGATTATGGGGAGGGATATTGGTGGCCATGCCTACCGCAATACCGGAGGAACCATTGACCAAGAGGTTCGGCACACGCGAAGGCAACACCTCCGGCATTTGCTCGGAACCATCGTAGTTATCGACAAAATTAACAGTTTCTTTATCGAGGTCGGACAGCAGCTCGTGGGCCAACTTATCCATACGAATTTCGGTGTATCGCATGGCAGCTGGACTGTCACCATCGATAGAACCGAAGTTACCCTGGCCATCTACCAAGGTGTAACGCATAGAAAACGGCTGCGCCATACGTACAATAGTGTCGTAGACCGCAGTGTCTCCGTGCGGGTGATATTTACCGATTACATCACCAACGACACGCGCTGATTTCTTGTACGGTTTATTCCAGTCGTTTTTAAGCTCGCTCATCGCGTAGAGCACGCGGCGGTGTACCGGCTTGAGGCCATCGCGTACATCCGGCAGTGCGCGCCCGACAATCACGCTCATGGCATAGTCGAGATAAGACTGCTTGAGTTCTTCTTCGATATTAATCGGAGAGATTTCTTTGGCTAATTCGCCCATGGCTTACGGCGTTCCTTTTATAGCGCGGGCGTACGTACTGTGCCCGGGATAAGCGGGCGATTCTACCATAGTTTGAGATGTTTGGAGCCGCAGGACTATGAGATATAAAACTGCAACCCAAACCACAGTTGTCGCCCCCTTTGACTGCGGCTACAGTAAAACACCCCCACAGCAGCCACCAGATAAGTCCTCATGCAACAAGCTGTCGATACCCTGATCCACGCACGCTGGATCATACCCGTCGTACCCGAGAAAAAAGTGTACGAAAATTGTTCGCTCGCAATAGAAAAGGGCAAAATCTCTGCCCTGGTACCCACAGCTGAGGCCTCAATTCGCTTTAAGGCAAAAGATGAAGTCGACCTGGGGCAACACGCACTAATTCCAGGGTTAATCAATACTCACAACCATGCACCCATGACGCTATTGCGCGGCTACGCTGATGACCGCCCCCTTAAAGAGTGGCTGGAGCAACACATCTGGCCGACAGAGCAACGCTGGGTAGGTCCGCAATTTGTAGCTGACGGCAGCCGGCAAGCGATTGCCGAGATGCTGCGCTCTGGTACTACCACTTTTTCTGATCAGTACTTCTTCCCGGAAGCCGTCGCCATTGCTGCGCGGGAGAGCGGAATCAGGGCCCATATCGCCTTCCCCGTGCTGGATGCCCCAACCCCCTGGAGCCGCAATAGCGATGAGGCCCTACACAAAGGATTGGCGTTACGCGATGATTACCGTGCGCACGATCGAATTGAGGTGGTATTTGCACCCCACGCCCCCTATACCGTGGGGGATAAAACACTGGAAAAAATTGCAGTCTGCTCTGCCGAAGCGCAGATCCCCATGCAAATGCACCTCCACGAGACCCACGCTGAAGTTGAAAGCGCCCTGAATGCTACTGGAGAGCGACCCACCGAGCGGCTATTCCGCCTCGGACTGCTAGGGCCGCAGACACTTTGTGTACATATGGTGGCCACCAACCAGCGAGATATTGAGCTAGTGAGCTCAAGTGGCGCCCATGTTTCTCACTGCCCATCATCCAATCTCAAGCTCGCCTCAGGTTTTTGCCCGACCTATGACATGCTGGAAGCCGGCATCAACGTTTCCCTGGGCACCGATGGCGCCGCGAGCAATAACACCCAAGACCTGTTCTCCGAAGCCAACACAGCCGCACTACTGGCAAAAGCTGTTAGCGGGAACGCAACAGCCCTACCCGCGCATAAGACACTGAGTATGGCGACCATCAACGGAGCCAAAGCACTGGGAATTGAAGATATAACCGGAAGCCTGGAGGTAGGTAAAAGCGCAGACATTGCTGCTATCAACCTCGGCGGTCTAGAGCAGCAGCCTTTGCATGACCCCGTGTCCCAGTTGATTTATGCCAACGGAGGACACAATGTCAGCGATGTCTGGGTTGCAGGGCGACAACTTTTAAAGGAGCGCCAGCTACAAACCTTAAACGAAACTGAGGTTATCCAGCGGGCGCAAATATGGCGTGATAGAATCAGCGGAAATTTACGCTAGATAACTGATTCCGGCCCAATCACTGAAAAGTGCCGGTTACGAGCGACGGAGTTTGCAAAGAAGTTCATGAGCAATGTAGATCCCTCAGAAATCGCCAAATTTGAGCAACTTGCCAGCCGCTGGTGGGACAAGGAAGGCGAGTTCAAACCACTACACGAAATCAATCCACTGCGTGCAAATTACATTGATGGGTATGCTCCGGTTGCCGGTAAGAAGCTCCTCGATGTGGGCTGCGGTGGCGGTATCCTGGCTGAAACCATGGCACAGAGGGGAGCCGATGTTACTGGTATCGATCTAGGGGAAGCCCCACTCAATGTCGCCAAACTCCACGCCCTCGAAAGTGGCGTCAGCGTCAACTATCGCAAAGTGGCAGTAGAGGAACTGGCAGAAGAAGCGCCCGAGAGCTTTGACATTGTTACCTGCCTGGAGATGCTTGAGCATGTACCAGACCCCTCTTCTGTCATTCGCGCCTGCGCGAAACTTGTAAAACCCGGCGGCAAACTATTCTTCTCTACGATCAACCGCACCCCTAAAGGGTGGCTGTTTGCCGTAGTCGGAGCGGAATATGTCCTACGCTTACTGCCCAAGGGCACTCATGAATACAGTAAGTTTATCCGCCCCTCAGAAATGGGCGCCTGGCTGCGCGATGAGTCCCTGGAAGCGCACGATATAACCGGTATGACTTATAACCCGGTTACCCGAAGCTACAAATTGAACCCCCGGGATGTCGACGTCAATTATTTGATGTATGCCAGCAAACCAGAATAAGTGAACTGCAAAATGAAAGCCGTTTTATTTGACCTGGATGGTACCCTGCTTGATACAGCGCCAGATTTTATTGTTGTATTAAATCAACTGCGCCAACAGGAACAATTACCTCCACTGCCTGACGAGACGATCCGGGGAACCGTATCCAATGGTTCCAGGGCGCTGGTCACATTGGGGTTTAACAAAGAAGAAGGTGACCCTGCCTTCCCAGGATTACTACAAAGGTTACTGGACCTCTACCTCGCACACCTTGCAGAGAAGACGACCACCTTCCCTGGCATCGACAATCTGCTCGACAACCTGGTTGAAAAAACCTTCCCTGGGGGATTGTCACCAATAAACCGGAGGCCTACACCACTCCTCTGATGGAAGCCTTTACCCATCTACCGCCAGCCTCTGCAATTGTTTGCCCTGACCACGTCAGCAAATCCAAGCCGGACCCCGAGCCCCTATTTTTAGCCTGCAGCCAGATTGGCTGCGCTCCCGCTGAAGCAATTTATATCGGCGACCACAAGCGCGATATCATCGCCGGCCAAAAGGCTGGTATGCCAACTATCGCTTGCGGGTATGGTTATATTGACTCAACAGATAACCCCGCCAATTGGGGGGCAGACCACCTGGTAAATTCCGCCAATGAAATTTGGCCCCTTCTAGAACAACACTATTTTTGAAACTTGAAGTAATACCGGGCACCCAAGCCCGGTGACAGTATCGGGATATTTCATGTCAGACTTTGTTGGCGACTATCAAGCGCCCTCCGACTTATTAAAGAGCAAGATTATTCTTATCACCGGTGCCGGAGACGGCATAGGTAAAACTGCAGCAAAGACTTTTGCCGCTCACGGGGCGACGGTAATTTTGCTAGGGCGTACAACTCCCAAGTTAGAAGCAGTCTATGACGAAATCGAGGCTGCCGGTGGGCCACAGCCGGCTATTTTCCCCATGGACCTGGGTGCAGCAAAAATAGAGGATTTCGAGAGCCTTGCAGAAGCTATTCGCAACGAGTTTGGCCGCCTGGATGGACTCCTGCACAATGCCGGCCTACTCGGGCAACGCACCCCTATCGGCAATTACAATTTCAACACTTGGCAACAAGTAATGCAGGTGAATGTTAATGCAGCGTTTGGACTAACAAAGGCAATGCTGCCCCTGCTAGAGGAATCAGAAGCAGGCTCTGTTGTCTTTACAAGCTCCAGCGTTGGGGTTAAAGGGAGAGCCTACTGGGGGGCCTATTCAGTATCGAAGTTTGCCACTGAAGGACTGATGCAGGTACTCGCCGATGAACTGGAAGGGGTTTCCAATACCCGGGTCAACTCCCTAAACCCTGGGGCAACCCGTACAACAATGCGAGCAACTGCCTACCCAGCAGAAAACCCCCAGTCGGTAACCTCTGCAGAAGATATTATGCCCACCTACCTCTACTTAATGGGTAGAGACAGCAACGGCATAAGCGGGAAGCATTTTAGCGCCCAGAAGAAATAGAGACCCTGCCCCATGGACAAGAATCCGAACTTCGGTCTCGGGCGCTTGTCCATGAAACTCTTGATCGAAATTGTACTCGGTAGCTAATCAACTATTCACCGAAGCCCTTTTCATCGCCATCTTTTGCACCTGAGCCTTCCCCAACTGGCGGCATATGCTCCGGAGCATCGGCAAATACATCACCTTCAAACTCCATCATATGCGAGCCATCAAACAGCTCTATATCTTGAGCGTCTCCCGAGTATTGGTTGTAGTCAACAGACTGATCATCACTCTCACTAAGCACGATCCCCACAGCATAAGCTGCAGACCGGTCAGACACCGCGAGACTTATTCCTTCGCAAGACACATACCCAATCACAACAGCAAACAGTGCTGCAGGTGTTAGCAACCCCTTCATCTTTCCGCCCCTGGATAGTTAACTTTTATGATTTTTTGCTTATTGATAGCTTGCCAGACTTTTAGAGGCATAGTTAGTCACCCCCTGACTTCAAACCTAACCCAACATCTCAAATAAATTAGCCATTAAGGCCGCTTCTCAGGCCATCTGTGCTATTGCGCAAATTCTTTCATGTTGGCAAGCTGAAAAGTGTGAGCCTTTTCCCAAATCTATTTGTTCATGCCAACCATGTCAGGCAGAATAAAAGTCATAATTAGCAAATAAGTCGACACCCTGAACTATGAAAGCCCTCATCATTTTTGCCCTGCTAGCACTTTCCTCCTCGCCAATATTTGCGGACTCGTTAAAGAACCAAGTCAAATCCTGCTCTGAAATTAAACCCCAAGAAGGTCGTCTCAGATGCTATGACCGGATCGCCAACTCCCTTGATCAGCAAGCAGTTAAAGAGTTTGGCCAAGAACAAAAACGGATAGCTGAAGAGGCCCCCAAACATATTGAGGCGAAAATAGTCGCAATCCAAATGGCAGCGCACCAGAAGCGTCTAATTTCCCTCAATAATGGCCAAACGTGGAAACAAAATGACTCTAAGGGAGTAAATTGGAAAATCGGCGACCTTGTGGTTGTAGAACGAGCCATGTTCGGCTCCTTTTTTATGAAACCTGCCGACGGTGGACCAAAGCTTCGCGTAAAACGCGTTAAGTAGTATCCGCGCCCCTCTTGGTGGGTGCCTGCACCCACCCCAATCATTTCCCGTCAATAATCCACCCTCCTAATTTCAACCAACCCAGGCACTTTCAGCAACACTCTTCTATAGTGAGAAAGGAATAGGCGCCAAAAGCGCCTTGAGAGGCTAAACAGCGTGTAGTACTTACACAGCCAACAGAAGGTTTAAGCACTTGTCCCGAGAACATTTTTACTCAAGGGATGAAGAATGGCTGAAGGATACAGGCGAACCACTCTCTGACTCCTGCCAGGGCGCTAGCGAGCCCGACCCCCAGGTCGAGCAAGGCCCAGGCGTGGAAGAGATCCACGCAACGGGTGAATCCCTCTCCGAGAGCGGCACCACCCCAATGCAAAGCTATCTCAAGCATCTATATAGGCTTGAACTACTGACCCCGGAGGAAGAACACAGCACCACCTGCCTACTACGTGACCTGGAGGAAAAGCTAATATTCAACCTCCAGGAAAGCGGCACCGAACTGGTCCAGCTGCGAAGTGAGGGAGTGGAACAACGAGGAAGCACCGGTGCCTACGACCATGGATTAATCATTGCTCACACGGAAATCCTCCTCACAAGTGAACATTTGGATCGGCGCAGTCGCAGCAGGATAATCGGGCTATTACAACGTTTTCAAAAACAGCGGAAAAAACTGATCCAATGTAATCTGCGCTTGGTTATTGCTATCGCAAAACGCTTTCGCAACCCATCTGTGCCCTTTATCGATTTAATTCAAGAAGGCAATGTTGGATTAATGAAAGCCATTGAGCGATTCAAACCACAAATGGGATATCGATTTTCCACCTATGCCTACTGGTGGATTCAGCAAGAAATTCAATTAGCCTTAAGGCGCAACGAAGATCTAGTCCGACAACCGGCTAATGTTCAGGATGATTTAAGAGCAATCTACAGGGCCATTGGCGAAGTCCGTGCTCAGGGGCAGCCCGCATCTGATGACAACCTAGCCCGCCACACCGGACTGGACATTGAGAGAATTCAGAGCCTGTTAAAGCTACCTGGGCCCACCGGCTCTCTGGATGACCCGGTTGCAGATGACCAAAGCAGCACCAGACTGGACTATGCGCCAGCTGACGAGCTGTACAATACCGATGAACTGGTAACCAACCAGGAGCTAGCTCAGCGCCTCCGTGAAGCTGTTGCCCGTCTCCCCGCACGACAAAGGACAGTCCTCAACTTGAGGTACGGGTTAATTTCTGACAAGGACTGTTCTTTTCGGGTTATTGGTGAGCAGTTAGGGCTTAGCCAGGAGCGCGCGAGGCAACTACATTCTGACGCACTTCGACAACTGAAACGGCAGTGGCGCTAGAAAAGGAAGAAGCCGGTGGCAAGCCTCTTTAGGGAGCTTGCCATCGAACCCTTTCCCACTAGTCTTTAAAACAGCCCTATCAGTTAGTACCGCGAAGCTATGCATAAATCAGTGGCCTTTAACGATAAGTGCAGTGCTTTTAAATACTGCGCCTATATTTTTTCCTGCGGACTCTTCCTTACTCCGCCAATCCACGCGGAATCTGAATTCATTGTAAGTGCAGGCAAAGGACTTGGGAATGAATTGATGCAGTATCGCTCTATCTCGGCTTCAGAAATGGCTGGATTTAGCTACTCACATTTACTGTCTTCATTTAGCCTTGGCAATAATTCACTACAATGGTGGGGCCAAGGCAGTTACTCCCATATGCGAATTGAGCATCGAAGCGAGAAACAGCAGCAAAATATTCTCGAAATTAAACCAATTCTCCGCTGGTACCCTCGAAATGAATTTCAGGGCGGATTTGCTGAAGCAGGTGCAGGCGCGTCCTACTTAAGCCAAAAGAACTTCGGTGATATCGGATTGAGCACCAAACTAAATTTTGCCCTGCACTTTGCTCTTGGGTACCGCTTTTCCAGAGGCTACATCCTTTCATTAAGATACAGTCACTTTTCAAACGCCAGAACCAATACACCCAACCCCGGCTTTGATTTTGCCTCTTTAAATGGACATCTTAGTTTTTAAAGACTCAATGCTATAGCCCAACTACTAGCGACTCGCGTGCCCACCAAATTAACTTATAAGATTCTGAAAAAAATCTATGGTTTTTCCAGCTGAAGCTGCATAACTAAACTCTTGAGGGTTCGAGTTGTTTGGCTTGTTCAGCAAATTCAAACTTGTTTGTATTAAAGATTTAATATCACCTCGCTCCACCAACCCTTCGGGGAAATAATTTTGCAAAACCTCACCCGTACAGCCTCCAGAATAAGCGACTACCGGGCGCCCCATCGCCATTGCTTCCTTGGAATACTTTGCATTCTCATCCTTCTCACTGGCGAGTTGAAAAACTAACTGGGAAGTTGCATACAACTCACGCATATCACGGCGTTCACCGAGAAAAGTTACCTTGCCACCGAGATCCAATTCTTGCGCGAGCCCTTCCAGTTTTTTCAAATAGCGTAAATCATCATCCATCAAAGCCCCTACAATCACTCCATGAATATCTTCGTTGTGTGCAGCAGCTTGGGCCAACATATGTAAAAACTCTTCTTGCCCCCCACTTGCAGAGATCTCTCCCGGCATCAGCCACCAGTTTTTCCCTTCCAGCTGAGGATAACTATTCAAAAGCTTCAATTGCCACTGGCTCGCCACTGGTTTCTCTCGATCAAACTCGCGAATATTGATACCGCGATAAATAACCTCTACGGAGTTTTCAACAATTTTGGCAGAGGAATTCCTCAGGTTCTCTGCAACCCCATGCGAGGTTGCGATAATTCCATCTCCCGACAGAAAACCTTTATTTAAGTAACTTTTGGGAAAAGGTTTATCCACAAGAGGTACCAGCTTGGGCCGACTTGTAGCCGGCTCACTCTTTAAGGCGCGCCAAGCTAGAAAAGCTGTTAAACGGCCATAGGTATGGACAATATCCGGGTTCAACCCCGTAAGAATCTTACGCAGGCGGGATTTATGCCGCAAAGACCATATTGACTCAGTGGTTTTTGGAAAGCTGATAAAGTCACTACCGTGCAGACGAAACCGCGCCTCCAATGGCCCACCAGCAGAAATCACCAGAGACTCGTGGCCGTTTTTGACCAGTTCACTTGCAAACTCAAGCGCAAGAGTTGCTGTGATTCCGGGCTCTAGATTGGGCAAAAATTGTACAACTTTCAATTTGACTTCCGTGGCAACAAACCAAAAGGTCTATTTTGACTTCCAATAAGATAATTTCCCAGTAAATCATCACTAATTTGCAAGCCAGTGACTCCATACGCAAAAGCTCCCCTGGCACCCGAAAGTGTTAGTGATAGTATTTGCAATGGCAAACCACTCAGGGACCTGAAAATGCTTCACCGACAAATAAGTTACTTTCTCGCCTTTACGCTGCTTCTGCTAACAATAGGTGCTTCAGCTGCTGAGAGCGACAAAGGTGTCTTCTGGAAAGCGACCAAAGATAGTAAAACCATTTACTTATTAGGCTCTGTTCACTTGGCAACTGAGGATTTTTACCCCCTTAGATCAAAAAATCGAGCAAGCCTATACCAAAAGTGACGCCATTGCCGTCGAGGCCGATATTCTAGCTGCAGAAGGCGATAGCCTGTTGCAGCAGCGAATCAAGATGGAGTCTGTATACCAGGGAAAACGCACCTTAAAAGACGAATTACCACCGGAGCTTTATAGCCAATTAAAATCTTGGATGCGAAAGCGGAATATGCCCGAAGCTATGTTTATCCGGCAGCGTCCCGCCATTGCCATGATTTCCATAAGCATGATTGAGATGCAAGCCCACGGCCTCAATCCAGAGCTCGGCATTGATCGCCATTTTCTGTTGAAAGCTAAAAAAGATGGGAAATCTATTCTGGAACTGGAAGGAGTTCTCCAACAGTTCCAAATGTTAAATGGCCTGGACAACCCTGCATTATTATTTCAACAAACCCTCGAGCAAATTGGGGATATTTCATCCTTTTTGCCCAAGCTGACCGGCGCATGGAAAAGAGGTGATGAGGATGAATTAAACCGCCTAATCATCCTGGATGGTCTAACAGAGAACCCTGAATATAAACCTCTTTATGACACTTTGTTCTTTGAACGCAATGAAAAGATGGCAGAAAAAATTGCCCTAAAGGGGCCAAATTACAAATCTCTTTTCGTTATTGTCGGCGCTGGCCACCTAGTAGGCGATCGTAGCGTTATCAAGTTTTTGAGTGACAGTGGTTACAAGCTAGAGCGCCTTTAATATGTCACCCTGAGCATTTTCGGCGCAGGCTTTCTGCGCCCCTCTTCTCATCACACCGCCACGCCCCAACCTTTTCTATTGCTAAACTCAAATAGCACTTCTTCCGTGACCAATGACAACTCTCAAATAGAGGCGCTCAATGAAATATTGGGGAGCATGCTGTGCCACTTCAATATTTTTATTTTACTTCCCAGCCATCGCTGATGAAGCCGAAACAAAAGGTGGACTGAAAATTGTCTCTGACGATGGGAACTTCTCCGCACAACTAGGCGGAAGAATTCACTTCGATACATATATTTTTGATAAAGATCTGGAAGACCCGGTTAACACCACAGACTTTCGCCGCGTAAGGTTGTCAATGAAAGGCAAAATCTGGAAGTGGAACTACAAACTTGAGAGAGACTTTGCATCCGATGGGACTGGAGGATTGCGAGACGTCTATTTAGCAACAAAGTTCTATACGGGAAAACTAACCATCGGCAACTTTAAACCCAGCCGCTCAATCAATGAGCTGACAAGCTCCAATGACCTAGTGCTCATGGAGCGGGCATTTACCAGCGCTGCAGGTATTTATTCTGGGCGTGGGCGTCAGCAAGGTATCGACTGGCATAAGCATTGGTGCTGTCATACATTTGGTTTTACGTTATTCAACTTACGGGACCCAGGCGATCCCAGGAACTCGGGGTTTGGCGCAGCAACTCGACTGACCTGGGCTCCAATTAACGATGTTTTATCAACAGTTCATCTGGGTGTATACCGTAGCTACGAAAAAGCGAATCAGGACAGTCCCGATATCACTGCTGAAGTTGCCTATGCGGGCCGACGAGGGCCGGAGCAGCTGATAGCAATCACACCTGGCGGATCAGATAATTTTTTTGGCGAGTTTGGTGACGATGAGTTTTTCCTTGGAGATGGCGGAGGCCGGGTCAATACTACCGGTTTCGAGCTAGCTGCGACTTACGGCCCTCTATTCGGCCAAGCGGAGTATGCGTATGGTCATTTCACAGGGAAGATATACCTTTCTGAATTGACCTATGAGGAATTCTTCGGTCTTCCTCCAAGTTTTTTTGCGACCCCATAAGCGGATGCTTTATTGGCGGACAGGATGTTCACGCCTGGTACATTATGGGAAGCTGGGCAATTACCGGCCAACATAAACCCTACGACTCCAAGTTGGGGGTATTTAAATCTATCAAACCATCTCCTCCAGAGGGTGCCTGGGAAGTTGCCGCAAGATATACCGCTATAGAGAATCGGGATTTTCGCCAGCTGCGAGCGAGTAATTTTACATTTGGGGTCAATTACTATTTCAACCCCAAAGTCCGCGTAATGATGAACATCACCCTCGGTGACGATGATTTTACTGGAGATAAAACCAACCAATTCGCCATACGACTACAAGGGGTTTGGTAGGGGATTATAAAGTGGCTCAAGACAGTCCTTGAGCCACTTTATCAAACGGGCAATTAACCTACTTGCTGTGCCTTAGCTGGGTCAAAAACCTCAACCTCCGCTGATAGTTTTATATCCCGAACCGGGTTTTCAAATCGATTTAATGCGATATTTCGCTGTTCTTTCGCTTTCTCAATATTGGCCTCCTTCACCGGGCCGTAGCCCCGGATAATATCCGGATATTGAAGTAGCTCAACTGCAGCAGCGTGATTCTGCGAATTTAATTGGCCCAGAACTTTCTTAACCAACTCTTCATATTCGCTAATCAGTGCCCTCTCCATTTTTCGCTCAGCTGTATAGCCAAAAATATCAAGCGCCGATCCACGCAAGAACTTCAGCTTCGCCAAAACACCAAATGCCTTGTACATCCAACCGCCAAATTTCATTTTGCGGGGACGCCCCAAGCCTTTATCGAAGCGCGCCAGTAATGGGGGAGCCAAATTGAACTCCAGGGTAAAGTCACCACTGAAGTTCTCTTTTAGCGATTCGGTAAAGCGGCTATCGGTATATAGGCGAGCCACCTCGTACTCATCCTTATAGGCAAGCAATTTTGCATAATTGCGCGCAACCACCTCGGCCAACTGGACATTCCCGGGCACTTTTAAAATCTCAGCAGATTTCACCGTATCGACCAAACTGCGGTAACGCTCGGCGAGGCCCGCATTTTGATAACCGGTGAGGTGCTCCACCCTGTGAGCGACAATCGCTTCAAGAGTTTGTGGTGCCTCTACCGCAACTTTTTCGTGGGTCAACAGCTTGTCCAGAGCGTTGCGATTTTCTGCCGCCAACCGCCCTGCAGCAAATCCCTGCAGATTACCTTCCACAGCGACACCGTTTAAGCGGATCGCTTCCAGTAGGGAGGCTTCAGTTAGCGGAATCAACCCTTTCTGCCAGGCGTAGCCGAGCATAAAAATGTTGGCGGCAAGCGTATCTCCCAGAGCTGCCTTGGTCAGGCGATGCGCTTCTACAGAGCTGAGCTCATTAACCGCGCCACTCACCGTATCCAATACCGCTTGCGGTGAGTGGACATCCTCACGCCCGAGAACCGTTGCCGCCGTTGGGCTCAAGTGGGTATTCACTACCGCGCGACTGTGAGATTTATCCAGTTTAACCAAACAAGCTGCCACATTGCCGGCTGCAATCAGGTCACAGGCCATTAGGGCATCGGCACGACCGTCGGAAATACGTACTGCCTGCAAAGACTCGGGCGCAGCCGCAAAGCGAATATGGGAGTAAACCGCTCCGCCCTTCTGAGCCAATCCGGTCTGATCAAGGGTACTGCACGCTTTGTCTTCGATATGTGCCGCCATCGCTAGCAAGGCGCCAATGGTCACTACACCCGTACCGCCAACGCCGGTAACCAGGAAATTATACGGCTGCTGTAAGCCCGGAAGCTGTGGCGAGGGCAACTTGGCCGCTTCAGTTCGCAACACGTCACCTACCCCGGCGCCCTTGGCAATATTGCCACCCTTCACCGTGACAAATGAGGGGCAGAAGCCGTTAACGCAGGACATATCCTGATTACAACCGGTTTGGTTCACCCTGCGTTTATCGCCCAGCGCCGTTTCCACTTTCTCAACAGCGATACAGCTCGACTGCTGGACGCAGTCTCCACAGCCTTCACACACCAGCTCGTTGATAAAGGGGCGCCCCTCGGCTTTAGGCAGTAGCCCGCGCTTGCGCTTGCGGCGCAGTTCGGTGGCACAGGTCTGGTCGTAAATAATAACGGTACAACCTTCAACCTCACGCAGCTCATCCATTACAACGGGCAAGTAATCCCGGTGATGAATTTCAACTTCACTGGGGAAGGACAGCGCACCCTTGTATTTATCCGGGTTATCCATCACCAGGACAACTTTCTGAACCCCTTCTGCCAAAACTTGGCGACAGATCATGTCCGGAGCCAACTCACCATCGTGGGGCTGGCCGCCTGTCATGGCGACCGCATCATTAAACAGGATCTTGTAAGTGATATTGACCTTGGCAGCCACGGAAGCACGAATAGCTAAAATGCCGGAGTGGAAATAGGTACCATCACCCAGGTTTACAAAGACATGCTTTTCAGTTGTAAACGGCGCCTGCCCTACCCAGTTAACTCCTTCGGCACCCATTTGGGTGAAGGTATAAGTCTCCCGGTCCAGCCACTGGGCCATATAGTGACAACCAATACCTGCCAGGGCACGGCTTCCCTCCGGCACCTTGGTGGAACGGTTGTGGGGGCAGCCGGCACAGAACATAGGCAAGCGAGACACACTTGAGCCAGTCTGCTGGGAAATACGTTCAGCCAGCGCATTGAGGCGCATCAAGCGGTGTTTGCCGCCTTCATCCAACTTGTCCTCACCCAAAACAAAACCCAATACCTGGGCAATAATCGCTGGCGACAGCTCGCCATAAGCGGGCATCAGCGGCTGATCACTATCATCCACTTTACCGAGAATACGCGGGAAATTCGGGTCCTTCACGTGGACGTTGTACAGCTCTTCTTTCAGCTGTACTTCCATCAAACTGCGTTTTTCCTCAAGCACCAGCAGCGTATCCAAGCCACGGGCAAACTCCTGGATACCCGGCACATCCAACGGGTAAGTCATACCCACTTTAAGGATTCGGATACCGAGCTGCTTGGCCTTCTGCTCATCGATACCCATGTCTTCGAAGGCCTGCATCAAGTCCAGATGGGCCTTACCGGTGGTGACGATGCCGAGGCTCGCCTCAGGATTTTCCAGGACAACCTTGTTGAGTTTATTGGCGCGGGCAAAAGCCAGCGCAGCAGGTCGCTTGTAGCGCCACAGGCGCTCTTCCTGCTCGAGAGGGTTATCCTGCTTGCGAATATTCAGGCCGCCCTCGGGACGTTCAATATCCGGGTAGTGGAATTTGACCCGCTCAGGGTCCACTTCCACGGTCGCAGAGCTATCCATATTTTCTGCCAGGGTGATCATTGCCACCCAGCAGCCGCTAAAGCGAGACAGCTCCAGCCCATAGTGACCATAATCCAACACTTCCTGCACGGTGGCGGGGTTAAGTACTGGAATATGCATATCCACAAAGGCAAATTCAGACTGCCCTGGATAGGAGGATGACTTACAACCGTGGTCATCGCCAGCAACGATCAGTGCGCCACCTTTGGGAGAGGAGCCAGCGGCGTTGGCATGGCGAAATGCATCGCAGGAGCGGTCGACACCCGGTGTCTTGCCATACCAAATCCCGCAGACGCCATCCACTTCTGCGCCCTGGAACAAGCCCACCTGCTGGGAACCCCAAACTGCCGTAGCCGCCAACTCTTCATTGACGCCAGGCTGGAAACGGATGTTGTACTCTCCCAGCAGTTTTTTCGCCCTGGATAACTGCAGGTCGTAGCCACCTAAGGGAGACCCCCGATAACCGGAGATAAAAGTCGCGGTATTGAGGTCGCGATCCCGGTCCATTCGCATCTGATCTATGGGTAAGCGCACAAGGGCCTGGATACCTGAAAGGAGCACACGGCCCTTGAGCATGGTGTAGCGGTCGTCCAATGAAACCTGTTTTTTTACTTGGGAATCCGCCGTACTTTGAGGACTGGTTACTTTTTCAGTCATACACCTACTTCCGGTTAATTATTCTTCTCGAAACCCGGTTCGAGTTATTAGTCATTATTCTTCCGAATAGTCCGTTTTCTGTGGTCATGTGCGCCTGTTTTTATATTTGCCGCAAAGTCCCAGAGCGGCTGAGGGCACACTGCACCTATCCCGAAACGGTTTAGTCAGGTCATACTAGTTCGTTAAGCGCAATAGAGCATTGCTTTATTCACGCAAATATGCGTAAATTTGTGATAGAAGTTTCGATTTAGATAATTTTTATAGGATAGGAGTCTTTATGAAGCGTTCGACAGACCTGGATGATTTTGACCGTAAGATTCTGCGAGCGCTGCAGGAGAACGCAGATTACTCCATGGCAGAGCTGGGCGATAAAGTCGGTCTTTCGCACACTCCCTGCTGGCGCAGAATCAAGCGGTTGGAAGCCGAAGGTATTATCCGTGGCCGTGTTACCTTGCTGGACCCACGCAAATTGGATCTAGGTGTCACCGTATACTGCTACGTTACCATCCACAATCACGATGAGGAATCCCTGAACAACTTTGAATCAGCAGTTCAGGATGTCCAGGAGGTAGTAGAGTGCTATTCCACCAGCGGAGACAAAGACTATGTCCTGCGCGTTGTAGTGGATAGTGTGGAACACTATGAGCAATTACTGAAGCGCTCCCTGGTACACCTGCCAAACGTGGCCTCAGTCAACTCCACCTTTGCCCTCAAGCAGGTGAAGTACACCACCCAACTGCCACTTTAAGCCAAAAGTGTGAAAAGTAAAGCCCCTTGCTTTAACGCATGGGGCTTACTGAGAAAATTTCGGTTACTCTGCAAGCTCCTGCAGCGCATTAAGTAAATGATTAAGCGTTTCCTGCAGTGATTTACTGTCACAATCCACCGTTATTTCTGCATATTGCCGGTAAAGGGCCTGTCGCTCTTCAAATAAGTCCGCAAAAGACTGCCCGGGCGCCTTCGCTATGCCACGGCTTTCATAATTGTGGATACGCCGACGCAGTTCCTCCGCTGAACACTGAAGAAACACTACCACACCCTGACTGCGTAGATTCGCCATACCCTCATCGCTATAGACTGCGCTTCCTCCAGTGGCAATAACATCACTGGGGAGGGTGGCCTCAGCTAAAACCTCCCCTTCAATGGCGCGGAGATTAAGATAATCACTTTCAGCCATAATTTGCTGCAAAGTCTTGCCCTCTCTGGACTGGATCAAAACATCAGTATCTGTAAACCCCAGTGCCAGCTCCTTTGCCAACAACACCCCCAGCGTACTTTTACCGGCGCCGGGCATTCCAATCAGGACAATACTTTTTCTTTTTTTCATTTTATTAATACTTGCACATTCAATCGCTACGGCGGGGAAAGAATACCGAGCGCAACCAACCCAATAAGGTGTTCCCACCCAACATCATCTTATCCAATTCATCCAGATTATGCGCTTGGCGAAAGGCATCGGCAAATAATGCCTCCCGGGTAATCATTCGCCGCTTGGGATTAATTGATTTAATGGGTTTTGCCGGATTACCGGCGACAACCGTATTTGCGGGGACATCCTTGGTGACGATACTGCCGGCTCCCACTACAGAATTATCACCGATAGTGACACCTTTGCAGATGGTTGCACTATCTCCAATCCAAACATTGTTACCCAGGCGCACCGGGGAGGTACAACGGAAGGGCCGCGTGCGATTGTAGAGCCCATGCCAATCAGAATCGGAAATATACACATTGGCTGCGATCATACAGGCGTCGCCAATCTCAATAGATTGAGCCGCAGAAATACGTACCCCTGGAGAGATCAATACGAAATCCCCAATAGTAATAAATGCCTCTCCCCCTTGTGCCCAAAAGTGGTAAAGCGAATACACTTCTCGTTGTTGGAGATTAAGTGAGGATAATTTCCGAGCCGAACATTTCCGCCAAAAACATGGACAGAACCCGGGTCCATTACTTCCGGCTCAACCCCAACCGCATCGAATTGTGGCAGAAGGAAATACTCTGTTCGCCATTTTCGCCAACGCAGCTGCAGTCGCTTGAGCCAATAGGGCCTGTGATCCTTACGCATATTTTAATTTCTACTTATATTTTATGGGATTTACGGAGCCCTGAGTAAAAACCCAATTGCTTTTGTATTAGTGGCAGTTTAGTGTTTCGGCCACGAAAAATAGCAAGCGTTTACCCATGTCCCTAAATCTACCTATTGATATTCGAGCAATTAAAGGTTTCCTCGCCGCCCATGAAGGGGAAGCTCTCTACCACCTGGCAGCTGAAGCCAGCTCACTGGGTCCCTGTCTTGAAGTGGGCAGCTACTGCGGCAAATCATCAATTTACTTGGCCAGTGCCTGTAAGCTGACCGATAACGTCCTGTTCGCCGTGGACCACCATCGAGGATCTGAAGAGCACCAGCCCGGAGAGGAGTATCACGATCCCGAACTGTTTGATGGCCAGGCCAATTTAATGGACAGTTTTCGCACTTTCCGCGCGAATATTCGCGCGGCTGAATTGGATGACTGGGTTGTTCCCGTCGTCGCCCCCTCCGCAACAGCTGCACGCTGCTGGAATACCCCTTTGGGTCTCGTATTTATTGACGGCGGCCACTCCCTGGAAGCGGCCATGACCGATTATCGCAGCTGGTCCCGCCATATCGTGCCCGGTGGCTACCTGGCGATCCACGACATTTTCCCGGACCCCGCCGATGGCGGCCAGGCGCCCTACGATATTTACAAACTAGCCCTGGCTTCCGCTCAATTCGAGCTCGTCGAAACTGTCGACACCCTGGGAATCCTGCGCCGCATTTAGGGGCAGGCGCACCGATGTAAACAGCTCGCTCGCTGGCGTTAATCCGGCGAGCGCATCGGCAGCCAGAAGCATGGCCCCTACAGTCCAGGTGGTTTTTTCCTCCGGCCAGATGGCCTCATCCCGGTAGACATAACCGGTCCAGTAGCCCCCATCTTTATCCTGCCAGCGGTGCAAGCCGCGATACAAAATTTCCGCCCGCGAACGCTGGCCAGCAGCGATTAGGGACATGGTGAGTTCGCAGGACTCAGCCACCGTCACCCAGGGCTCATCGCTGACGCAACGACAACCCAAACCAGCCACGACAAATTCATCCCAGCGCTGCTGAAGACGCAACTGCGCTGCCTCACCAGAAAAGGCACCGGTTAATACGGGATAAAACCAGTCCATTGAAAAGCGCGCCTTGCTTTCCCAGGTGCGATCAAAGCGCTCCGGTTTATTGCGCAGCGCATCGCCCAGAGCTTCCCGGGCAAGTATCCATTGAGGGCGAGCAACCCCTAGCTGGTGGGCAATATTAATTGCGCATTCCAGACTTTTATAAATGGAAGAGCAACCAGTGATCAGGGCATCTTCCATAGGGGCGCCCTCTGAATCTACCGCCCAATGAATTTCGCCAAATTCCGTTTGCAAGCGCAATACAAACTCGATTGCACGTTCTACCATCGGCCAATAGCGCTGTAAAAACAGTGTGTCTCTACTAATCAGAAAGTATTGCCAAATTCCTGTTGCCACATAGGCAACAAAATTGGTTTCACGGCGCTCCCGGTTGTCAATATCGCCATCTTTATAAGCGGCCCACCAACTGCCGTCTTCCAGCTGAATCTCAGCCAACCAGCAATAGGCGTTTTCAGCAGCACTAAACTCTCCGGCAATGGCGAGCCCCATAGCGGCCTCAACATGATCCCAGGGGTCGGCATAGCCCCCGTTAAACCAGGGAATTGAGCCATCGGGGAGCTGCTGGGAGAGAATATAGGCGGCGCTATCCTGGATAAATCCTTCAGGGAAAAGACCAGAAGCTTTTGCCGGCACAGAAATTTTACTCATGCCTCAGCTCCCTCAGGCAGAGAGAGGGACGCATCCACTCGTTGTGTCGACCCGGCAGGTTTCACAAAATAGAGAGCAATACTTTTTCCCAACAGCGGGTTCAATAGTTTTTCGAGAATCCGGGTAAAGGCTGGTTTCTTCATCAGATCCCACACCAACAGGCGGTGATAGGCAGAGACCAAGCGGGAATCGGGCTTGTCCCAAAACAAACACTTTAACCACCAATAAGGTGCATGTAACGCATGGGCCTTATGCCGGGCAAAATAGTGGTGCCCCAGCTTTTCAATATCCTCTCGCAGCTCGCGCTCGCGGAATATCCGGATATGCCCACCCTCAACCTGATGGTATTCATCGCTGAGTTTCCAGCACACCCACTCGGGAAGAAATGCCGGTACTGTCGCGGCAAAAATACCGGAGGGTTTTAATACCCGGTTAATCTCAGCCAGGACAGACTTGTAATCGGGGATATGCTCAAGTACCTCTGAGCAGATAACCACATCAAAACTCCCATCGGCAAATGGTAGTTGCAAGCCATTGGCAACTCCAAACTGCAAGCGACCTTTTGAATGCTCGGGAGAGCGAAAAGGTTCCGCTCGCTCACTGGCAGTGCGCACATCATCAAAACACAGATCAATGCCGTAAACATCAACCTCATCGGTGATCATCAAGTGAATGGAATGGCGCCCTTCACCGCACCCCAAGTCGAGGACTTTTTGGCCAGGGCGAAGATTTAAGTGCTGGGGATCTACAGTAATCATCAAGCCGCCTCCGCACTGCGCATATTCGGAGTTTCTATTTCATGACTACTGGGTTGTTCCGCCAGTGTATGTCCGAGAATTTCCCGGTAATATTTCACCAAACTCTCTGCAGCGATTTTCCAGGAAAATTTATTTTCAATGCGCTGGCGACCTTTCTCACTGAGTTCTTTTCGCAGCGCTTCGCTGGATAAAACCTGGCGCAGGGCATTAGCCAAAGCTTCGTGATTTCCTGCAGGGACCACAATTCCGGCATCCCCAACCACCTCAGGCAAAGCACCCCCGTCACTGGATACTACCGGAGCACCACATGCCATTGCCTCCCCGGCAGGTAAACCAAATCCCTCGTAGAGCGATGGGCAAGCTACCGCTGTAGCCTTGCGGTAATTATCGACCAGTTCTTCGTTAGAAATACCGGAGACAAACTGAACCCTATCCTGAAGATCCAGATCGTGAAGCAAGCGTTCCGTAGCGCCACCTTCGCGTAATTTGCCAACCACCAACAACTCTATGTTTTCATATTCCTGGCGCAATTCCGCCAGCGCCTGTAATAAAAAGCGCAGACCTTTGAGCGGCTGATCTGCCGATGCGGTGGTCATAATTCGCAGAGGCAAGCGCTTATTCTCTGCCCCTGGGTTGAATAATTCGGTATCAATACCGTTGTAAATCAGGTGAATCTGCTCGGGAGCCACGCCAAACTGCTCGATAATATCCCGCTCAGATTGCCTGGAAACGGTCACGATATGGCGAAGTTTCCGCGACACCTTAATCTGCATATTCAAAAAATTATGCCAGCGACGTACCAGCAAACGAAAACGCCAATCGGGGGCGGCATCTATTGCCAGTTGACGATCCCGGGTAATGGGGTGATGAATTGTCGCGACAACAGGCAATCCATTTTTCTCGATATCCAGCAAGCCGTAACACAGTGATTGGTTATCGTGAACAATGTCGTATTGTTTGCCGTGCTTGCGCAGGTATTTATTTACCCGACGGCCAAACGTATAAGGCTCGGCAAAACCGCCGGTAAGCTTACTCCACCATTCAAAAAAATCCGCCCACGACAGCAGGTGGCGAGGTTTCAAGGCCCGCGCTGGACGCTCAACTTCATAGAGATTCAACCCTGGCATTTTGATGAGTTTTACGCGCTCATCGAGTTCTGGGTAGGGCTGGCCAGAAATAACATCCACGGAGTGACCAGCATCTACCAGTGCTTTACTTAGGTAGCGCAGGTAGATGCCCTGACCACCACTGTGTGGATTGCTGCGATACCCCAAAAGGCATATTTTTAGTGGCTGCGTCTCGCCAGCCGTTGGACCGTCTGCACAATTTCCCAAGGCGGTCATAGTTTCCCCATCTGCAATATTCTTATACCCCATAACATTATCCGCTCTCGCACAGACATTCTTCGAATGCCAACGTCTAAAAGCCGACCGCCTGGGGTGCCTCGCTGGTAAAGCGGAAGAATACACTGGCGGAGAAATGACTGCTAGGCGGAAGCGGTCCACACTCTTGGTATCCTGGCCCAAGGATGTGTGCTCGCAAGCCAAAATAGCAACAAAAGCCCAGCAACCGCACACCGTGTCAGTCGATGCACTCAAGCCATGGCAACTTTAAAAGAAGGGATTAATACGAACAGGAAGTGGAAATAAGTCAATCGAAAATAAAAAAATGCCCGCCAAAAGGCGGGCCAGATTTCTCGAACACACTTTCAGGAGGAGAGTTTCAAGTACATTACGCACTTAAATTTAGGTATAGCAGAGGAAATACTCCCCACTAACTCTCCTGTCGTGAAAGCCGTTCACTAAAACGGCAATCGACGCTAAAGCACACCGCCAATGTTTATACCCGATGCAGATAACTCTGGTATTCAACATCGGTAACGCGGGCAGCTATCTCTGCTTGCTCCTGTCTTTTCAACAGAGAGAACAATTCCACAAAGCGCGGATCAAGGTACTCGCGCCACAAAGGGCTCTGCTCAAAGCGCTCCAGTGCACCACTCCAGGTATTGATCAACTTCTCACTCTCCACCTGATAGGCATCGCCTTCCACAGGTGCATGCGCTTCCATCTGGTTCTCAATGCCATGACACACACCAGTGAGAATCGCAGCTAACACCAGATAGGGGTTTACATCCGCCCCGGCAATGCGGTGCTCGATACGCCGTGCCACAGGATCACTGGCGGGCACACGCAAAGTTGTAGTGCGATTATCGTATCCCCAGCAGAGGTTCAGCGGTGCGTGAGAGCTCTCCTGGAAGCGGCGATAGGAGTTGCTGTGAGGTGCGAAAAACGCCATCGCATCGTTGGCAGTCGCCAACATTCCTGCTGCGGCATAACGCAGTAAATCGGAGCCAGTGTCAGAACCGTCATCAAAAACGTTCTTCCCATTGGCGTCGATCAAACTCATATGCACGTGCATTCCGTTACCCGCCTGATCCCCGAAAGGCTTGGCCATGGTACTCACGCGGAAGCCGTGACTGCGCGCCACCCCTTTTAACAAGCGCTTAAACAGTAATGTTTGGTCGGCCACTTTAACGGGATCGGCACTGTGCAACAGGTTGATTTCAAACTGTCCCGGCGCACACTCCGACAATACTGAATCTGCGGGAATACCCTGTGCCTCGCAGGCAGCTCGCACATCGGCAAAGAAGTGTCGCTGTGCATTGAGCTCGGACAGATCGTAAACGTCGGTGGAAGGCACCAGCTCGGCGTCGTTATCGCTAACCGGGCGCGGACGCGCCAGATGATCCACCTCATCGCGGAGCAGATAGAATTCCAGCTCGGTCGCACACACGGCGGTATAACCCAGTATGCCGAGACGCTCTACCACACGTTGCAACTGGCTGCGGGGATCAGCATAAAGAGAGGAGCCATCTGCCTCATGCAACTGCATATGCAGCTGGGCAGTGGACTCGCGATGCCAGGGCGCCAGGCTAATAGGCGAAACCGGCAGACAAACGCCATCGCTGTCTCCACTGGCAAATACCAGCGGGCTGTCTTCGATATCCCGCCCCCAGATATCGAGACTGACCGCGCTACGCGGCATTTGCAGACTGCCCTTGAGCAATTTCTCCGCAGCTTCTGCCGGCAACCACTTCCCTCGCGGCACGCCATTGATATCGAACATAAAGCCTTCGATCCACTTTAGGTCCGAGTGCTCTGCCAGGAATTTTTGCGACTGCTCCAGCAGATCGGGCTGGGCAGTGAATTCTTTTTCTTGAGACATAAGGTGCCTGGGGTGATCCAATCTAAACGCAGAGACGGCCCGGCATCCCTTTTCCATTCAAATCATGGAAAACGGGGTATCAGACCGCCTCTGCAACAGAGTATCTTGCCGCTATGTTACGCCAGTGCTTTAGCAGTGTCGTCCAGGGCGCGGTGCGCTTTTTCTACCAGCTCATCGACCTGTTCAGTGGTCATAATCAGCGGTGGTGCGATAACCATGGCATCGCCAACGGCGCGCATCACTAAACCGTGCTTGATACTCAGGTCACGACATACCGCACCAGCGGTGCAGTCATCATCAAAACGAGCGCGGCTGGCCTTATCTTTTACCAGCTCCAAGGCACCGACCATACCCAGACTGCGGGTTTCGCCAACGATCGGATGCTCCGCCAGTTCAGCCCAACGCTTGGACAGGTAGGGGCCGGTTACATCGCGGACATTCTCGATAATCTTCTCGTTGCGCAGAATATTGATAGTTGCCAGACCTGCCATACAGGCAGCCGGGTGCGCGGAGTAGGTGTAACCGTGGGTAAACTCGCCACCTTTGGTTTTGATCACCTCAGCGACACGATCACTCACCATGGTACCGCCCAGGGGGAAGTAGCCATTGGTTACTGCTTTGGCGAAAGTCATCAGGTCGGGCTTCATGCCATAATAGTCGGCACCGAACCACTCACCGGTACGACCGAAACCAAAAATCACTTCATCCATCACCAGCAGGATGTCGTACTGGTCCAGCACCTTCTTGACTTCCGGCCAGTAGGTTTCCGGCGGGATAATTACGCCGCCAGCACCCTGGATTGGCTCAGCGATAAACGCCGCAACATTATCCGGGCCCAGCTCCTGGATTTTCTCATCCAGGCTGCGAGCCGCTTGGATACCAAACTCCTCTGGAGACATATCGCCGCCCTCACCAAACCAGTAGGGCTGCTGTACGTACTCAATGTAGTCGAGCGGCTGGAATTGCTTGTGCATACCGCTCATGCCACCCAGGCTGGCACCGGCAATGGTAGAGCCGTGATAGCCATTCTTACGGGAAATAACGATGCGCTTCTCCGGCTTTTCCTGGATATCCCAGAAACGGCGGATCAGGCGCAGGTTAGTATCATTTGCCTCGGAACCGGAACCCGTGAAGAACACATTGTTCATATGCGCCGGGGTCACTTCAGCCAGGGCGTCGGCGAGTTCAATCGAGGGCACCGTAGTGCACTGGAAGAAGCTGTTATAGAAAGGCAGGGTATTCAGCTGCTCGTAGATCGCATTGCTGATTTCTTTGCGGCTGTAGCCGAGGTTGCAACACCAGAGGCCTGACATGCCATCAAGCATTTTGTTGCCATCAATATCGGTGATGTAAGCGCCCTCGGCGCTGGTAATCACACGGGTCCCCTGCTGGCCCAAGTCATGGAAGTCAGTAAATGGGTGTAGCAGGTGCTCACGGTCGTGTTGCTGCAGCTCAGTCTTGTTCATATTTCTCTCCTGGCTTTCACAGGCCTTGCTCAGCGCCCACCAATCGGGCTCAAAAGGCCAAATCGTTACCACTAATTTGTGATCACATTCTAGTGGGGCCATCGACAGAAGCGCAAGGTCTATCTGCCCTTACCGAAAACATAAGGTCGAATCGCGCCAGTGCGAGGAGAAAAAAAGGGAACTAAATAGTCAACTGGGGGGAAGGAGCCGCTACAGCAGCTCCTCTGCAGAGATAGAGCCGAGCCCCTCTTCAATATCCTGCTGAATGGCTTTGCGCACCTTCAACTCATCTTTACTGGCAATAGCTTCGAGCAGATCTTGATGCCGGTCTGGCAGCTCCTGCACGCCAAAGCGCTGGAAAACCAAGTGCTGGAGGGGAGCTGTCTGTAGCCACAGGCTCTCGATAAGGGACAGGATGATATGGGGCTGCCCCAGGCGATAAAGGGTAAAGTGAAATTCCAGATTAGTAGTTACATAGCGCTCGATGTCTTTCTGAGCGAGAGCTTCTGTTACACGCTCATCCAGCTCCCGAAGTTGCGCTAATTCAGCATCCCCGACCAATGGCAGTGCCTGTTCAGCGGCCTGACACTCCAGGGCCACGCGAGCGGCACAAATCTCTGCCAGTTTTTCCGGGGTCATTGTCGGCACCCTGACCCGGCGGGTATCTGACAGCTCAAGGGCCCGCTCCGAGGTCAGGCGACGCAACGCTTCGCGAACCGGCATTGGACTGCAATTAAGCTCCGAGGCCAGACCCCGGATAGTAATCGCCCTACCCGGCAAAAACTTTCCCCGCAGAATGGCATCCCGCACCTGAAAATAAACCCTCTCCTGGGTTGTGCGGTACTCTTCCTGGGGACTGTTAAATTCCTGCACCATACCTATGCTGCCCTGACCTGCTCCAACATATGAGGGACATCCTCCGCACCCACCTCAATTAGATGTTCAGTTGCCCGGCCACTTTGCCAAATTTCATAAAAATCATCTGCCACCCGGCGACTGAGATCAACCACCCGCCCCCAGTACTTCAAACGGTCTTCACGGTCGAGCTTGTAGAAATCATTGCGGTCTGGAATTTTGCCATAGGGCAAGGAGGCAACGAATTTGGGCGAAGGAGCCACAACCAGAGTGGATTGCATGGCATCTCCGCGAACCCGTCGCCAGGAGAGCCCTTTATCAAACCAGCCGGGCACCATATAGGGGAAAAAGTGCGGGTAGAGCACTAGGCCCTGGGGGTGGCGAAAGCGCAGATCAAAGTGATAATCGGTGATACCGCCATCGCGATAATTACCCTGTGGAGCTCCCTCCGGTGTCTGCACCCCTGTCATAACCAAAGGGATACAGCCACTGGCCAGTACAGCAGCACAGGTATTCTGCTCAGTCAGCGGAATATTTTCGGTGCTCAGGTTCTGGAAGTGAATGCCTGCCGACTCTTGCGAATGAAAAACCACCCGCTCCCAAAAAGCGCTCAGGCTGTTGCGAGATACAGCATTTGCCAGTGCCGAGGCGAGTAATGCCGGCGCCAACAGTGCCTTGTTTTCACTGGCCAGTGGCCCCCTGCCCCTGACCGCCACAAAGTGGCTGTGCCAAATGGGATTTTCCACTACCTCGCGAGCACCTTCAGCACCCAACACTGCCTGTAGCATCTTGCGACCGCCGGCAGTAATCTCCTCAGGGGAAGGTTTGTCTGAATAGGTTTGGTAAATGTAGTGATGCTCTAATCGCTCAAGTGCTGACAGCGGCTCTGCCATTGCGTAACACATGTTGCGAAAACTACCGATAGATGATCCCAAGGTGACAATTGGTTCGCCCCGCCCTTTGAAGAACTCCCCCATCAATACCCGATCCAACTGGCTAATCACCAGCCACTTGGGACCGCCGGAAGCGCCGACCAGCGTCGAAAATTGCCTCTGGGACAATCCCTCTTCACGTATGCGCCGCGCAGCCGTCTCTCCGGCCAGTAGAATACAACTGGTATTTTTCACTCACTTTCTCTTTTTCTTGGCCGTCAGAATTTATCTCAGGTTTCAACTATCCCGGACTACCACTCACCCTGATTTTCCATAGACATCCAGGGCTCCTGTGGTGGGAGAGGCTCTCCACTTTGCAGCAACTCAATGGAAATCCCATCTGGGGAGCGAAGAAATGCCATATGGCCGTCTCTCGGGGGTCTGTTGATAACCACTCCCTGATCCATCATGCGTTGGCACACCCCGTAAATATCATTTACCCGATATGCCAGGTGTCCGAAGTTCCGCCCGCCAGTGTAGCTTTCCGGGTCCCAATTGTAAGTGAGTTCCAGTGTCGGGGCCTTATTCTCCCTGGCCGCTTCAAGATCCTCGGGGGCTGCGAGATATACTAGGGTGAAACGCCCTTTATCATAATCATTTCGACTAACGACCTGCAGGCCCAGCTTTTCACAGTAAAATGTCAGAGATTCATCCAGATTGGTTACGCGAACCATCGTGTGTAAGTACTTCACCCTCTACTCCTTCTTGTTGCCAAGCTCTACAATCAGCCCATAACAAATAAATCGGCTTTTTAAAGCTAAACGCATATGTATAAAAAATTCTATCGCGAGTTCCTTCAGGCGCCCAGTGGCAGTCCCTCTTCCATGCTGCACATGGCTTGCCACTCCCACCATTACTGGCCCGATGTTACCCTTGATGCAGTACAGCAGTACTGGCGCGATTCAGCACTTCTGGCCGATGAAAAATGGGGGCCAATTTTTGAGGAGAAGATACCCTCATGGCAAGCGGCGATTGCAAAATCCCTCAACCTACCCAGGGCAGACTTGATCGCTATAGCTCCAAATACCCATGAACTAGTGTATCGGCTACTGAGTTCATTCGATCCCAGTAAACCATTGCGCATTCTCACTACAGACGGAGAGTTCTACAGTTTTACTCGACAATTACAACGTCTGGAAGAGCTTCCTCAAGTAGAGGTAACAAGAGTTGCCAAAGAACCCTACGCCACCCTGGCGGAAAGATTTGAAACCGAACTACATAAAAATGAATACCATCTGGCCTATGCCAGCCTGGTATTTTTTGACTCCGGTGTGGTGTTTCCCCGGCTGCTGGAGGTTGCGGAACAGAAACCGCATGGCACACAATTCGTTATCGATGGATATCACGGTTTTTTTGCCCGCCCAATCGATCTTTCAACCGTTGCAGACAAGGTTTTTTTTACGGCAGGGTCATATAAGTACCTAGGCGCCGGTGAAGGCCTGTGTTTTATGACAATTCCTGCGAACTGTACACTGCGCCCTGTAAATACCGGCTGGTTCGCAGAAATGGCTGAGCTGGAGAATCGCTCGGGAGAAGTCGGATATAGCGACAATTGGCTGCGCTTTGCTGGGGCGACCATGGACTATTCAACACTCTACAAAGCCCTGGCTATTTTCGATTTATTCCATCGCGAAGGCATTACCATCGAGAAAATACATAGCTATGTTCTCAATGCGCAAACCCGATTCCTGAATAGCATGGATAACTCAGACCATCCCATCTTGAATCGCAACAACTTGATTTGTCATGATCTGGAAGAAGGTCACGGCCACTTTTTCACATTTGACTGCTCACAACCAGAAATCTCACAGAGGGTTCAGGAAGAGCTCAAGGCTCGAGCAGTTCTGTGTGATCGGCGACAACAGTTTCTCAGGCTGGGATTCGCCATCTATCACGATAAGGATGAAACTTACCAGCAGGTTTTTAACTCTTAAAGCTTCAGAGCAAAGAGGACAAAGTGATTTTTACCACCGCCGCTAGAGCATATTTCACACCTAAAAGGCACACCGGCTCAGCTGCGGTTCAGGATTCAATCTATAAAATAATGGCGCCATTTTCGTCGCAACAATCAGCACTCAATGGATAAGGAAGCGTTATGAAAGCAGTAAAAATTTCAGTAATTTCCCTTCTCGCCCTGCTCGCCACCGCCTGTGGTAACGAGCGGGCTCCAGAAGACCGGGGGACCATGGTATCCATCGCTGCACGGGGGGAGGCAAGTCAGGTTCCTGATATCGCAAAAATTTCTGTCGGAGTGGTAACCGAGTCAGAGGACAGCAAACAGGCAATGCGCGATAACGCCAATCAGATGGAGTCTTTAATGGCCGCCATCAAAAAATCGGGTATCAACAAGAAAGATATTCAAACCACAGGCGTTAACCTGTCTCCGCGCTACCAGTACCAGCAAAACAAAAAACCCCGGATCACTGGTTACACCGCGCGAAATACCGTCAGCGTGAAGGTTCGCAAACTGGATGAACTCGGCAAGGTCTTGGACAATCTTACTGCCGCTGGAGCCAACCAGATCAACGGTCCGAGCTTCGAAATTGGTGAACCTGCTCCAGTTCAAGCCAAAGCCCGGGAAAAAGCCCTTGAAGACGCCCAGGAACGTGCAGAAATGTACGCCAAAGCGCTGGGTACAAAAGTGCGTCGCATTGTCAGTATTTCAGAAAATGGCAACGGCGGTATGCCACGCCCCATGATGTTCGCTGAAAAGGCCAGGATGGCAGACAGCGCTTCCACCCCTATATCGCCGGGAGAAACCACCCTTACCGTCAATCTGGATCTGGTATACGAACTCGAGGACTAATACGGAGCAATAGCTACTCACATACGGAGGCAGGAAGGATACACGGTGCTTGGGGCCATTCGGGGCTTGAATATATTCACAGCGTATTTCGATTCTTCCCTGCTGCCCCGTAGTAGCTAATGTCTTGCCAGCAGTGAAACAGCACAACAGCCTTGCTGTTTCACTGCCATTCTTCTCTACCGACTAACCGCTGATATCTTGCTCAAGAAACACATCACTTGGCAACTCGCTGGACTCTTTGTAAATAACGCCTTCTTTCATTACAAACAGAACCCGTTGCATTTCCGAA